>JAKOVF010000376.1 GCA_029782225.1 Chloroflexota bacterium | reverse complement strand
AAGCTGGTCGACCACTGGGTGATGGCCAGCCGGAGACGCATCAACATGTTTTAAACCTCACTGATTGCCGTGGATTCTGGCGTATCTTTGGGCGATGGTCAGTTGAGCGTTGAGGAGTTTGGGGCTGATCGGCGTATGCAGGACGAAGTCAGCTCCCGCCTCATACGCATCAATCTTGCGGCGTTCATCTTCGAACTGGTTAACGATCATACAGTAGATTTTCTCGCCGGTGGGATCGATGCGCAGTGCGCGGCAAACCGCGAGCCCATCCATCTCAGGCACCAGCCAGTCGACGATGACCACATGTGGATTGATCCGGGAGAATGCCTCAAGCACTTTCTTCCCGTTGTCGACGAAATGGAGTTCGTGGCCAGTGGGTAACAGTGCCTTCTTCAGCATGTTGCACTGGAGCTCGTTGGCGCTGGCAATGAGGATCCGCAGCGGATGGCTGGCAACTGGGAGTGGCTCGGCTGGCAGGTCCTGAGGCGCGGATGGCTCCGTCTGCAGTTTAGGATCTTCTGTGTGTTGTGTCGGCTGAGGGGGGGCGGCTTTGCTTGCT
Source organism: Chloroflexota bacterium (assembly GCA_029782225.1). Taxonomy (GTDB): domain Bacteria; phylum Chloroflexota; class Anaerolineae; order Anaerolineales; family Villigracilaceae; genus JAKOVF01. The sequence goes on along the minus strand of JAKOVF010000376.1, from coordinate 1,280 downwards.
ACGCGGACATCTAGCATGTCACACCAGTCCTGCCACTCCATGCGAGTCAGTTCGGCAATTTCATCCAGGTGTTCCGGGCTGATGTCAAGTAAGGCGCTGAACGCCTTAATCCGCGATAGCAAGCTGTCATCAGGGTCCTCCTGCATCACGGCACGTGCGATCAGCGAGGCGAGTTGCAGCGTATAGGTGATTTTCAGCGGACGTGAATTCTCCGCATAGCCGGAAGCGAGCGGATCCTCATGGTAATAGAGGGCATCGATGAAGAGTTTCGGGATGCCCCAGTCCTGCAACATGAACAACAACAGGTCGCGCTGGGTCATGCCGAACTGCGCGCGCTGAGCTTCGATCAGGGTGTTCGCAGAGGCATCCTGCAAACCTGCAAGCATTTCGCAATATTGATCCGGTCTCACGGTCACGAGTGCCAGTTGTCCTATCCCCGACATCAGTCCGCAATTGAACATTTCGGCTGGAGCGGCAACGCGGAGGATCGAAGCGATCGCATGTGCAGCACTGCCCATTGCGATAGATTGCGACCAGAATTGTTCATAGTCGAACAGCTTGCAGCGGCCCTCGCGGTAATTACCGATCAGGGAGAGTCCTAATACCACCTGGCGAACCGCATGAATGCCGATCAGTATCAGCGTGTCGGTGGTGACCGAGGCGATCGGGCGCGAACGGTTGGGGTTCACATAGTTGGCGATCTTGATGATGCGGCCGGCGAGCGCGGGGTCTCCCTGTATGGTCTGCGCCAGTTCCTTCAACGAAAGGTTTTCGTCCTGGCAAAGCTGCATGACGCGCAGGGCAACGCCCTTGGGCGATGGCAGCTGACCGGTGGCCTTCAGTTCTACAAAATCAATGGCTTCACGCATTCATCGACATCTCGGCGGACCGAAGGGTCCGGTTGGGTTCGTGTAGGTACAGTGTATACAAAATATAAACACCCGTGTTGTGCATGTCATGCATTGAGGAAATGCAACAACTTCCTTCAGTTATAATCGGCAAAACCTGAGAATACTTTATGCCTGAAATCCTGAACCTGATCCTCTTGTCTGCATGCCTGGTAGCCCTCGTCTGGATGTTGCTCAGGCTGCGCCATCAGGAATCGCTTCTTCCTGAACTCAGGGCCCAGCTCGAAGAAAAGCATCGCGCGATGCTGCAGGATATGAACGACGGTCTTAACCGGCTAGGGGATCGCCTTGCCTCCGCCTCCGCGGATGCCTCGGAGCGCTTGCGTGCGGCTGTCGCGCAGGAATTGAAGATGACCCGGGATGCGATGCAGA
>JAKOVF010000373.1 GCA_029782225.1 Chloroflexota bacterium | reverse complement strand
AAGCTGGTCGACCACTGGGTGATGGCCAGCCGGAGACGCATCAACATGTTTTAAACCTCACTGATTGCCGTGGATTCTGGCGTATCTTTGGGCGATGGTCAGTTGAGCGTTGAGGAGTTTGGGGCTGATCGGCGTATGCAGGACGAAGTCAGCTCCCGCCTCATACGCATCAATCTTGCGGCGTTCATCTTCGAACTGGTTGACGATCATACAGTAGATTTTCTCGCCGGTGGGATCAAGACGCAGTGCGCGGCAAACTGCGAGCCCATCCAGCTCAGGCACCAGCCAATCGACGATGACGACTTGTGGATTGATCCGGGAGAAGGTCTCAAGCACTTTCTTCCCGTTATCGACGAAATGGAGCTCGTGGCCGGTGGGTAACAGTGCTTTCTTCAGCATGTTGCACTGGAGTTCGTTGGCGCTGGCGATGAGGATCCGGAGGGGATTGCTGGCGACGGGGAGTGGTTCGGCTGCCGGGTCCGGTTGCACGGATGGCCCCGTTTCGATTTTTGAATCATCAACGTGGTTCGTTGGCTGCGGGGTTTCAGCCTTTCGCGTCACCCGCACATCCAGCATGTCGCACCAGTCCTGCCATTCCATGCGGGTCAGTTCGGCTATTTCGTCCAGGTGTTCTGGATTGATGTCAAGCAGGGCACTGAATGCCTTGATTCGTGACAGCAAATTATCATCCGGATTTTCCTGCATCACGGCACGTGCGATCAGGGAGGCGAGTTGCAGCGTATAGGTGATTTTCAGCGGACGCGAATTCTCCGCATAGCCGGAAGCGAGTGGATCCTCATGGTAATAGAGGGCATCGATGAAGAGTTTCGGGATGCCCCAGTCCTGCAACATGAACAACATCAGGTCGCGTTGGGTCATGCCGAACTGCGCGTGCTGGGCTTCGATCAGGGCATTCGCAGAGGCATCCTGCAAACCAGCGAGCATTTCGCAATATTGATCCGGTCTCACGGTTACGAGTGCCAGTTGTCCGATCCCCGACATCAGACCGCAATTGAACATTTCGGCTGGAGCGGCAACGCGGAGGATCGAAGCGATCGCATGTGCAGCACTGCCCATTGCGATAGATTGAGACCAGAATTGTTCATAGTCGAACAGCTTGCAGCGCCCCTCCCGATAATTGCCGATCAGGGAGAGACCCAATACCACCTGACGAACCGCATGAATGCCGATCAGTATCAAAGTGTCGGTGGTGACTGAGGCGATCGGGCGCGAACGGTTGGGGTTCACATAGTTGGCGATCTTGATGATGCGGCCAGCGAGCGCGGGGTCTCCCTGTATGGTCTGAGCCAGTTCCTTCAACGAAAGGTTTTCGTCCTGGCAAAGCTGCATGACGCGCAGGGCAACGCCCTTGGGCGATGGTAGCTGACCGGTGGCCTTCAGTTCTACAAAATCAATGGCTTCACGCATTCATCGACATCTCGGCGGACCGAAGGGTCCGGTTGGGTTCGTGTAGGTACAGTGTATACAAAATATAAACACCCGTGTTGTGCATGTCATGCATTGAGGAAATGCAACAACTTCCTTCAGTTATAATCGGCAAAACCCGAGAATACTTTATGCCTGAAATCCTGAACCTCACCCTATTGTCTGCATGCCTGGTGGCCCTCCTCTGGATGCTGCTCAGGCTGCGCCATCAGGAATCGCTTCTTCCTGAACTCAGGGCCCAGCTCGAAGAAAAGCATCGCGCGATGCTGCAGGATATGAACGACGGTCTTAACCGGCTAGGGGATCGCCTTGCCTCCGCCTCCGCGGATGCCTCGGAGCGCTTGCGTGCGGCTGTCGCGCAGGAATTGAAGATGACCCGGGATGCGATGCAGA
>JAKOVF010000045.1 GCA_029782225.1 Chloroflexota bacterium | reverse complement strand
TATCAAGAGATTGTGGCTATGGGATACGAAGGATCAAGGCGAAGCGTGAGGCGTGCAGTGGCCGAGGTTCGTCCCCGGAAGAAGCGAGAGTATAAACCCTTCGAGACTCTCCCAGGTGAACAGGCCCAAGTAGATTGGGGACACATGGGGCGGATCTCGATCGACGGTACGGAACTCCCCCTCTATTGCTTCGCGTTCACGCTGGCGTGGTCGAGGGTTCGTTACGTGGAGTTCATCACGTCGCTGAACATGGCAACATTTCTAGGATGCATGCATCGTGCCTTGAGTTACATCAACGGGGTACCGCGTGAAGTGGTATTTGACAATGCGAAGACGGTCGTAGCCGAGCGCGTCGGCGGCGTGGTCCGCTATAACGAGGATCTGCTGCGCATGGCCGCGACATATGGGTTTCAGCCAAAGGCTTGCTGGGTGAATGACCCGGAATCCAAGGGCAAGGTCGAATCGACCATTGGGTATATCAAGCGTGGGTTTTATTACGGCCGCGACTTTGCCGGGCCGGCGGATCTCAACGTCCAAGCACTTCAGTGGTGCAATGAGGTGGCAAACCGCAAGGTGCACGCAACCACCGGCGAGGTGCCGTTTGACCGCCTCGAGCAGGAACGGGCGTACCTCAAACCGTTGAACGTGACCGATCCCCTATTCATTATCGAGGAGCGCCGAGCGACCAAGACGCAGTTGATCTCGGTAGAGGGGAATCAGTACTCGGTGCCACCTATCTTTGCGCAGAGGAAGGTGCGCTATCGACGCTTCGACGATCGTATTGAGCTACTTCATGACGATGAGGTCGTCGACACGATCCCACTTATGTCAGGCCGGGGGCATCGGCGCATTGAAGATCGCCATTACCCGGCGCACATGCGAAAGCCTGAAAGAGCTAGGCACCCGTTACAGGCTGGTTTCGAGGCATTGGCTCCTTCCGCCAAGGAATACCTGAGCGGATTGAGCCAGCATGGTCCAGGCAACCTTCGGGAGCAGATGGAACAGATCGTTGCATTGGCCGAGCGCTATAGTGTTGATGCACTGGAGCGAGCCATGCAGAGGAGCATTGGATTTCAGGTCTTCGGCTACGGGCGGCTCAAACGCATACTTGAACGGCAAGAGAAAGCACCTCAAACTCTTCGAACTCCGTCCCTCCAGGTGGGAGAGCGGCTGAATGCGCTTGCTATGGCTTCCGTGGGCGTAGAGCAGCGTGATCTTAGCTACTACGGAGGTGGCGGGCAATGATCCGTACCTTCCCTCCCGCCGAGCGAGACGTCCTAGAGACAGGTCTGAAACGACTCAAATTACGTCGACTCCGAGAGAGCCTGGATGAACTGAACGAGTTGGCATTGGAAGAGGAACCATCCTATCTCGACTTCATCGCGTACATCGTTGAACAGGAGGTGATAGCCAGAGAGGAGACCCAGCGTCAAAAACGGCTTAAGGCAGCTCGTTTCCCGTTCCTGCGTACCTTGGACGGCTTCGACTTCCGCTTCCAAACCTCGGTCCGTCGCCAGACCATCCTCGACCTAGTACTCCTTTTCTTAAGTTCGTATTAGTTTAACAGGCTTTAAGCCGTTCTTTGAGATCACGGGCTGTAAACCTCCAACGAAATGGTTGAGCAGTCTTATTGTACCGATCCTCAAAACGTAGAACGGAGTCGACCAGATCTCGAATACTGACGAAGTGTCCTCGAGCCAATAGCTTGCGTTGCAGGATAGAGAAGTAGAGTTCGATCTGGTTGATCCAACTCGCGTGGATCGGCAAGTGAACCGCTATCGCATTGGGATAAGCCGTGGCCAGTCTCTCAGGAAAGGTACTTGGATGGTGTGACGGTCCGTTGTCTACGATCCAGAAAACACGACGTGCGTTTCGATATGGCTTTCGCCTCATGACGTGATCTACCAACCGCATAAAAGGGGTGATGCCGGTAGTCTCGTCGACTCGGCCCATGACGCGTCCGGAACGGATATCTAAGGCTGCAAGATAAGCAACTGTTCCGTGCCTAAAATACTCGTGTTCGATAAGCTGAGGTTGACCTGGTCGAGGGGGAACAGGCGGATGGCGACGTTCCAATGCTTGCATGCCGGTCTTCTCATCGGCGGAGATGATGTAGTCGTCAGGGCCCAACGGCGAACCTTGCCAAGACCCATGATACAAGTCGAGAACGGGAGTGGCCTTTGCCAGGAACTGAGGGTCTCGAGGAAAGAGCCACATGCGCGATTGCCATGGTTTTAAGGCGTCCTCATCTAACCAACGCCAGATCGTGCTTAAAGAGATCTGAAGGTCCTTATGTTCTTCACGTATAAACGCACCGAGCTCATGGAGGGAGAAATGGCTTAACGGCAAGTCGAACCGAGCTGGTAATTCACATGCAGCTGCTATGACTATTGCTCGGTCTTTAGGGGGAAAAACGCCTTGGACGCCCTGAACGCGGCAGGTCCTCCAAGGAAAATCCGTGCAAGCTCCACCGCTTGCGCCACTTTCGTACCGTCTCGACGTGGACGCCGACACGTTTTGCAACTTCCGTGCTATGCATTTTGGGGTCTTCGACGAGGCATAAAGCAATCTGGGCGCGTTGAACCTTGACATGCGGCGCTTTTCGCTGCTTGCAGACCTTGCGGATTTCCTCGATGTCTTCCGCACTGAAGGTGGGTTGATACTCCGGATGGCGCATAAAATAACCTCCACACACTGTTTTTGACCATTTCGCGCCATATCTTGGAAATCCTCCTTCTGAACGATATATCTTGATTACTAAGTCGAACTTAAGAAAAGGTCATCTAGAGGCTCTGCAGAGTTAAGCTGAAGACCAACACGTATCAACCCAGTCCGGTCAGGCGTGTCGAGATTGACAAAGATGACGGCAGCAAAAGGCCACTGGGGATCCCCACAGTGAAGGACCGCGTGGTGCAAGAAGCACTCCGGCGGGTGATCGAACCCATCTTCGAACCCGACTTTCATCCATCAAGCTATGCTTACACGAAGTGTGGCCTTTCCGGGCTTTGTCATCTACTCGAAACACGTATCGATTCATCCCAAGCGCATCAAGCGCTTCAAAGATCGTGTGCGGCAGCTCACTCCGCGAACCGACGGCATGAGTGTGGAACAGCAGATAGAGCAGCTCAACCGGTAC
>JAKOVF010000341.1 GCA_029782225.1 Chloroflexota bacterium | reverse complement strand
GCCAGCGGCGGATCAATCGGTGTATACGTTGGAACATTCAACGACCTGTATAAGAATATCCTGGAAAAATCTGGCGGATATGTTCCTGTTGCCTCGAATGCGCTCCTGCACCGCATTGTTCAGGATGTTGTGGATACAACCCCATTGGTTCATTATGCAACCCTGCGGACCCAGCCGGGGTTCATTCTTGCCTTGCAAGATGTCTTTGCTGAACTCAAACGCGCCCTGATCTACCCAGAAACTTTCATCAATTCTTCAAAAGGTACATCACTCGCCCAACAGGAACTGGCACAGCTGTATGTCGCCTATCAGACAAAGTTGCGAAATATGGGATGGGCGGATTTTGAAGGGCTGAGCTGGCTGGCTGTCGCCGCCCTGGAAGAGTCCCCAAACCTGATGGAAAATTCAATGCAACTCCTGGTGGTGGACGGCTTTGACTCCTTCATCGGAACACAAAGAAGGATACTACAGCTTCTGGAGAAATTCACCAACCTGCTGATCACCCTACCTGGTGATATCGCATTTTCCCGAACTGCACATAGACGATTTGCTCGCACCTTTTCCTCTTTGCAAAAAGAATTTTCACTGGAACTCTTAATAGATAGTTCAACAAACTTTCTTCCCGCCGATATTGCCCATGTGGAAAGCCATCTTTTTACGTCCATCCCCACTTCCATCATAAAACCCATTCAACCCTTCCTGCGGGAACTACGCTCGCCTGCTGAAGAGTCCAGGGAAGCTCTGCGTTGGATCAAGTCCCTTGTCATACGAACTGCCATTCCTTTACAGGAGTGTGCGATCTTTGCGCCAAACCTTGATCAATATCGATCCTATCTGCACAGCGCGGCACTTGAGTTCGGAATGCCCGTTCATTTCACTCAAAGCGACTCTCTCACTACGTCTCCGGCCATCACAGCACTTCTCCATCTATTGAGCCTGCCAACACAAAACTTCCGAACTAATGCATTATTCAAAGTGCTGCGATCCCCCTACTTTTCCTTTGGTCTGCCCTTGGAAACAATCGACTCGCTGGAACAAATCAGTCACATCGGGATGGTTGTTGAAGGACGGGAACAATGGAATGAAATATGGGAGAGACTCTCCCCATTGGGCAAAAGCAGCCCTTTTGATCTCGACGATGAACGTACATTAAAAAAGCTTCCGCATGGGATAGCTATCCAAGCGCTCCAAACCCATCTCGATGATTTCTTCCAAATGATCACACCACCGGAAGACGTTCGTTCGCAGACGGAATGGACACGTTGGCTGGAAGACCTGCTGACCAATCTGCATTTTCATGAAAACAGCAACGGTGAACAAGATGAAATTGCTTTGGAAGGATTCCGAGAAGCGCTTCGTGCCCTGGTAATGAGCGAATCCATTGTGGGTGCTCGTGTGGTGGACTATCAACAATATCTCTCCGACCTGCAAAACACGCTGGCAGGCAGTGCGCTCTCCGAACCATCTGCTCCGGGCGCTTCCATCCTGATCGGAAATATTCGTGAAGCACGCGGCTTGCGCTTCAAGGCAGTTGCGATCCTGGGTCTATCAGAGGGGCTCTTTCCATCTGTAGAACGCCCTGATCCTTTCCTGCCTGAATCATTGCGGGAGGAATTGGGATTGGACTCGCGTTTGGAACGTGAACAGGGTAGTTTGTTCTATCAAGCAGTCACCCGCGCCGATGCCCACCTCCTGCTGACACGCCCCTATCTTTCAGAAGATGGCGAACTGTGGGAAGCCTCACCGTATTGGAACGCGGTGGAATCTTTGTTTGAAAAAAACACCACGGTACAAAAAATCCGTCCCGACGATCCGCGCCCTCTTACGGATGCTGCCTCTTCTCAGGAATTTTTATTCTGGGCGGTCCGCCGCAAAGGCTTGCCTCAATATTATGACGATCTTGAAACACGCTGGCATCAACTGCAACACGCACGCGATGTGATCCGATCCCGCCGTGCCAAACTTGCCGATGGAACCTACGAAGGCACAACTCATGATTTGCAAACGGAACTTACCAAACGGTTTGCGCCCGAGAAGGTCTGGTCCGCTTCGCGACTGGAAACCTATGGCACTTGCCCGCAGATGTTCTACGTTAAAACCGTACTTGACCTAGAAGCAACTGCACCCCCATCCCTGGGATTGGACATTGCCCAAGTGGGTTCGATCCTGCACAAGGTCCTGGAAGAGGTATACCGAACTGCCGATAATCCAGAGAAAGTCGATTCAGTGCAGAAGCGTCTCCCCGAGGTCGCCAAATCGGTCTTTGCCACAGCGCCACAGGATTTTGGCTTTCGTCCCTCCGAGTTGTGGGAACTCGAACAGGACCAATTCATTGCGATGTTGGAAACCACAATTGTTGCACTTGCTAAAGCCTCGGACGGCTGGACACCAATGGCATACGAACAAGCCTTTGGGATCCAGGACACTCCCCCCTTGGAGATCGAGTTGGATGGAGAAAAGGTGCTATTGCGAGGCTTGATCGACCGCATTGACCAAGATGCAGACGGGAATCTGCGCGTTGTTGATTACAAGACTGGCAGTTCTCACTTATCCAAAGAAGATCTGATGCACGGCAGGCGTTTGCAACTGCCGTTGTATGCCCTCGCTGCAAAAGAAGCTTTGAAGTTGGGTCAACCTATTGAGGGAATGTATTGGAAAATTCGAGCTGCAGAATCCGGTTCTTTGAAGCTTTCCACCTTCAAGTCCGAAACGGGCGAAGGCATTGAAGTTGCGATTCAAACCTCAAAAGAGCACCTCACCCGTATCCTGAAAGGCATCCGCACCGGCGACTTTCCTCCCGTCCCACCCAAAGGCGGCTGTCCCGAGTATTGCCCCGCCGCGCAATGGTGTTGGCGTTATCAAAAGGGAGGCTGGTAATGGCTGAGACACTAGCACAACGGGTTGTCAACACCTTTGGTCTGACGAAGGATCAGCGTACATCCGCATTAGAGCGCGGAAAAAATATTATCGTTACCGCCGGCGCCGGCAGTGGTAAGACCCGCACCTTAGTCGCAAGGTACGCGTCCTTGTTGGCAGATGGGCTTTCCCCACGTCTGGTGGTGGCGATTACGTTCACAGAAAAGGCTGCCCGGGAAATGCGCTCACGTTTACGTGGGGCATTGTTGGACCTAGTATCCAAGGCGGATACCTTAGATGAACGAGCCTTTTGGACATCACTGAACAACCAGATGGATTCCGCCCGGATCGGCACTATCCACAGTCTGTGCGCCGAGATCCTGCGCGCCCATCCTGCTGAAGCCGGGGTCGATCCACGTTTTGATGTGATCGACGAGGGATTGGCAAAGACCCTCAAGAAGCAATTGGTGGAAACGGCTGTGATCGGTATGGTTTCCCAGACAGAATACAGACCCTTGTTTCAAGCGTTGGGAACTCAGGGAGTACAAGACCTGCTTGCCACCCTGCTGGACAAGCGACTGGAAGCAAGTGAGATATTCGCATCTGCCCTGGATGGGGACGCCATTGTGCGCTCTCATCTCGAAGTCCGGTTTCATGCTCCAGCAGTCATGAATTGCATCAAGGAATTACGTGGTTTCACAGAACGGCAGGTATTCGATGACGCGGGCGATAAACTCGCCCCACAGATCATCGATCTATTGAAGGAATGGCAAAGCGCAGAAGAAGCGTTTACAAAGGGTGACGTCATCGCTTGTACCCAACACCTGCATAAAGCGCGCCGCGATTTTCTGAAAAAAGGCGCGGGCAAAAAAGGCAGGGTAAAGGAAATCCATGCCGACCTACAGGCGGTATATGATGAATTTCTTGACCCCTTGATCGGCGGCGCCAACTCCAAGGATGAACCGCCCAGTGCGGAGTCTGAAGCGACCTTTAAGACAATCCTGCCCCTAGTCGAAAAAAGTTTTGAGACCCTGCATCAGTCCTATCGATCCGAATTACAACTACGCCACGCGCTCGACTTCGATGACCTTGAATATGGGGCAATGTCCCTGCTCCAACAAGATGCGATTCGTGCTGTCTGGCAGAATGAAGTGCAGGCCCTGTTGGTGGATGAATTTCAGGATACCAACCCGCGCCAGCGAAACATTGTAGATGCCCTGGCAGGCACAGGTGGTCGGCTTTTCGTGGTGGGCGATGACCGTCAAAGTATCTATCGGTTCCGGCGTGCCGACGTCACCGTCTTTCGCGAGGTGCAGTCGCAGGCCCGCGCCCAGGGTGATCTTGTTCTTGATCTGGATATCACCTACCGCGCCCATGAGTCCCTGTTGGATGCCGCCGGCAACCTGCTGGCAGGTGTGATGGGAACAGAAGATCGTCCAGGGCAACCCTTTTATGTTCCATTCCGTCCGTTGAACGCGCATCGCAAGGCAAAACCAGATCATATCTCCGATCCACATATCGAGTTCATCCTGGGCGCCGGGGAGGACGCCGAAGATGCCCGTCCAACTGCGGCGCGAGCCCTTGCTCACCGCCTGCTCACTCTTCGCCACGAAGGACAGATCAAAAGCTGGGATGAGGTGGCACTTCTTTTCCGTGCTTCGACCGGATACCCTTGGTATGAAGAAGCGTTCGAAGATGTGGGCATTCCTTTCGTTACGGTGGCAGGACGGGGATTTTACGAACGTCCTGAGATCCGCGATATCCTGAACATCCTGCGCGCCCTGGCGGATCCTGCCGATGATCTGGCAATGGCAGGTTTGCTGCGATCCCCTGCGTTCGGCTTGAGCGATTCCGCCCTGTATTTTTTGCGCAATCACGGGGAACAGAAGATGTCTTATTGGAACACCCTTCATGAAGATATCTCATACTTAAATGAAGCCGATCAAGCTTGCGCCAGACGGACAGTTTCTATCTTAAATACGATCCTTCCGCGTGTCGATCGTGAATCTGTGGCGGACCTGCTAAAGGAGCTGGTGGATGCTGTCGATTACCGCGCCATTCTTGCCATCGACAACGAACGTGGTTCAAACGGACGCCTGTGGCGCAATCTTGACAAGTTGCTCTCCGATGCCCAAAGCAGTGGATTGGTCAGTGTGCGTGATTTCCTGGAATACCTCACTACTCTCAACGATGCCGGCGCTCGCGAGGGTGAAGCCCCAGCCGAGGCACAAGGCGCCGTGCGCTTGATGACCATTCACAAATCAAAAGGGCTGGAGTTTCCAATTGTGATCCTGGCAGATGCCACTCGCACCACAACAAATCGAAGTGATTTGGCATACCTCCTGCCAGAGATGGGATTGTCGATCAAGTTGAAGCCAACTCCCATGCTGTATCGCATTTCCAAACAGGTAGACGACCTACAGAACGAGGCTGAGTCTGGGCGCTTGTTGTATGTCGCCATGACCCGTGCCAGGGATAAGTTGATCGTTAGCGGGCATGTCAGCCAGGGCAGGAGCAAGATCGCCGGTTGGATGAAGGATTTGTGCGAGATCCTGGAAATTACCCCGGATGAGCTTCTGGACGAAACCGGACCCTACTCGCAGCCCAAGAACGCCCAGCACCATCCCATACTGGTGTGGTGTTCGCATGGACAGGACATCCATCCCAAAGCAGAGACACTTGCTCCATCTGCATCGCCAGCGGAACCGCAGACACCTTCTTTGTACGAACCGTTAATCGAGCCCACGCCGATTGCCATCGAGGAGGACGAGGAAACCATCCGCCGTGTCTGGCGCGCAACCGAGCCAACGTTATATATTCCTCCCAGTGTGATCGGGCAGATGACACACAAAGTCTTGGAACTCTGGCTATATGTGGATGACCCGCGCCTGATTCCCCTGCTGGAATCCCTGGCTCTGGATGCCGGGCTTGCCACAACAGAGCAACGCGTCGAAGCCGTTCGGCGGGTACGTGAGTTGATTGAGCGCTTCTGTGTCCATCCGATGCGTGAAGAGATCGATAACGCCGATGAACGCCATCATGAAGTCCCTTATACCCGCATGAATGGGAACCACTCCGAGACGGGATATATTGACCTGCTCTATCGCAAGGAAAATGAGTGGTTCGTGTTGGACTTCAAGACCGATGCGATCCACTCAGAAGAACAGTATAAGGAATTGGTAGCGAAGTATTCCAGGCAACTGGAACGATATGCCAGTGCCATCAAGCAACTATTTGGGCAGGATGTGAAGTTATCGCTTTGTTTCCTGGACAACAACGGGCGAACGCATATCGCGAATCAATCCTAATCATTAGCGGAAATATTCATTAGACAAATCAGCCTCCCTAGCCTACAATAACAGACAATCAAGAAACCCTGTTTAGGCACGCCTTTCTTCATTGTGGAGATAACAACCATTTTATTTTTGAGATGGGAACCGCCCTGCGGGGAGTTCAGAAACAAATTGGGTAGTAGTGTATGCCAAAACGAAAAAGAAAATCCAATCAAGGTTGCTGTCTGGTTTCGTTGGTGCTTTGGCCGTTCCAATTGTTGGAGAGTCTTGTTAATTCCCTCAGTTCTCCGAATACCACCCCAAGACCTCAGACAACGCAGAGGAAGAAGATCGCGCCTGCCAATACCAAAAGGGTAACTAGCGCGGATCGGTTTGTAGATGTTACGCTTGCCGGGAGGCAAAGCTATACGCCTTCCATAGGCGTCACCATCACCTATGAAAACAGGGGGACGAGCTTTGTAAAAGAAGCGCAAAAGTTGAAGGGTAAGAAGGAAAATTTTGCCAATCATGTACCTTTCAAATGTTACTGGCCGACCTACAGTGACATGAATGGCTCGCAGCAACAATGGTACTTTTATTGGAGATCCCAGACCCGACAGAATACATTCCATCCCAGTGACCTAAGTTACATCTTCATCCATGTATATGAGATCTTGAACCTAGTCGAAACGCCCGATCCAATTCAGGCGGCTGAAAGAATTCGTATCCTTTGGCTGGCATATCGCGAAAAATATCCAAACCTGGACCGCTACCTGCCGGATTGGGGAGGCGATCTTCTGGCTGTAAAAGTTGGTGGCGCCCAGGCACTGGCATGGTGGGAGTCCATCCTGAGCGTGGATGGAGTGGATATACCCGATTCAATTGTCAATATCATTGTGGAAAAAGCAATCCGCGCCAATGGCGTCGATGCGCTTCCTTATAAGATCTGGTCCCTATTGTCCGACTACCAGCCACGAAACAAGTTTTACCAAAAGTACAACACAGATCACTTCGTCGATCATTCCTATGAGAAAGCCATCAAAGTCGCCAACGCTCACTATCTCAAAACAACCGGAAAATCTGTAATCGACCAGTTCGTATCAGAACGCGTTCTCAATTATGAGAAACCTGTTTTTGCCTCCGCCTTAATCGGTTTTTCCCATCCGGCTACCGCACGTCTGGCGACCGGGAGGGATTATGCCGGTTCAACACGGTTGGCAAATAACATCACATCCATCATGAAGTATGCCGAAAACATCCTGAGAAAACAGTTGAAGTTCTCGGCAAAGTTATCCGGCATTGAACTACCCGCCGACCTTGCCCAACAGCTGGATCTAGCGTTCCAACAGGAAAAGACCCGTCCCAGAAAACCTGAGCCCATCAAGATCACCATCGATCAGGAGCGAGTCGCCTCGCTGCATGAAGAGAGTCGGGTGGTAAGCGAGATGCTGGCTACAGAACAGGTCGGTGCAGAAAAGGAATTGCTGACCGATCTTGAAGAAACCCGTACCCTTTGGAAATCCCTGCAATCCTCTGAGCGGATGGTGCTTGCCGGATTGCTTGCGAAGGAATGGAACACATTCGAACAGATCAACATCGCCCTTGGCGTGGAACTGGAACAAGTTTCCGTGCTTCTGGAATCGATCAACAAGAAATCGTTGAGTGTGCTTGGCGATAAAATGGTATATCAAACCGCC
>JAKOVF010000332.1 GCA_029782225.1 Chloroflexota bacterium | reverse complement strand
CCGTTGGGCCGCGCGCCGCCAACTCCGATCACTGATAAATGTGCGCAGCATTGTAAAGGAGACATTGGTCAATGGATGAGCGAGTTCTTACTTGGGAGGGTTGTACGAATGTTCGTGATCTCGGTGGCCTCAGTACTTGCGATGGCCGCATTACTCGTTGGAGAGCAATTGTCCGTTCGGATACTCCTGCCAGACTCACCGCGGTGGGCTGGTCAGCTTTATATGCTTATGGTGTCCGTACAATTATTTCACTACATACTCACGGCAAGGCAGAAGATGAGCTCAACATTACGCCCCCCCATCCTGATCTCGTTACGGTTCAGGTAGCCATAGAAGACATTACGGATACGGAATTTGTACAACGATGGGCCGCCACCGATCTTTGGTGTACGCCGCTCTATTATAAGGATGCACTTCGGCGTTGGCCGGAACGACATGCCGCCGTTATTTCTGCTATCGCACATGCCCGGCCTGGCGGCGTTCTTTTTCATTGCGTCCGTGGACATGATCGTACAGGCATTATTGCTCTTTTACTACTTTCGCTCGTTGGCGTTACGTCGGACGATATTATTGCAGATTACGAGCTAAGCCGCGATCCTGAACGAGATGAGCTTCTTATGCGCGAGCACTCCTCTGTTCGAGATGCACTACTCAGCGCGCTTGAAGGATTGAATATTGACAGCTATCTTCGTATGGGCGGGGTCAGTCAAGATGATCTGGTCGCTGTTCGTAAGCGGCTTTTGGAGTAGGCGGCCCAACACAGCGTGCAGCAACTTTCCTGGAAGTCAGGGCAGTATTTTTGCTTCCAGGATGTTAAGCATCTGGTGGTTATCGCCACTTTTGTCCTTCCAGACAAGCGATCTCGTCTCCAGTGAGCTACGGATCTCCACTGGCCCGGTCCGCGTCCGGCGCCAGCGCCAGTAACGCTCACCATCGGCCGCTCTCAAGCCCGCAACGATGCTAAAATGAGGATATTAACTCTCAAGGAGAAACCGATGCAACAGGATACCCGATCCACTTTAGACGTAATCTATGAGAACTGGCGCGGCTATAATGGAAAGCTGCAAAAGTGCATCGCCCCTTTGACGAATGAGCAACTCTTGCTGCAGCCCGCCTCACATATGTGGCCGCTGGGGCAAATTGTGCAGCACATGATATCGGTCCGGGCCGGGTGGTTCAGCGGGACTCTACAGGATGCCGATGACGTGATGAACGAGTATATGCTGTGGGGCCAACGGGATTCACCAGAACGCAGCGCGGTAGAACTGGTACGCGGTCTTGGCGAGACGTGGGCATTCATCGAATCTCGTTTGCAGCGCTGGACGCCTGCCGATTGTGCAAAGACTTTCCCGGATGAAATGGACGGCCAGACATACGAGGTATCGCGTAGTTGGGTGATCTACCACCTGCTGGAGCATGATCTTCATCATGGCAGCGAAGTCTCGCTGATCCTTGGTATGAATGGTCTGCAACCTCTCGATATTTAATCGATGTGTGATGGGGGACGAGTCTTGTTGCGGGTTTCAGCATATACCACTCCTGCGGTACAACCGCGAATAACTGTGAAATCATACAAAATGGAAATATAACAGTGAAATACCTGGTATGCTATGAGAAGGAGCTGCGAGTCTTATGAGTCCAATCCGCCTGTCAAAGATAGAATCATCAACCCGCATCGTAATTGAGTTCAACCAGGCTTTCAACCGGCATGATGTCCCGGCGATGATGAGGTTAATGAGCGACGATTGTATCTTCGAGAACACAGACCCCGCTCCCGATGGCACCGTCTATGCTGGCAAGGAAGCAGTGACTCAGTTCTGGCACGACTTCTTCCGCGAGTCGCCTCAGGCGCATATCGAAATTGAGGAGATCTTCGGCCTTGGGTTTCGGTGTGTGATGCGCTGGCGATACACTTGGATGGATGCAGAGGGGAAAAAAGGACATGTCCGAGGCGTGGACATCTTCAAACTGAAGGACGGCCTCATCAGCGAGAAGCTCTCCTACGTGAAAGGATAGCTGAATGCAGGAGGGCTTCGTCCCGGTTAGGAACGCCGAATTGTTTTATCGCGAGACTGGAGAGGGCCACCCGACAGCACGAGCAGAGCCTGCCCCAACGAAACAAAAGGAGAACCGATGAAAAGTGGCAAAGTTGGTTTTACTTCGATTGATGACTATATTGCAACCTTCTCGAATGAAACACAAAAAATCCTGGAGGAACTGCGGGCGACCATAAAGGCGGCGGCTCCGGATGCAACAGAGAAGATCAGCTACCAGATGCCGACTTTTTTCCTGAGGGGCAATCTGGTCCATTTTGCGGCTCTGGCACATCACATTGGGTTTTATCCAACCCCAAGCGGGATTGAAGCCTTTCGAGATGAATTATCCAGGTATGAAAGCTCGAAGGGTGCGATCCGATTCCCAATCGACAGGCCATTACCGCTAAAGTTGATCAGCAAAATTGTCAAATTTCGGGCGGCGGAAAATCTCAAGAAAGCAGAGCTGAAGACAGGCAGAAAGAAATAGGTGGGAGGGCATCCATGAACATGAAGGGACACATCCTGTCAGCGCTGAGAGAGCAGTTCGAGCAATGGGAGCAACTGCTTGCCAGCATGGGCGAGCGACAGGTCACCGATTTGCAGACTCTTGGAGATTGGTCAACAAAAGATGTGATCACCCATCTCTGGGCATGGCAACAGATCTCGATTGCCCGCGTCGAAGCTGCGCTTCAAGACCGCGAGCCCAGACTTCCTGCATGGGTCTCAGATCTATCTGGCGACTGGGAGGAGAATGCGAACCAGACGAATGCGTGGGTCTATGATACTTTCCACGGACAGGCCTGGGTAAAAATACATCAGAATTGGAAGGAAGGGTTTCAGCGATTCCTCAATCTGGGTGAAGAGCTTCCCGAAATCAACCTGCTGGATTCCAGCAAGTATCCCTGGCTGCAAGGACAGCCGCTGGCAGTGATCCTCCTCGCTTCCTATGACCATCATCAGGAGCATCTTGAAAAACTGGTTGCCTGGCTGAATCAGCACGGGAACTGGAGTGCACATACCGCGTCAATCGCCGAAGAATGAATTGTCGACGCGAGCGGAATTCTTTCAGCGTGAGCAAAAGGCCTGGAAAACGCTGACCCTCCTCTGGTCCGGTTTGAGCGAGGCGGCGTTCCTCGGGCCGGGCGCGTCGAGCCCGGATTGCACGTCAGGCCATCGGCTGGTGGGCCAGGTGGATAACTTATGCTCACTACGAGGAGCACGTCCCAGATCTGCAGAAGGTCAGGAAAATCAAAGATTCAATCCCATAGTAAAATCAGGGCATGGAAGTTCAGATCGCGGTTGCCAAAGTAAACAAGTATGCCGTCTCCGAAAGCGGCGACACACTGGAAGTTGTAGAGCGGCCCAATGGCGGCCTCTCCATCGTCCTGGCCGACGGACAGACTTCCGGGCGCGGCGCAAAAGCTATTTCACAGATGGTGGTCCGCAAGGTCATTGGCCTGCTAGCTGAAGGCGTGCGGGACGGGGCAGCGGCCCGCGCCGCTTCGGACGCGTTATTTACTGAAAAACAGGGCCGGGTCATTTGCACCCTTAACATCGCTTCTGTGGACCTGCACAGCGAAACCATCGTTCTCACCCGCAATAATCCCGTGCCAATGTTCATCTGCCGCGAGGAACAGATCGACCGCATCGCGGAAGAATGCGCTCCATTGGGGACATCCCGCGACGTGCGGCCCGTCATTACAGAGATCGCCATCGAGCCCGGCCTGATGGTCATTATTTTTACTGACGGCATTTCGCATGCTGGCGAGCGCCGCGGACAGCCCATGAATATCAGCGAAACCATACGCTCCATCCTCGAAGAACAGGACCCCACACCGCAGGAACTGGCAGACTCTTTACTGGACCATGCGGTCCATTTGGATGAAGGCCGCCCTGCAGATGACATCAGCGTGCTGGTCTTGAAAGTTACCCCCTTACAAGGGGACGATGTCCGGCGCATGACAGTCCGTTTGCCCCTCTCACCTCTCCATGAAGCGTAAACTTTCCGAAAAGTATAAACATCGTCAGCGGCACTGGCGAGCCTCCGTTCGTGACACGATGATCGTTCTGGGGCAATTCAAAGCTCCGCTGGGATGGTTTACCTTTGCCGTGGTCGGCGGCGGGCTGCTCTATTTCTATCTATCAAACCTGCTCGGCGAGCCGGCGACCGTACGTCCGAGCAACCTGGCTGAGTCAATCTATATCGTTCTCACCTCCACGTTTCTTCAGCCATCCAACCGCGATTTTCCACAGCATTTTGCTCTACAGATCTTTTATTTTTTGATGCCGATCGTGGGTCTGGTCGTGCTCGCGCAGGGACTGGCGGATTTCGGAAGCGCGCTCTTCAATCGACGTTCGCGCAGCAAGGAATGGGAAATGGCAATTGCATCCACAATGAACAAACACATCGTTCTGGTAGGGCTGGGACATCTGGGTTATCGCGTCGTGCTGAAACTTCATGAAATGGGTGAACAACTCGTCGTCGTTGAACTCAAGGCCACCACCGATACGGTCACCGCCACCCAGGGGATGGGAATCCCGGTCATTCATGATGACGCCACCCGACCAGCCGCGCTTCAAGGCGCGAACATCAAGGACGCGCGGACGATCATCCTCGCCAGTCAGAACGACGCGATGAATTTACAGATTGCTCTCAAAGCACGCAGCCTTAACCCAAATATCCAGGTTGTCATCCGTGTTTTCGATGAGGATTTTGCCCACGCCTTACAGGAGCAATTCGGATTCATTGCCTTGAGCGCCACCGAAATGGCTGCCCCGGTCTTTGCCGCAGCCGCCGCGGGCGTGGATGTGACCAGCCCGATTTCGGTGGAGGGCCAGTTGTTGAGTCTCGCGCGCCTTACGATCAGACCTCTCGCCGAATTTTCCAATAAGACAGTCGGGTATGTGGAGGACAATTACCACCTCAACGTCGTCCTCCTCCGCCATGATCACCAATCCGAAATGCATCCCACAGATGCCAGCCCCCTCCACGCGGGAGACACGATTGCGGTCCTCGGCGGGCCGGAGCAATTGAACAAGTTATTGCACGATAATGAATGACGATGATAGACCTCTTATTGGTGTAGTTGGTCCATGTGGTTCGGGAAAATCCACGCTGATTCAGGGGCTGGAAGCGTGTGGCTATCGCTGCCGTCACATTGCGCAGGAGCATTCCTACGTCCCGGCGATGTGGCAGATCATCACGAAACCTGATCTCCTGATCTTCCTCCATTCTTCATTTGAAACTTCAACCCGACGACGCAGGCTCAACTGGCGCCGCGAAGATTATGACGAGCAGACACGCCGCCTCGCACATGCGCGTGAACATACAAACATTTTGATCGATACAGATCCGCTGACCCCGGAGGAGGTGCTTGCTCGTGCATTGGACTTCCTGAAGGCAAACGCTTGATGAAAAGAATCATCGCATCCTTCCTGACCCTCGCCCTGGCCACCATTTCCTGCCAGTTCTTTTTCCCGACTCAGACTCCCACCACTCCGCCGCTGACAGAGACGTCTGCAACCACGCAATGGGATGACCGCTCCATATTCCAGAAGGGACTTGTCACCTCCGCACAGTCGATACTCAATGGACTGAAAGGTGCCAGCGTCTATCACATCGATTTCAACATCGAGAGCGACATGCGTCACATCACCGGCAACGAGGAGGTTCACTACACCAACACGGAAACTAAAGACCTGACCGATGTCCGCTTTCGCTTATTTCCTAATATTCTCGGCGGTGAGATGAAGATCAGCAATCTCAAGGTGGATGGCATCGATGTAGATGTTAAATACGACCTGCGAAACAGCCTGATGATCGTCCCCTTTGAAAAGGCGTTTTCTCCCGGCCAAGGTGCGGTCATTTCGATGGACTTTGCAGTCACTGTCCCGGATAACGTTGACCTCAATTACGGCGTAGAGGCTTACTATGATAATGTCCTCGCGCTGGCGCATGCCTATCCCATGATCGCCGTATACAATGAGGAAGGTTGGAATGCGGAGATACCGCCTCAGTATGGCGATGTCACTTTTGCCGATATGTCATTCTTTATCGTCAAGGTCACTGCCCCCAGGCGGGTCACGCTGGTCAGCTCAGGGCGGGAGACCGACCGCTCCGAAGACGGGACCAGCCAAACGGTCACGTACGAAGCGGGGCCGGCCCGGGATTTTTATCTCGCCGCAAGCGATCAATACAAAGTCTTCACAAAACAACTGGGCGAAATTACATTGCGGTTCTACACGCGTTCAGATTTGCAGGAAGGAGCGCGGTCCGGTCTGGAGGACGCCGCGCGGGCCATCGAAGATTACAGCGCGCGCTATGCGCCCTATCCATATACCGAGCTTGACTTCGTCTCGACCCCGACACTCGCCCTCGGAATTGAATACCCCGGCATGATCGCCATCACGGAATGGATCATCGAGCCGGGCCAGGGTTATCTCGAGGCAACCGTTGCCCATGAAGTAGGGCATCAGTGGTTCTACAATCTGGTGGGCAATGATCAGCTGGATGATCCCTGGCTGGATGAATCCCTGACTCAGTTTGTCACGCTTCAATATTTCACCGATGAATATGGCGTTAATGGCGCTATGGGTTTTCGTCAGGATTTGCAGGGCCGCTGGGACAATATTAACGATGCCAGGATCCCGGTCGGCCAGCCTGTGGCAAGTTACTCGGAAGACGAGTACAGCGGCATTATTTACGGGCGCGGCGGTTTGTTTTTCGATGCCTTGCGGGAAAAGATGGGACAGGTAGCCTTCGATGCCTTTATGAAAGATTACGCTGCATCACTGTCCTGGGATATTTCCACGCCAGAAAAACTGAAAGCCATCGCCGAGAAACACTGTAACTGTGATCTGACAGACCTTTTTCAGGAGTGGATTTACTAACCCGTGTTCGCCCTGAGCGTAGTCTAAGGGCAGTTGATCCGTAGGAAGGGCGTTTCGACTTCACAGGCCTGCCGGCTCCTTCCGCTCACACGTGCCTGCGCACGGTGCAGGCAACGCGGGCAAACAATCCCTACACAATCCCCAAGTATCAGAGGTATAATCTCTCCGCCCAGCCCCAGGCTGGCATTTTTGTGGATGGAGCTAAACCATGCGTAATCGAAACACCTGGCTGGTAGTCATTCTCCTGCTAGTCATCTTTTCCCTCTGGGTAGACCTCAGCCCGCGACTCACAATCCCGAACCCCCTGAATCCTTCGGTCGGAATTGTAGACCGTGCTGTACCGATCCAGCTTGGCCTGGACTTGCGCGGCGGTCTCCAGGCATTACTCGAAGCTGACCTGCCGGCAACCACCACTGTCACTTCGGCGGACCTCGAAAACGCCAAGAACATTTTGCAGAACCGCGCCAATGCGCTCGGTGTGAGCGAGATCGTCATGCAGACGGCAGGCAATCGCCGCATTGTGGCCGAATTCCCGGGCGTCACCAATCCGGAGGAAGTGGTCACGGCGTTGAAGAAGACGGCGCTGCTCGAGTTCGTGGATATGGGAACCACGCCAACCGCTGAAGGCGTGACGATCCAAACCGACTTCGGTCAGGATAATGCCACGCAGCCCGCGCCACCCGCCACATCTACACCCGATGCATCGCAGGCGACGCCAGCGCCCACAGCGACAGGCACAGCGGATGCAACAACACCCACCGTCTATCATACTGTGATGACGGGTACGGCGCTACAAACCGCGTCAGTCACACAAAGCACGACGGGGCAATACGAAATCTCTTTTGTCATGCAGCCGGATGCAACCGACTTGTTCTCGCAATACACCTCTTCGCACGTGAATCAATATCTTGCCATCGTGCTTGACAAGCAGGTGATCTCAACACCGATCATCAAGAACGCGATCACAGATGGGCGCGGGGTCATTCAGGGGAACTTCACCCAGCAGTCCGCACAGACTCTCGCCATCCAGCTTCGCTCGGGCGCACTGCCGATCCCGATCAAGGTTGTGGAAAGCCGCACGGTCGGGCCGACGCTCGGTGAGGAAAGCGTGCGCAAAAGCGTGCTTGCCGGCATCATCGGCTTGAGCGTGGTCGTGCTCTTCATGGGCTTGTACTATCGCCTGCCCGGCATCATCGCAGACCTGGCGCTAATCTGCTATGCGCTGTTCACACTCATGCTGTTCAAGCTCATCCCCGTAGTCCTGACGCTGCCAGGCATCGCTGGCTTCATCCTCAGCGTAGGCATGGCCGTAGACGCGAACGTATTGATTTTTGAACGCCTTAAAGAGGAACTGCGCGCGGGTCGTAACCTGCGCAACGCGATCGACCAGGCCTGGTCCCGCGCCTGGCCGTCCATCCGTGATTCAAATACTTCCACCCTCATCACCTGCCTGATCCTCTTCCTGTTCGGAAGCACCTTCGGGGCCAGCATCGTGAAAGGCTTCTCCGTGACCCTCGCGCTGGGCGTTGGCGTCAGTTTATTCACCGCGATCATCGTCACACGCACCTTCCTGCACGTAGTGCTCGATGAATTCAAGATCTCAGAGCACCCGAGCTGGTTCGGCCTATAGGAACGCGCCATGAACATCATCAAGAACCGCTATCTCTATTTTCTGATCTCCCTGCTCGTGATCGTGCCGGGTCTCATCTTCATGGGACTCAACTGGTCGAAAACCAAGCAGGGTCCCCTGCCCCTCGGAATTGACTTCCGCGGCGGCTCGCTGCTGGAGGTCCAGTTCGCCGGGAAACGCCCGGCAGCCAGTGACATCACGGCGCTGTACAATAAACTATCGACAGCTGAGCAGCCGCTGCTCGATCCCATTGTCCAGCCGCTGGGCGAAGACTCGTTCTCGATCCGCTCGCGCTCCATGAGCGATGAGACAAAGGGCCAGCTCGTGACCGAAATGCAATCCCTCTCCGGGAACACCGTGACCGTGTTGAACTTTACCTCGGTCAGTCCCTCGGTCGGCGCGGAAGTGACCAAGGCGGCCGGCATCGCCATCCTCATGGCGGCCGCGGCGATCCTGATTTACATCTGGTGGGCATTCCGCAGTGTGGAACATGCCTATCGCTATGGTACGGCGGCGATCATTGCCATGCTGCACGATGTGCTGGTGGTGCTCGGTGCCGAAGCGATCCTGGGTTACTTCCTCGGGTGGGAAGCCGACGCATTGTTCCTCACTGCCCTGCTCACGGTCATTGGCTTTTCCGTGCATGATACGATCGTTGTATTCGACCGTGTCCGCGAGAACGCCCGCGTTCTGCGCCGGGTTGACTACGAGACCATGGTCAATCACTCCATCGTCCAGACGCTGGA
>JAKOVF010000329.1 GCA_029782225.1 Chloroflexota bacterium | reverse complement strand
CCTCTTTGAGTTGCCGCAAACAATCGTCTTTGTTCACCGCTGGTTTGCATGGCTGGGTATCATCCTTGTGCCGGCAGTGTACTTCATTGTGAAAAAACAGAATTATCCGCGCGATATTCAGAACGGACTTTTGTGGTTATGCGGCGCGGTCGCCCTGCAAATCACGCTTGGGATCCTGACCATTCTTTCCTACGTCAACATAGTGATTGCGCTGATCCATCAAGCGAATGCGCTCTTCTTATTTTCACTCGGAATCTATTTCATGCATCGCTTCCGGGCTTTGGATGCACAAAGGCAGGCAGGGCACGAAGTCGCCACCCGGGCATCAAAGGCACGTCTCAGCCCCCAAAGCGGAAGCTGATTCTCTTCCCGCAACTTTTACGAGTACTCATAATTACAGAGAATTCTATTCTGCTGCCTCGTTCCTCTGCACAATGCCCTGCTGCCAGGCATACACCGCGACCTGCGTCCGGTCTGCCAGATGCAACTTGCTCAGGATATTGCTGACATGGCCCTTTACCGTGTTCTCGCTGATGACCAATTTCTCAGCGATCTGGTTATTGGTCAGACCGTTGGCGATGAGCTTCAATACATCCAGTTCGCGCTCGGTCAACTCGGTGAAGAGCGGCTGTTCTTCGTTGTCACCCCGCAGGTTTTGCAGAACGCGCGCCGCCACGCGAGGATGTAATGTCACTTCGCCCTGTACGGCACGATGGAGCACATCCACCAGCTTGTCCATCTTCATATCTTTCAGGATATACGAGATCGCACCAGCCTTCAATGCCGGGAAAATGTGCACATCTTCATGATAGGAGGTCAGCACGACCACCTGTGTGCGCGGGCTGATCTGCTTGACGCGGCGCGTGGTCTCGATGCCGTCCGTGCCAGGCATGATGAGGTCAAGCAGGACAATATCGGGGATCAACTCAGAAACGAGTGCCAGAGCTTCCTCCCCGGAGGCTGCCTCTCCCACCACCTGAAAATCGGGATTCGTTTCCAGGTAGGAACGGATCCCATTGCGGACCACCTCGTGGTCATCTACGATCAATACACTTGTGCGGTGTGCCATTTTATGTCTCCTGGACCGGCGCGGGCTTGATCGGAATCTGAACAGTCACACATGTTCCCTCCCCGACCGCGCTCCGGGTCTGAATGGTGCCTCGAATGCTGCCAAGTCTTTCACGCATGGATCGGAATCCCATGCCTTTTGCTTTTTGATTTGTATCAAAACCACATCCGTCATCTGCAATTGTAACCTGCAGGGAGGATGCAGTGTAAACCAGGGAAACATCCACGTGCCTGGCCCGGCTGTGCCGTGAGACGTTCGCCAGCGCTTCCTGAATGACCCGGTAAATGGCCTGCTCCGTCTCCAAAGGAAGCGGCCGTTCATCGCGGACCATGAGGTGGACCTCGGTATCGTTGCGGTTTTCCCACTCGAAGATGTACTCACGCAAGGTTGTCGCCAGACCTTTTTCCTGCAGCGCAATCGGATAGATTTCCTGGATGAGGAAGGTAAGTTCCTGTATCACTTCGTAAACCAGCGTCTCTGCCTCCGTGATGTGAGGCTTGATGCCGTTCGTATTCGTCCTCATCAGGCTATTGACCGTGCCCAGTTGGGCAAGGGCGGCAAATGCCTTTTGCTTGGCGCTGTCATGCAGGTCACGTGCCAGGCGGTTGCGCTCCTCCATCACTGCCAGATCCTTGGTCTGTTCAAAGAGCTGCATATTCGCAATGGACAGAGCTGCGCGCTGCACGAGCGCGGTATACAACCGGATGGTGTCATCCGTGATGGCGTTGGGGCGGGTGAAAGCGACGTTGAAGACTCCTATCACCTTTTCATCCACTTTAATAGGCAGGTGTGCAAAGGAGCGAATACCTTCCTGCGCAACCGCATCGCGGAGATCCGGACGCAGGTCATCGAGATCGAGTTCAGTAACAACGACCGGCTCACCCGTGGCCAGTACCCTGCCAACCGGGCTCTCCCCTTTGGTGAACGTCATTGCATCCAGCGTCTTCTTTTTGAAGCCAGAACTCACGCGCGGCACGAGGTGTGTTTCCTCCTCGTCCCAGGCAAGCACCATACTTCGGTCCGCATTCAGGATCTCCACCGCCACATTGACAAGCGCCTGGAAAACCTGATTGATGCTCACGGTCCGAATGATTTTTTCATCGGCCTGATACAGCGCTTCCATTTCTGTGTTGCGCTTCTTGAGCTCACCGGTTCGTTCCTGGACGACTCTCTCAAGCTGACGGCTGCGCCTTTGAACAGAGGCAATCCTCAGCCCGTATCCAGCCACTACAATGGATGCAAGCCCCAGTCCGAGAAGGATGCGGAACCAGTTCGTCTGCCAGACAGGAGGGACAACCGTCACTTTGATCTGCAGTGGCGTATCGTTCCAGACCCCGTCGCTGTTGCTGCCTTTGAGCAACAGGGTATAAGTGCCGCCCGGCAGGTTGGTGTAACGGCTGTTATGTTTCGTACCAATATAATTCCAGTCGTTTTCGAAATTTTCAAGCTTGTAGGCATATTGATTCTTGTTCGGCTGTCCATAAGAGAGGGCGGCAAATTCAAATTCAAACGAGTTCTGCGGCCAATGCAGGGTGATCTCCTGCAACGCTTCCACGCGGGTATCGCTCTTCACCGGCTCGCCATTTTGCGTCAGTGACGTGAGCACAACAGAAGGCACATAAGCGCTGGTGGAAATGGAGAGCGGATCGATGAAATTCATGCCGTTGATGCCGCCAAAATACATTTCTCCACGCGGCGTGATGGCATAGGCATTGGAATTGAACTCATTGCTTTGCAGGCCATCGCTGACGGTGTAATTCCGGAAGTTGAGGGTACGGGGATCGAAGCGTGAGAGCCCATAATTTGTGCTCAGCCACAAATGATTCTCACGATCCTCGAGGATGCCATAGATAACGTTGTTCGGCAGCCCGTCCTCCTCCGTGTAAGCGGTGAAGTTATCGGCGGCAGCATCGTAGCGATTCAATCCGCCACCGGCTGTACCAACCCAGATCACGCCTTCATGACTTTGATAGACTGAGAGCACTGTATTGTTGCTCAGGCTTTTGCCATCACGGGGGCTGTTCTGATAACGGACAAAACCGTTCGAGGCCCGGTCAAAGCGGTTGAGGCCACCATCCCATGTACCGACCCACAGATTGCCTCTCCAGTCTTCTGTGATTGCGCTGATCTGCTCGCCTCCCAGGCTGGCCTCATTCTCCGGGTCGTGCCGATAAGGGATAAATGTATCTGTTTGTGGGTCAAATCGGTCCAGCCCGTCTCCGGTGCCAAACCACAGGTTACCAAAGTGATCCTCATAAATGCTGTAAACCGGCAAGCCCGAGAGACTGCCCTCGGCATCACCCGGAATATAGTGCTTGGCCGTGCCTGTGCCTGGATCAAGCAGGTCTAACGCTTTGGAGGTCCCGACCCACAGGCGGTTTTCCGCATCTTCAAAAATGGAATAGATCTGATCGCTGCTGAGACTGTCCGGGTTGGCAGGGTCGTGATGGAATTGTTTGAACTCCGAGGTCAAAGAGTTAAAGCGATTGAGGCCGTTATCACTGGTACCGATCCACACAATGCCGCCGGTCGGTTCCACAAAAATGGCCGAGATCAGGTTTCCGCTTAAGCTCTGTGGATTCAATGGATCGCTGCGATAGTAGGCGAAATCGTCCTGTTTGCGATTGTATTTGTTGACGCCGCCGCCCCATGTACCCACCCACATGACGCTGCCGCGGTCTTCGTAAACGGCAGAGACAAAGTTGTTGCTTAAACTGTCGAGGTTGACCGGCTCGTGGTGATAGTGGATAAACTGATTAAACTGTGCATTGTATACATCCAACCCTTCGCTGGTTGCAATCCACAGGATGCCGTTGTGATCCACGTATAGATGATTAATGCTGTCGCTAACAAGGCTCTCCGGTGCAAGTGGCTGGTGGTAGTAGTGGGTAAAGCTCTGCGAAGATTCCGTGAAACGGTTCAACCCGCTGCGTGTCCCAATCCACAGGTTGCCCTGGGCATCCTCCTCAATGGAGGTTACGTTATTGTTGCTCAGTCCGGTTGATTTGGCAGAGGATGTATACGTTTGGGAGGAACCCTTTTGCACGTTGAATCGCAGGAGGCCGCTCCCCCGGATGCCGATCCACATGTAGCCATTCCTGTCCTGGTACAGAGCCGTGACCGGATTGCTCTGGTCACCCTCCCTGGTGATGATATGGGTAAAATCAATATTGTTTGCGTTAAGACGGTCGAGGCCCCGGTCCGTGCCAACCCAGAGCAAACCATCCTTGTCCACAAGCAAGGCATTGATGCGGTTATTACTGAGACTCAGGCTGTCGTTGGGATCATATCGGAAGACAGTGAACAGGCCAGAGCGGGGATCGAAGCGATTGAGTCCGCCCTGTCGGGTTCCAATCCAGAGGAATCCATCCTTATCCTCAACAATGGATGTGATCCAGCGATCACTGAGGCTGTGTTCGTTTTCCGGTTCCGGTTTATAGACGGTGAAGTCGTATCCGTTATATCGGTTCAAACCGTCCTGTGTGCCGATCCAAAGGAAACCCTTGCTGTCTTGAAAAATTGCGTTGACCACACTCTGCGAGAGTCCCTGTTCGAGGCCGATGTGCTCGAATCGGATGGAACGATTGATGTTGCGCGCCGAGTTTTGAATCACAGGCGCTATGTTGGAATTCGGTGTTGGCTGTGGAGGAGGTGTAACAGTCGGCGCGGAGACAGGCCCAGCCGGTGTGCAGGCAACGGTAAGGTAAAGGAGGAGTAAGGTAAGAAGGCGTAGAGCGTATTTCATTCGAGTATTTAAGCGTCAGATCGACAGGCAGGATTACCAGTGGACGCCGAAGTCATCCCACCTAAGTATATTGCAAAATTCGTGGGCTTAGTAATGAAGGTCAGTACATTTGCACCCCCCTGTAGAGGGGTTTTTTGTCTTTGTCCCCATCCCTCGCCAGTAGCGCTCATCCATTAATGTTGGTGGGTGAAGAACAACACAATTGTGGGGGGAAAGATGCCATCCAGGGCGCATGACATTTAGTCATGGAATCCGTATGATGCAACTACCAACTCCACCCGCCCAAACGGGTGCCCAACAGAGCGGAGATGCTCTCGATTGTTTTCTCCTCCTACAGAGATCAAAAGCTCCGCGTTTTCATAGGAGGCGGAGTACAGCGTGATGGACTGGCTCCGCCTCGAATTTTAGATATTGCTGGTGATCGATTGAACCATGTAAGCCAAGGAGGTGATCCTGGCAAGAACCTGGATTGTGCATGTGACTGTATGTCAAAATTCTAAAAGGAGATAAGAGATCATGAAACAAAAACACCTTTTTGCGTTCCTCAGTCTGCTGGTGATTCTGAGCATGGCCCTTGGAGCCTGCCAGCCTGCCAGCAGCACCGAGCCGGCGCAACAACAAGCACCGAGTGCCACTGAACCGCCCACGGCAGAAGCGATGGCGACAGAGCCTCCTACGCCGGTTGCCACCGATCGTCACGGCGGCTGGCTGGACGAGATCGATGTCTCTGTTGTGGACGGTGAGTCAGCCATTACCCAGCTTGAGGCAGGCGCCATTGACCTGTATTCCTACGGGCTGGCCTCGGATATTTACCCGTCCATCAAGGATGCCGGGCTTGGATATTCGCAATCCTTCGGCGGCAGCTACTCTTTCATGTTCAACCCTGCCGTTTTTACGGACACGACCAAACTGAATCCTTTCTCGAACCGCAAGATCCGCGAAGCGATGAACTGGGCGATTGACCGCAATTACATCAACCAGGAAATCTATGCCGGCGGCTCACTGCCGAAATACTTCGCGATCACCACTCAGTTGGTGGAATATACCAACCTGATCGATATGGCGCGTGCGCTCGAGAGCAAGTACGCGTTCAATATGGAGAAAGCCCAGCAAGTGGTCGACACCGAGATGACCGGCATGGGCGCGACGCGCGGCTCGGATGGCAAATGGCAGTTCAACGGTGCGCCCGTATCACTGATCTTCCTGATCCGTTCTGATGGTGATGGCACCCGCAAACCGATGGGCGATTACTTTGCAAACCAATTGGAAACGCTTGGTTTCACCGTGGACCGCCAGTACAAGACCTCTTCTGAAGCTGCTCCGATCTGGCGTGGTACAAACGCTGCCGATGGACAGTGGAACATCTACACGGCGGGCTGGCTTCCTTCCGGCCTGACCCGTGATGAAAAGGCACAGATCCAGCAGATGTACCTGAACACCAGCGTACAGGCTGTTGAGCCTTTCATCTCCAATGTTTCCGATGAGGAGTTCCAGAAGCTGGGCGATGATCTGGCACAGGGGACCTTCGCTACCCAGGATGAACGTCGCCAGATGATGGCGCGTGCACTGGAGCTCTCGCTTGAAGATTCTCTTCAGGTCTGGGCCATCGAGCAGGTGCAATATTCCCCCTTCAACACAAATGTACAGGTCACTTATGACCTGGCCGCTGGCGTCGAAGCCGCAAACGTTGGACCTTACAACCTGCGCTTCAAAGACAAGGAAGGCGGCGCGATGAAGGTGGGTACTTCTGACCTGTTCACTGAACCGTGGAACACCATCGCTGGCAGCAACTGGGTGTGGGACTCCAATATCATGCGCGCCACCTCACAGGGCGCCGCGAGCACAGTCGGCAGCGGCGGCTTGATGGCCGATCCTTACACGGGCCTCGCCTGGCCGCAGCGCATCGAAAGCGCCTCATTAACCTTGAAGACCGGCTTGCCGATTGTCAAGAACCTCGATTGGCTCACTCTCGAGACCGCTGATCAGATCGACGTCCCGGCCGATGCGTGGGTGGACTGGGATGCGGCAAACCAGAAATTCATCACCGCTGGCGAAAAATTCCCGGATGGCGCGACCGCCAATACGAAGAGCGTCGTGACCTTCCCGTCAGATCTATATGATACGGTCAAGTGGCATGATGGCAGTCCGATCTCTGTGGGCGACTTTGTCATGTCCTTCATCGAGACCTTCGATCGTGCCAAACCCGAAAGCAAGATCTACGATGAGTCCTACGTACCAAGCTTTGACGCCTTCCTGCAGTCGTTCAAGGGTGCGCGCATTACCTCCACTGACCCGCTCACGGTCGAGTACTACTCGGATACCTACAATGCGGATGCAGAGCTGAACATCATCACGCTGTGGCCGGGCTCCCCTACAGGTCTTGCGGGTGAAAACAGCTGGGAGATCTTTGCAATCTCCAACCTGGCCGAAGAAAACAACGAACTGGCATACACGCCCGATAAGGCAGACGCAAACCAGGTCGAGGAGACCAGCTGGGTCGGCGGACCAAGCCTTGATATCCTCTCAAAGTATCTCGATCAGGCCGAAGCAGATTCCTACATTCCGTATGCTGCTACGATGAGTCAGTATGTGAATGCGGATGAGGCTGCACTGCGTTATGCCAATTTGAAGAAATGGTATCAGGATCACGGTCACTTCTGGGATGGTACCGGGCCCTACTACCTTGACAAAGTCTTCAGCACAGAGAAGACCCTCGTCCTGAAGAACAACCCGGACTTTGCTGACAAGGCCGATCGTTGGGCCGCCTTCAGCGAACCCAAGCTTGCCAAGATCCTACTCGATGGTCCCGCGCAGGTCAAAGCTGGAGAAGAAGCGGTCTTCTCTGCCACTGTCTCCTTCCATGACAAGCCTTATCCCGGTTCCGACATCTCTCAGGTGAAGTACATCCTGTACGATACAGGCGGCGCGGTGGTCGAGACTGGTCAAGCCAGCAAGGTGGCCGAAGGAGAATACCAAGTAACACTGTCTGCCGACACCACCTCAAAAGTACCAACTGGCTCGGCCAGACTTGAAGTTGCGGTTGTGCCAGTCCCTGTGGCTATCCCCGCTTTCACTTCGATTGACTTTGTGGTGGTTCCGTAAGTCGTAAGCTGCAACATCACCGTCCCGTGGGTTGGCCTCGTGACAGACTTGCGGGACGGTTGGACCGAATCAAATGGAGTTGTCTCCTCCTTCTCCTTTGATACGCTACTCTTCGCGAATCATTCTGTGGAACATTCGCGAAGAGTAGCAAAATTAAATTTACACCTGGATGATCACTTTGTGAGGTAGTATGGCAGTAGTAACCAACCCCCCGATAGACAGTGCAATTCCCCGAAAACGTGCAGGAAGCAGCACGTTTCTGCGCGTCTCCCGTTATATTCTTTTACGCCTCTTTACCCTGTTCGTGACCGTTGTGATCGGCGTATATCTAACGATCATGATCGCAAACATGGGCGGGTATGTAGACCAGATCATGAGGGGTGAGCTACGAGACCGGATTACCCAGCAAATTGGTCTTAATCCCGCCATGCAGCAGATGGCCCCTGAGGTCCGCAAAAAGTTGATCGAAGACAAGATCAGGCTGGAGGAAAAGCGACTCGGACTCAACGTCCCGATCGTGATCCGCAATGCAAAGTATCTGACCAATGCGCTCACGCTGCAGCTTGGTCGCGCCATCAACATGACCAGCGACAGCGGTTCCAAGCAGGTGCGTCTCATTCTTCTCGAACGATTGCCGGCCACCTTATTGTTGATGGCCACCTCTCAACTGTTCCTCTTCTTCTTCAGCATCCTTTTTGCCCTGTCGCTGGCACGTAAGTACGGCTCGATCTGGGATAAGCTCGTGATCGCACTCTCTCCCACTTCTTCCGTCCCACCCTGGTTCTACGGGATCTTCCTGATCCTTATCTTCGCCGGCGTTTTGAAAACGCTTCCGTTTGGCGGCATGGTGGATTCTCCCCCACCGTCAACGACGATCGGTTATGGGCTTAGCCTGCTGAAACACTTGATTTTGCCGGGTTCCTCCCTGGTGCTGAGTTCGCTCTTTCTCAGCATTTACAATTACAGGACATTCTTCCTCATTTACTCCAGCGAGGACTATGTCGAACTGGCACGCGCCAAGGGACTCCGTTCCAGTGACGTTGAGCGGCGTTATATTCTGCGCCCCACCCTGCCAAATATCATCACGAATTTCGCGCTCCTGATTATCGGCCTGTGGAGCGGCGCGACCATCACGGAAACTGTTTTTGTCTGGCCGGGCCTCGGCCGCACCATTTTCCACGCCATCGGCCTGTACGAGATTCCCGTGATCGTGGGATCCACCATCATCTTTGCCTACCTGCTAGCGATCACCGTCTTCCTGCTCGACTTCGTCTATGCCCTGGCGGACCCGCGGGTAAAAGTTGGCGGTTAGCATGAACTCCTTGAGGTCTGCGTTCAGAAGTATGCTCCAGTATCCATCCGCCATAGTGGGTATGTTGGTCATCGTCATGCTGGTTGGGGTCGCGGTCTATGCCATGGTCACGATTCCCTACAGTGAGGCAGTCCGTCTCTGGCGCGGCGGCGAGGACGTATGGTATCAAAACCCGAAGTTCGCGGCACCGGCCTGGATCAATCTGTTTTCAAAGCAGAAGTACGCCGAGTCCTTTGCCGTCAACACATCCGACGGGTCGATGCAAAAAACCGTGGAGCGTGGGGCGGAGGGAACCTCCAGCATCACGATGTCCCACACCTTCGATTTTTCATACGATGTTTATCCGCAGGAGATGATCCTGTACGTGACGTCCAATTATGAAAAGAAACAACCGTTCATTTCCATCGAATGGCTGACCCCTGATGGCAGAAAGATTCGGGTCGGCAATTTGACGGTCATTCAAAAACAGACGTACCGCTTCTCTCAGGATCCCAAGCTGGCCGCGCGTTTAGGCACAGAGGACATCCTCCCGGCTCTCTTCTCCGCACCGGATTCAAAGTCGCCGCTCAAAGGGAAGTATCAACTCCTGATCACCGCCGCGACCTTTGAACCCGATTCGGATATCAATGTCGAGTTTGTCCTTCACGGACAGGTCTATGGTCTGGCCGGCACCGACCAGTTGCGCCGCGACCTGATGCTTCCCCTGCTGTGGGGCACGCCGGTCGCTCTGGCATTCGGACTGATCGCATCGTTGGGCACGTCGATCCTGACCATGGTGATCGCGGCCATCGGCGCCTGGTATGGCAGTTGGATCGATGAACTGATCCAGCGTATCACGGAAATAAATCTGGTCCTGCCCTTCCTGTCCATTCTGATCATGATCGGGACTTTTTATTCTCGAAGTCTGTGGGTCATTTTGAGCGCGACAATAGCCCTGAGTATCTTCACCGGCGCGATCAAGGGATATCGTTCCATCTTCATCCAGACCAAGGAATCCATGTATATTGAGGCGGCGCGTGCCTATGGCGCAAGCGACCTGCGGATCATTTTTCTTTATCTGATCCCCCGCATGATTCCGCTGCTCATCCCGGGGCTGGTCTCCTCCATCCCTGCCTTTGTATTCCTGGAGGCCTCGCTAGCGGTACTGGGACTTGGCGACCCCGTCCTCCCGACCTGGGGCAAGATCATCGAAGATGCCAACGCAAATGGTGCCCTGTATCGCGGTTACTACTACTGGATCATGGAGCCTGCCGCCCTGCTGATGCTCACTGGCCTCGGCTTCGCGATGCTCGGCTTCGCACTCGACCGAATCTTCAACCCTCGGTTGAGGGATGTATAGGTGTGACACCACCATCAATAACAAACAAGGAGAGGATGGCTATCCTCTCCTTGTTTTAATGTCGTATTGAGCGAAGCGGCTATTCTCGGTTTGCTGATCAACGAACTTCGAGCCGCACAGTCACGTCATCGCCTTTCTCAAGATTCTCCGCTTTTCGGACACTCGCTTTGACAGGCACAAGGTAGCGGCCATCCTTGGGAAACAAGGAAGTCTTGAATTCTGTTTTGCCGATCCGCACATGGACCGGAATCACCCCCCAGCCATAGGTTACCAATCCTGATATCACTTTCAAGTCGCGGCTTTGCTGCGCCGGAACGGCAATGAAGAACCATGGGGCGGGGCCTTGCCAGAACAAAATTTTGCCGCTGAACTCGATGATCATTGGCACAGTATATCAAACGCCTGATGACTGCCAATTAGCCGGGACTTTCCGACTTTAAGAAAAAACTTCGTATGGACCCGATCAGGCTTCATGTGCCATTCTGAATAAAAACAGGGCAAGCCGTGAAGCCTGCCCTGCCTGTGAAGCTGGAACTATTTCCCGCTCAGTATCGCGTCGACTGCCTGCTGGATATCCGTAAACTGTGGGATATAGCCGGGGCGGACAATCTGGCCGTTGACAAATACACTCGGCGTGCCGTTTACGCCCATCTGCTGTCCCAGGTCAAAATCGGACTGGATATCATTCTTGAAGCGATCTTCCTTGAAACAGGCGGCAAAGGCATTCTTATCCAGACCATCCACTTCGCCGGCCAGGGCAACCAGGAATTTGTCATTGAACGTGCCCAGGTTTTCACCGTTCCAGTTGGCAAAGAGCAGGTCATGGTATTGCCAGAACTTGCCCTGGTCATTGGCGCACATCGCCGCGTTGGCCGCCTGATGGGACTCCTTGGTGATCGTGTTGGTATCGATGAAAGGATAATTATGAAAAACGTAGTAAGCCTTGCCCGTGGCTACATAGGCATTCACAATCTGCGGCTCGATCTCCTGGCTGTACGCGCGGCAGGACGGACACTGAAAATCCTCGAAGACATCGATCTTTACCGGTGCCTTGGGGTCACCCATCGTGGTCCCGTTGGCCTGTGGGTGGTCACGGGGCGCGGCTGTCGCGATCGTACCGACCGGTGTCAATGCCGTTCTTAAGTTCGGAAGAATAAAGATTGCGGCAATAAAAACCGCTCCAAGCGTCACCAGGCCAATTGTGATCAGACGCGTTCGTTGCTGCTCGCGGCGCATTTTTTCCCGCCGCTGTTGGCGCTTGCTCATTTCTTTGGTCATACCTTCTCCTATGATGAATGGGTTCTCCAGATTAAGCCGCCGTAGGGACGAACTTGGGGTATCCGTACCTCAAATTCGGTTATCTACCACGCAAATCCCCAAAGAACCAATACGCGAAAATGGATTGCGAATTTTGCCACGTGAAAATGCTTTTGTCCAGACTGGAGCAGCGCAAGCTGACGGAATTCTAGTGCCGCAACTGTATTAAGCTTCCTCAGATTAGCTCCACAATTTCATGTTGTTGCGATACTTAGCCCATCAGCCGCGCGTCCATCCAGATAGTCATCATCTTGAAGACCTCCGCCTGCTCCGTTTCATTATGGATCTCGTGGTACCAATCATCCCAGATATGCAGAGTGATATTTTTATTACCCTTCTGTGCGAACTCGCGCGTGGCCTGCGCAGAGGTCAGCCGGTCCGCGCCACCGTGCATGATCAAAAGCGGCAGTGGGAACTCAGACGCATGCTCCAGCGCCCACAGACCCGCATCATACACCGCTACGAACTGGCGTGCGCTGATCTTATCATGCACCAACGGATCCTTGATATAGGCATCCACAACCTTCTGGTCACGCGAGATGGCGGCGGTCTCCAAGCCGGAGGCCTGCGTAAAGCCCGGCGCGATATTATTCATGAAACGTCCCAGAGTCACCTTGAAGGCTGGCGGGGCAAAGGCCAGACGCAGGAAGGGACCTGTGGCGATCACGCCGGCCAGGGATGGTTTTCGACGCAGCACGTAATTCAACACCTCCCCACCGCCCATGCTGTGACCATAGAGAAAGCGCGGCAGCTTTGGATATCTCTGTTCAGCCTGAGCCAACAGGTCATCGATATCATCCATGAGCGCATCATAGGAAGGAGTGTGCCCGCGCGCCCCACCGGACTTCCCATGGCCGCGCTGGTCGAAGCCGAACAAAGCATAGCCGGATTTTGTGAAAGCCGCGCCAACGTTGGCATAGCGATTCACGTGCTCTCCCAGCCCATGCACGAGACAAACCACCGCCTTGGCTGCACCGTCTGGTTCCCAGCCCCGGGCATAAATATCAAGTCCATCGCGCGTCTTCCATTTCGTCTCAAACGTTCTCATCTCATCCTCCGACTGTGATCTTGAACTCACATGCCTTGGCGCCAAAAGCGCGGCATGAAATCTCCTCGATATCGTGTTCGTAGCCAATCGCCCAGTATAAACATTCGCGGATCATCCCCTGGGTCACATGACAAATGGGAGCGGAGTCGAATTGGCCGAGGGTGGCGAAAGAAGCATGGTCCACGAGAAGCAGGTCAAGGTCCAGGCTGTGAACCGTGATGCTCCCATTCTGGTCATGGATCAGTCTGGGAATCAGCTCAAGCGCAAATTTTCTTCTCAAGTTGATTGGCACCCCACGAACGAAAGCAGCCTGTGTCTTTACGGTTAAGGAAGACTCCTTCAGCAGTCCTTCCCACAATTTTCCACCGATGCGTACCAAAACCCCGCGCGCCCCGCGGCCATAATAAGTTCGCAGGGCATGCTGCAGCTTCGAATACGCCAGCGCAGCCTCCTGACCATTGAGCGTTTTGAAATAGAGAGGATCGGCCCAGGTGGTGGGCAGCTCCGCTTTACGAAGGACCGCTATCAGGGTGTCGCGCCCGAGTTCAGCAATCAGGCACTCCGCGAAGTGCTGCATCATCTTCGGCAGAAAGCCAGCCTGATCATCCGTCACTGAGAGCCTCGCCAATTTCGAAGCGACAGTAGGGATCGCCTTTGGCCATGCAATGTGTTTCTGTGATCTCAAAGTTCTTGCCAGTTGCCCAGTGGACGGCCTCGGCAATGGAGCCGAGGTAAAGATAGCAGATTGGCCCGGCGCTCGTTCGGCTGTGACAGATGCCGCAGGTATCTTCGAGATAAGCCAGACGGTCACCATCCTCCACCCAGGCATTGACCTTCGGGTTGGTCTTCTTGAGGGCCCCGGCCATGCTGTTCATGATGAATTTGATGCGTTGCTTTTCAGGGAGCAGTTTCAATGCCGCGCCCGCAACCCCCAGCAGCGCCGACTGTTCACGCACACCATATTGAAAAGAAGCTTTTCCAATACGCCGCAACATGCCACGGCCGCCGCGGCCATAGAAATCTTCGATGGCCTGGTTCAGGCGGGCATAGTCGGCAGTGTGGATACCCGGGGACATGTCATTGGAGGGAAAATTGCCGATGAACCTTTCCAGGCCGCTGGCTCGCAGGACGGCATTCAATCCATTCTCGCCCATGACTTCCTGGGTTGAGGAGAGTGCCTGACGTACCAGTGCATTCACGATTACATCATCCTCGCGATGAGCCATACTGCCTCCTGTTACTGATAAACGAAAACCGGATACTCTTCGCCCGTCCGGACGAATCCCATCTTTTTGTAAAGGGACAGAGATGCCAGGTTATCGGCCTGTGTATTAACCGTGATCCGCAGAAGCCCGCGTGAACTCAATCGGTGGGCAAAGTCGCTCACCAGAGCTGATCCGATGCCCCGCCCCTGCGCTTCTTTTCGGACCCCCAGCCTGGCGAGGTGGCCCCCGCTTCTGTTTCCCGTACTGATCTGATACCCGATCACGCGCCCCGCATCTTCGGCGACGGTAGCAATGATGGCTTGCGAGAAAGCCTTTTCCAGCGTGCCCAGGGAATTCCGCCAGAGGGGGTCAAACGCTGCGGCATCGGTTTGCGCTACAGCAGGCAAATCGGTGGGCCGCATGGGGCGGATAACGACACCGGATGGAGCCGCGCAGGGCTCCAGGAAGCTCAATGTCCATTCCAATAATACAATGCTTTGGGTTTGGGCGAACCCGCTGTTGACCAGGATGTTTGGCAGCCACGGCTTGATCGCGATCGCCGCGACCAGTGCGCCTTCCGTCTGACTGATCTCGCCGCGGACTGCCTCCCATAACGGCGCCCAGGCCTCAGGTCCGGAGAGCTGCGAGTGAAAGGCGAAGAGACGCAGCCACGCAATCCCGGGCGGATCCTGCGGACAGGCCAGCGCGGCCACTACGCGTCCGTGATCATCCAATGTCCAGAAATGCGGGGAGCCCAGCCAATCAAGAGCAGTATGCCAATCCAAATGCCGATGCACGCGGCCCTCAAAATACAACAGGTCAGCGATTTGCTCGCGGTCGGCCGGTTCAGCCGGACGGGGATGAAGACTGACCGGTATCATCCCGCTGTTTACATTGTGTGATGGATGAGACAGCGGGATCATTACTTGATGCGCATCAACAATCTGAGAATTCGATCCAGGATGGTTGGTTTTTCCTTGGCTTCGAGTGCCCCCATCATCTTGAACGCGGACTCGGCGACCTTGCCTTTCTTAAGCTTGAGAGCCGCGGCCGACTGCATGACCATCGCGCGCAAGTCGCCTTCTCCCGCCTGGGCGAAGATTTCTGCCGCACGTTCATAAAGGGCGATGGCCTCATCTTCGCGGTGGAGCACCTCGAGTGCGGCTGCCTGGTTGCCAAAGGCCATTGCCTGCCGTTTCATGTCATTGGCCCCGGCGAATACTTCATCGGTGCCAAGGGCGGCATCGAGTGCTTCTTTTGCTTTTCCGGCTTTCAAGAGGGCCACACTACGGTTGTTCTGAGCCTCAGCGGCCAGGACCAGGTCGTAGCCAAGCGTATACACTTCAGCCGCCTGCTGAAAAAGGTTGGCGGCCATATCGTATTGCTTGTTTTCAAAGGCAAGTTTGCCGTCTTCTACAAGTTTGGATGGATCGTTATCTGGCATGGGAAATAGCTTGTGTCACCCTGAGGGAGCGCTCGCTAAGGCCAAAGGGTCTCAGTTGTTGATGTCGAGATTCTTCGCAGAGTTTATGTGGAGCGAGTCGAAACACTCAGAATGAGACTTCATAAATTTACAGCGTAATATCGAGCAGGCCTTCTGCCACCGAGCGCAGGCGCTCCTTGGACATGCTGCTGAGTTTCATGGCCAACTCGATGTAGGGACGGTTGACCGGCTGGCAAACAAAATCCTGAAGCTCGCCGGGCAAGTCGAGGAATTTTTGCATGGCCCGCTGATGGAACATCCATTGGCCGACCGGTCCGTTTTGATCGAAGAAGGATTCGACGCGGCTGCCCATCACTGCAAGAATCGACTCAAGCTCCGGCAGCGGAATGGGACGTTCTCCCAACTCGTAGGATTTCAAACGAGCAGCCGAAATACCGGTCTCATCTGAGATGCGCTTCAGGGACACATTTGTGTTGTTGCGTTCCTGGCGAAGGAGTGCACCGATCATCCGCTGACGCAGGCCGATCAACCGCCCGCGGTCAATGGAATCTACCGGTGATGGTGCATTCGACCGTACTTCGCGTCCCCAGAAGTGATTCATAGGGAGCTTCAGATAGTAGACAAGTGTTTCAAGTTCCGGCAGAGATGGAGCGCGGTGGCCCTCCTCATAGGCACGAAAGAGCGCGGGCGGTATACCGATCGCATCCGCACATTCCTTGATCGAGCGCCGTTCTGCCGTGCGTGCATCGCGAATCAACAGGCCTAATTTCTTTGTGCGCAAAGTGATCTGGGCATGAAAATCCATGGGGCCTCGCTTAAGTGGTTGCACTGATTATAGCAGAGAGTACCACCCGGGTCTAAAAGTCCGACGGTTTATCCTTGCAAGATGGAAAACTGAAAAATGTTCAGCGCCGGCTGGTTCTTGGCTCTTGGGTGCGCCTGGGTGCAAAAATCTCCGAGCCAAGTTTGAAACCGGCGGCATCAAGGCGTGGCGTAAAGTTGGGGCGGATACCCGTTGCCGCGAGTTCGCCGAGCACCTTGCCTTCTGTAGAGACGCCGGTCTGTTCGAATTTGAAGATATCGGTCAGTACGACGATGTCGCCCTCCATACCTGCCACTTCGGTGACGGCCGTGACCTTGCGCTGTCCATCCTTCAAACGCGTCTGCTGGACGATCAAGTCCACGGCCGATGAGATCTGCTGGCGCACAACCTTGAGCGGCAGATCCATCCCGGCCATCAGCACCAGCGTCTCGATGCGTCCAAGCGCGTCACGCGGCGAGTTCGCGTGGACCGTGGTCAACGATCCGTCATGACCTGTGTTCATGGCCTGGAGCATGTCAAGCGCCTCGCCACCGCGCACCTCCCCTACGACGATGCGGTCCGGCCGCATGCGCAGCGAATTCTTAACAAGGTCACGGATGGTCACAGCACCGGCGCCATCCACGTTGGCAGTCTTGGTTTCCATGCGCATGACGTGGTCCTGCTGCAGCTGCAGTTCTGCCGCGTCTTCAATGGTAATAATGCGCTCGTTTTCCGGAATGAATCCTGAGAGCACGTTCAGTAATGTGGTCTTGCCGGAACCGGTCCCGCCGGAGATAACGATGTTGAACCTCGCCACCACGCAGGCGCGCATGAATTCAGCCATGTTCTGGGTTATGGAACCGTATTTAATCAGATCATCCACCTTGAGCCGGTCCTTACTGAATTTTCGGATCGTAATCGAGGGACCATCAATCGCGACCGGGCGGACCACCGCATTGACGCGCGAACCGTCCGGCAGACGCGCGTCCACGGTGGGGCTGTCTGCATCCACGCGCCGGCCAAGGGGCAGAATGATGCGGTCAATAATCTGCATCACATGATTGTCATCGTCAAAGGCTATGTTGGTCTTGGAGAGCTGGCCTTTACGCTCGATGTAAACCTTCTTCGGGCCATTGACCATGATCTCAGTCACATCGGGATCATCGAGCAGGCTTTGAAGGGGGCCAAACCCGAGCAGATCGTTCAGAACCTGGTCAAATATCTGATTGCGAAGGTCCTCAGGCAGCTTCAGTTGTGTCTGTTCATAGATCTGTAGGATTTGCTTCTTGAGGAACCCGGCCCGCTCTCCGGAAGGAATTCCATCCGTCTCCACCGAGCGCGAGAGGTTATCTGCAAGATACTTCTTGAGACGAAGCAAATCCTGGCCGGTCAGGCGCGAAGGCGCGGACGAAGCGAGTTGGCTCATGCGGGCGCGTCCTTCGCTGGGACTGCGTCTTCGTCAGGCATGATCCAAATGATCTGAGCCCGGCGCACCGCGAGGAACGGCGCTTCCAGCACGACCTTTGAGCCCGGTTCCGTGACCGTGGCATTCGTCACCGCCAGGAAGAATTCATCGCGATCCAGTTCGTCCTTGATCCGTTCGCCGCGACGTACGTGAACGAATCCCTTAATCAACTGATTCGTTGTTTGCATTGTGACGGGTACGGCGACCTTGGAAATAATATCGGTGTAGAACTTGCCTTTTTCATCGTATTCAATTGACATCGGGTTCTCCCATTTGAGCGTAACATCCCGAAGGTTGCCGCTGAAGAAATCGTCAGAGGGCCAGGGACCTTCGGGATGTTTTACCGAATTCATGCTGTGCGCAGGCGACGTGCCAGATCCACCATTTCACGCGCAATATCTCTGAAAACAATGACCGCCGTATCTTTGGGGAATTTCAAAGAGAAAGGCAAATGCTGATTATTCGCCACTGTAAAATTGCTGCCGAGATAGGGCATGGCAGTCCTGATCTCAAATCCAAGGATGGCCTCGGCTTCAGGTTTGGTCAACCCTTCGATGCCCACCGCGCGGTTCAGGATCGGATAAATGGAGGTGGCATTCACTGCCTTATTCTTCAAATAATCCCACAGAGTTTTGGTGAGCGTCACCGCGCTCAAATCTGCACTGACCACCAGAACGGCCACATCCGCATTCTGGATGAGCGGCAGGCTGATTCTGGAAAGAGACCGTCCCAAATCCACCAGCACATAGTCATACGCGGCCCGGAGCGTGGAAATAATGTCCCAGATGCGCTCGCTCTTCAGATGATTGCTGCTTTCCGGGTCAGGGGAACCCGCCAGCAGGTGAAACTTCCAGTCCTCCACCTCGGTCAATTGCTGATGAAAGAAATCCACCGTGGTTTCGTGTGGATCCATATCGGATACAGTCACAATGTTCTGTTCCCCTGTATATCCGGTGATCGAAGCGATCGAGCCAATTGGCAATATCAGGTCTGCCACTGCGACGCGCGCCTCGGGTTGTGCTTGCGCAATGGTCATTGCAAAATTCGCGCACAGCGATGAAACTCCCGTACCGCCCTTTGCGCTCAGGAACACCAGTAGAAGTCCACCCTCCTTGGCAGTGCCCGTGCTCAATCCCAGTAAACGCGCCACAGCTTCATTAAGAGCAGCGACCGCTTCACCCGACTTTACAATGTATTCGTTGAACCCCGCGCTCTGACAGGACCTGATGCGCGCCAGGCTGGGGTCAGTGCTGAGCGCGATCAGCGGGACATTGGCAGTACGAGGGTCCTGACGAAGCTTGCTGGCAAGTTCCTCCCCTTTCAGATCGCTCAGCGTTGGGTCGGCGATGATCAGATCGGGACGGTCACGCCAGGCAAAGATCAGGCCCTCTTTACCGGAACCGGCTTGCAGCGTTTCATATTCCTGTCCCTGCAAACTCCGGGCAACAAAATTGCGGCTGGCGGCATCCGAATCCACGATCAGGATTTTCTTCCCGGTCATGGCATCCATCCTTGTCGCCGCGCGTCTGGAACCGATGGTCCCAAACGCGGGCGGTTACTCAAGCGTCACGCTTCAATGGGCGGCATCAAATATCCCAGCCCTGAACGCGTGACAATGTGATGCGGGTTGTGAGCGTCCTCCTCCAATTTTTGTCTCAAGCGGGCAATGCTCACCCACAGGATTTCCTTGTCATTCTTATACTCCGCCCCCCAGACGCTCGTGAGGAGATCCTCCGAGGTCAGTATTTTGCCGATGTTATGGGCAAACTGGAGCAGGAGACGATATTCCGTAGCGGAAAGCGAGACCGGCTGCTCCCCACGCCAGACCTCCGCGCGGGCAAAGTCGATCCTGAGGTTATCGTGTGTGAAGAAGCGAGCCTGCCCGGTCTCCGCGGGGGGCTGGGCGCGGCGCAGGACGGCGCGTACGCGGGCTAATAACTCCGTCGCCGAAAACGGCTTGACAAGATAATCATCGGCGCCCAGGTCCAGGCCGCGCACGCGATCCTGTTCTTCCCCTTTGGCAGTCAGGATCACGATCGGCACCGTGGAAAACTCGCGCAAGCGCTGGCAGGTGGCAAAGCCATCCAGGCGAGGCATCATCACATCCAGTAGAACGAGATCGATCGGCTGGGCTGAAAAGACATCAATGGCTTGCATCCCATCCTGTGCGGTGACCACTTCGTAGCCTTCCGTGCGCAGGTTCGCTTCCAAAAGACGCAGGTAGCGGGGTTCATCGTCCACGATCAAAATGCGCTTGGACATACTGCCTCCTTGACAAAGATGAGCTCATATTAGACCAAAGCATCGACGGGCAACTCAATGAAAAACGTGGTGCCTTTATCCAGTTCCGATTCTGCCCAAATCTTACCATGATGCGCCAGAATAATCTGGTTGCAGATGTAGAGTCCCAGGCCCGTACCGGTCACACCGGCTT
This sequence comes from Chloroflexota bacterium, assembly GCA_029782225.1. Classification (GTDB taxonomy): domain Bacteria; phylum Chloroflexota; class Anaerolineae; order Anaerolineales; family Villigracilaceae; genus JAKOVF01. The sequence continues at coordinate 61,245 of JAKOVF010000329.1, read as the reverse complement.
CGCCCGGCACCCGGTAGAAACGTTCAAAGATAAACGGTATAAACTCCTCGGGAATCCCTTCTCCCTGGTCCGCAAATGCCACCTTCAGTTTCTCATCCTGATTTCGCATGGATATGCTTATTTTCGAGTTGGGCGCGTATTTCAACGCATTGTTGAAAAGATTCTCGAAGACCTGGGAGAGGCGCAGCCCATCTCCGCGGATCGGCGGAACATTTTCGAAATCCAGCTCTACTTCCAGATCCGGTTGATGCATTTTCACCCGCGTGGTTACATCTCGCACCAGCGCATCCAGGCGAATCGGCGAGAACTTGAATTGCAGCGTATGACTTTGCAGCCGCGCTGACTCCAGCATGTTTTCGATCAGGTGGCTGAGGCGGTCGGCTTCCTCGTCAATGATGTTGAGAAACTCATGGGTGGTATCCTGATCCCATGTCGTATCCTGACGCAGCAGGCTGGTGCTGTAACCTTTGATAAAACCCAGCGGCGTGCGAAGCTCGTGTGAAATTGTGGAGACAAAGTCATCCTGTAAACGCATCTGCCGCTGCACGGATTCGAGCTCGTCGCGCGCTTCCTGCAGGTCGCGCCGTTCGATTAGAGATGAGGTCCAGAATGCCTGCAGGGAGGCCAGAGCTACATGCGCCTCGGAATACGGCGGCCCGCCAAAGCGCACAAACACCAGCGCCCCGCTTAATCGGCCCCCAAGATGGATGGGCAGCCCCAGGAGATAAGCAAGCATGAGACGATCCGTATGAGCCTTGGTCGGTTCATGCACGATGCTCTTCCCGGAGTTAAGTACCTGGCTGGCAATCAGTTCGCCCCAGGCCGCGTCTGCTTCGGCGGTCTTGCCGCGCCCCATGGCACGTGCATAGACCACATCCAGCCCCTTGCTGTGCGGGTCAAGCAGATAGATTGCAACATTATCGAAAACAAATTCGCCGCGCAGCGATACAAAGAGCGTATCCAGTGCAGCCTTCCAATCCGCCTGTTGAGCCACATTCCGGAACAGTTCATTGAGAGCCGTGAGAGTGGGAGCATCCATTTTCATGCGTTGGCCGATAGCAACGGAAAACGAAACAGCGATCCTTTACCTTCCACCGATTGTACATCCAATAACGATCCGTGGGCCTCGACAATTTGGCGCACGAGGGACAGTCCCAGGCCGGTGCCGCCGTAATGCCGCGTGGATGATCCATCCAGCTGATGGAACGGCTCGAAGATCTCGTTCAATCGGTTGGATGGGATGCCGATGCCTGTATCCGCGACAGAGATCATGATCAGGTTATTCGCCTCCTCTTTGATGGAGACGATCACGCGTCCACCCGACGGGGTGAACTTGATCCCATTATCAATGAGTTGATTCAGCACCCAGCCGATCTTCTCTGAATCCGCCTGAACCATAGGCTTTTTTCCGTCGTCCACAACACCGAGATAGACGCCGCGTTCGTCTGCTTTGGGCGTGGCAAATTTCACTGCCAGGTTGCAGAGACGCCCGATATCCACCGGTTCCAGTTTGATGCTCATCTCGCCGCGGGTTGCCAGCGAGAACATGATCAGGTCTTCGATCAGACCTTCCAATTTTGCTGCCGCTTTCTGGCTGATTTCCAGGGCGTGTCGTTGTTCACCCGTAATAGGGCCAAGCGATTGAGTAACGAGCAGTTCAAGATAACCCTTAACATGCGTGAGCGGCGTGCGTAATTCATGCGAGATATTGGCAACGAAATTGGCTTTCATCTGGCTGAGTTCAGAAAGCCGTTCAAGCGCTTCATTCAGCTCTGCAGTGCGATCTTTGACTCTCTGCTCGAGGCTGCGATTGGCCGCTGTCAGCGCGGACCGCAATTGCAGGATCTGTTCCGTGATGATTTGATCCAGCATTTCCCGGTCGATGAGTTTTAAATCAAGCAGCGCCTGCCCCAGCAAATAGCTCTTGCCATCCGCTACCTGGTCCTGCTGAAAGGCCAGGGCCTTCTGCAGATCAATTTCACTTATGATCCCCTTTTGTACAAGGTATTCACCCAGGCGGGGAATCAAAATTTCAGGGGTCAGTTTCGGTGCTTCAGCCATTGTTATTTTTGCCAGAGCCATTCTCCACCGATCATCGTTCCAGTGGATTCGAGTTTCCATAGATTGGCGGGATCACTGTGGAAAATATCCTCTTCGAGAACAATCAGGTCTGCAAGGTAACCGGGAGCAAGCCTGCCGAGTCGATGCTCGGCATTGGCCGCGTAGGCCGCGCCAGTGGTGTAAGCGGACAACGCCTCAGCGAGGGTCAGCTTTTGCTCCGGGTACCAGCCGTCAGCGGAGGGAGAACCGTCTGCCCGCCTGCGCGTGACCGCGGCGTGCAACCCCAAAAACGGATTCGGCGACTCGACCGGCGCATCCGATCCAAAAGCCAGCATCGCACCGTGATCCAGTTGAGTCCGCCAGGCGTAGGAAAGAGCGGCGCGCTCGCCCCAGTAACGATCAGCCATCAGCATATCGGAGGTCGCGTGGATGGGCTGCATGGAGGCGATCACATTAAGCTGAGCCAGCCGCGCAGCATCGTCGGCATGGATAATCTGGACGTGTTCTATGCGATGACGAAGATGCGGCAAGCCCTTCTCCTTTTCATAGTGACGTAATTGCTCGAAGGCATCGAGAACTTCATGGTTGGCGCGGTCGCCAATCGCATGGACGGTCATCGCGAGACCCACATCCGCCGCGTGACGCGCCTGCTCGAAGAGTTCCTCGCCGTCTATGTTGAGGATGCCAAGATTCTCAGGCTCGTTGAGATAAGGCTGGAACATGGCAGCCGTGCGCGGGCCCAGGGCACCATCCATGAAGGCCTTGACGGAACCGATCCACAGCCAGTCGTCGCCGAAGCCGGTGCGAAGGCCAAGCTCGTGCGCATGGTCGAGGCTCTCGACAGGGATGTTTTTATTCACTCTTAATTTTAGTTTGCCCTGCGCGTGCAAGTATTGCAAAGCCATAAAAGAATCACGGCGGTCAAAATCGTGAACACCGGTCAGGCCCATCTTCCACAGGATTGGCTGCGCTTTTTGGATAGCCAAAGCCAGTTCCTCCAGCGAGGCTTGAGGAATGACTTCGCTCATCAGGCCCATGGCCGATTCAAGCAGGATGCCGGTGGCATTCCCGGACTCATCCCGTTGGATTTGCCCGTCTTTCGGGTTCCGCGTATTGACCGTGATATTGGCAAGTTTCAGCGCGGAGGTATTTGCCCAGCCCGCATGAAGCGATTTGGCGGTGAGGTAGACCGGGTTGTTGGGAGCGACCCTGTCCAAGTCACTGGCCGTTGGCCAAGACCCGCCCTCATCCCTAGCCCCTTCGCGAAGCACCCCTGTGGGGCCCCCGGTAGGAGAGGGGAACCAGGAGTTCTGATTCCATCCATGACCCAGAATCCATTCTTCGGGTTTCGCCTTCTTCACTCGTTCTTCCACGCGGCGCAGACATTCCTCTTTCGTGTCGGTTTCGCAGCCAATTTTCTGGAGACCGAGCGAGTAATACTGGAGATGCAAATGCGCGTCAGTAAGGCCGGGCAGGATAGTGCGGCCCTGCATGTCAACCTTTTCCGTCCGGCCATGTGCGAGGCTGAACAGCTCTTCCTTGTCACCGATGGCAAGGACTTTATCGCCTGCGATCAGGATCGCTGAGACAAAAGGTTTCGTTTGATCTTGGGTATGGATACGCGCGTTATAGAGGAGTTTCATAATTTGCATTCCTTCGCCCTGAGCGGAGGGTTGAGCGCCATCTGCGAAGCCCGTAGTCGAAGGGCAGGGTTACATGAACAATGAAATTACTTGAAACCTTGTCCTTCGACTGCGCTGCGAAAAGAGCCCGCGGCTCCGCTCAGGACGAATTTGATTACAAAAGTTTCTCCAGCAGGGCGTTTAGTTCTTCGTTCGAATAATAATAGATGGTCATCCTACCGCCATCCTTGCCATGTTTGAGCGAGACTCGCGTGCCGAGGCTGTGCTGAAGCTTTTTGATAATGTCGTTCACATCTGCATTTCGAGACGGCTTCCTGGCCTTGATGAGCTTCTGTCCGGCACGCTTGCGCACCAATTCCTCGGTCTGGCGGACATTCAACGAGAGGTTGATCACAGTTTGCAGAGCCGCGGCCTGAGCCTTTTGACTTGAGAGCATCAACAAAGCGCGCGCGTGACCCTCGGTGATTTTTCCGTCTACAAGAGCCTGTTTCACCTCTTCGGCCACACCCAGCAGGCGCAGGGTATTGGTCACAGCGACGCGGCTCTTGCCCACACGTTTTGCCACGGCCTCGTGAGAGAGACCAAATTCTTCGACAAGCTGACGATAGGCTTCAGCTTCTTCAAGCGCGTTGAGGTCCGCACGCTGGACATTCTCGACCAGAGCAAGCTCGAGCAATTCCTGGTTGCTGGCCTGACGGGTAACGACCGGCACCTTCTGCAAACCCGCTTTTTGTGCAGCCTGCCAGCGCCGCTCCCCCGCGATGAGGACAAAGGTCCCATCCGTGTTGGGTGAGACGATCAAAGGCTGGATCACTCCATGCTCGCGGATGGAGGCAGCCAGTTCACTTAGTTCCTCTTCGCTGAAATGCACGCGCGGCTGACGCGGGTTACGCTGGATCAAATCCACGCCGACCTGTCGAACTCCACCCGTATTCGCAGCGACCGCCGACTGTGTGCCGCCGGGGATAAGCGCATCCAATCCTTTGCCAAGTCCAGAACGTTGAGGCATTCTCGCTCCTGATTTCTTCACCACGAAGGGCCCTAAGGTCACGAAGGATTAAAGTCTTAAGGCGAAATGCCTTTCCTCTTTATGTGACTTTGTGCCCCCGCACGTTTCACCAAATCGATAAGAAACATGCGAGGTGCCCTTTGTGGTTAACTGACTTTCACTCCATCGCCTTTCAGCAATTCCCTTGCCAGCGCTTCATACGCCTGCGCGCCGACCGAGCCGGGCGCATACGCAGAGATGGGGAGCCCATACGAAGGCGCCTCCGCCAGACGGACGCTGCGCGGCACCACGCTCTTGAAGACCTGATTCGGAAAATGGTCGTTGACCTCTTTGACAACATCGTTGGAAAGATTCGTGCGCGGGTCGAACATGGTCATCACTACACCGCGTACATGTAATTCGGGGAAGAGGGCCGAACGCACGCGCTCGATTGTGTTCGTCAACTGACCCAGTCCTTCGAGCGCCAGATATTCGCACTGCACCGGCACGATCACACCGTCTTTTGCAGCGACAAGTCCATTCACCGTGAGCAGACCGAGCGAAGGCGGACAATCGATCAGGATGTAATCATATCGTCCATTGAGGGGATCGAGCGCGCGTTTTAAACGCGTCTCACGCGCGAGTTCATCCACCAGCTCCACTTCTGCGCCAGCCAGCGCAGGTGATGAAGGTAAAAGCGACAATTTCAATTTTTCATTGTACAGAACAAAGGAAGAAGCCGGGGCACCATTGATCAGCGCCTCATAGGTTCCCCCGGCCACCGTTGATTTGTCCACACCCAGGCAGGAGGTCGCGTTAGCCTGCGGATCCAGGTCAACCACCAGCACGTGCTGACCCAGACTTGCGAGATAAGCGCCAAGGTTGATGGCGGTTGTCGTCTTGCCCACCCCGCCTTTTTGGTTCACGAGCGTATAAAAACGCGTCACGACAAGACCTCCACCAGGCTTTCTTCGATCTCTTTTTGGGTTGGAATTCCCTCCAATCCAACGCGGGCGATGGAACGCGAAGCAAGTTGAGTTGCAAAACGCGCCGCCTCCCAGGGATCGCGCGTGTGATGAAGCCGGACAAAAAATGCTGCCGCAAAAATGTCACCTGCGCCGGTCGAGTCCACTTCCGGTATCGCGGGCGCTCGGAATCGGCGGCGGTCACCGTTCCAATAGAGGACTGAACCTGCCTCTGCCTCCGTCAGACAAAGAAGCCGCGTCTGATGCGCCATCGCTTCGACCTGCTCCAGATTGCGGTTGACATCATCCACGCTAAATACCACGGCTCCCGCTTGACGAAGGGCCTGCCCGCTGTTTTTCCAGGCAGTCGCGGCCACCCGGCCATTCTCATCCCATGTCCGCATCCAGCCCTGCGCGGTAATGCCAATCAATGATCCCGGGAGTTGGCTTGCCAGATCCGTTTCCAATTCACGCGCGATCGGTGCGAGATGGATGATCGATGTTTTGCGCCAGGCGTCCGGGATATGCTCCAGCCGTAGCGGTTCTGCCCGATGGTGCAAAATCTGTATGCGTCCGTTTTCGGTTTTGATATTTTCAAATGTGGTGCTGTGATCTGCAGGGATCGAAATGAGGGGGATTCTATTCAACGGCGTCAGGTCCGCCCTGGAGCCATGGGAAGTGACAATGCCCACACGTAATCCCAGCGCATGCGCGGTCAGCCCGGCGTAGGCAACGGTTCCACCCAGACGCAGACCATTCGGGGTGATATCCATTGCGACATGGCCCACTACGAGATAATCCACCGGCTGAAGAGGCGCAAGGGAAAGCATGGATGAATTATAACGTAACGTTAAAAACAGGGACGACCGCCAGGGTCGTCCCTACAAGTAACGGATCCTATGAATCTTTTGGAATGATCATCACCTTGCGATAGGGTTCCTCGCCGGTGCTTTCCGTGGTCACGGCGGGATGACCGCGCAGTTCAAGGTGAATGACGCGCCGCTCACTCGAGGTCATGGGTTCAAGGGTGGCACGGCGGCCGGTCTTGGTCACCTGCTCGGCCATACGGCGTGCAAGCTGGCGGAGTTGTTTCTCTCGGCGCCCGCGGTAGCCTTCCACGTCCACCACAAGCTGCACCCACTGCTGAGCTTCCTTGCCGACCATCAGCGAAGCGACATATTGAAAGGCATTCAAAGTCTCGGCATGGCGACCGATCAACGCGCTCAGGTCATCGCCGCGCACATCCACGTGAATGGAGCGGCGCTCGTCACTGCTATCCTCATCAAAGTGCGCCGAGACCTGCGCCTGGAATCCCAAATGGTGTAAGAGCTTGGAGACCATCGCCTCGGTCGTTTCAAGCAGGGGCTCATTGACATCTGCCGTGGCCGGAATTGATACCGGCGGCTCCACCGGCGCTGTCTCCATCTGCACCGCGGGAGCAGGATTCGGCGCGCCATCCTGCGAGGTTCTTGAGGGAGGAGCCTGTCGAGGGGCTGCTTTCGAAGCAGGTTTTTCCTTCACAGGGGCGGCCTTCTTTTCCGGCTTCGCCACAACGGGTTCAGATCCGGGCGGCGGATTGACCGTCAAACGGACGCGCACCTGACGGCCGCCCAATCCAAAGAGTCCCTTTGAGCCGGTATCCAACACTTCCACAGAGACGGCATCCGCGGGCAGGCCAAGTTGGGCTAGCCCCTGTGCAAGTGCCTCCTCTACCGTGGGAGCAATAATTTCCAGTGTAGTTCGCTCATTCATAGTGCCTCCCTACTTCTTGCGGGCGGGTGCTGCTGTTTTTTTGTTTCCGCCCGGTAAAAGGTTTCGCCAGTTGGCACGGCCTGTGGCGGCATATTGGACAACGCCCAGCAGGTTGCTGGTGATGAAGTAGACCGCAATGCCTGAAGCGAAATTGAGAGCGAAGTAACCAAGCAGAAGAGGCATGTAAATGCTCATCATGCCAGACATGGCAGCCGATTGGTCATTTGGATTCGTGCTGGCAGGCATGGTCAGCTTGGACTGAATGTAGGTGGTAATCGCAACAATGATCGCCAGGGTTGGCAGTGCGAAGCCAAGAATCTGGATCGACTCCGGGCGTCCCAGATCCATCCACAAGAATTGACTGTTCAACGGGATGATATTTTGCACGTGCAGGAATGGATAGGCAGTGCGCGCGAGCTGCAGCATTCCCAGCGGTGTGGCGCCCAGCGCGCGTGTGATGCTTTGATACAGGCCAATGATGATGGGGAATTGGATCAGCGTCGGCAGGCAGGAGGCAAAGGGATTGATCCCTTTTTCCTTGTAAATCCTCATCTGCTCCTGGGCCAGCTTCTCGCGATCCTTGGCATATTTCTTCTGGATTTCCTGCCATTCCTTGTCATTCTGCAATTCCTGCATGGCCTGTGCACCCTTCACCTGTGAGGCGTTCAAAGGCCAGGTAATGGCACGGATCAAAATTGTGAACAGGATGATCGCAAGCCCAAACATGTGAGGTCCATGACCTAAAATGTCGTAGATCCACAGAAGGGTGTTGGTCATCGGTTGAAGGATAATGGTTTCCCACATGGGCAAATTTCCTTATTTGGCAGGCGTGTACTTCCACGCTTGTTTTCCATCAGGGCTAAGTGCGACAAGCGTGAAGTCCGCCTGATACGGTGCAACGAGAATCAGGTCATTTGAAAGAACCGGCGTGGTGTAAATTTTTCCGCCGACGGTATATGACTGGAATTTCCCGTCACGGTCCAATGCGACCAGAGTACCCGACTCAGTCGCGACGAAAATCCGGTCGCCCACTACCAGTGGGCTCCCGGCGATCGGCCCATCCGGTTTCACCTGCCAGTTCTGCTTGCCACTGGCGAGGTCGAACGAATAGACATTGCCTTCGAGGTCCGCGTAATAGAGCGTTTGACCATCGAGTGTGGGCGCACCCCAGATCCAACCCTGGGCATCGGCCACGGACCTGTAATCGCCGCCCGCGCTGATGGACTCCAGCTTGGATGCAAATGTCCCCGCGTAAACACCCTCCGGGGTAACGGTCACGCCGCCGGGGATCGCGCCGCCGAGGTCAATGGCCTTGTTCGCTCCAGGGTTCGCGGGGTCAATGATGTGTACATGATGGTCCAGTGAAGCGACATAGATCAACTTTCCATCCGTCACCGGTGCGGACCACAATGATCCGCCCAAATACACCGAATCTACCAGGGAACCATCCATCTTAAGAACGTAGAGATATCCATCGGCATTCGGAGCATAGATCTGATTATTCATTACCAGCGGCGACGCGACCCAGATGCCTTTTGCGCCTGTGAACGGCGCGGCCCAGTTGTCTTTCCCGGTGGCCGGGTTGATGCTGACGAAGTCGTGTTTGGTGCCGGCGCTGCCGATCAGCAACTGTCCATCCGGCGTGAGAACCGGGTTGGCATAATAATGAAAGGAGTTATTGGCCTGCGCAGGATAGCGCCAGGCCTCGCCCCCATTCGTCATATTCACGGCATAAACAAAGGAACCACCGGCAACGTAGGCCCTCTCCGCATCTGCGGCGAGTCCGGGCCAGTTGTTGACGATGGTCCTGGAACCAGTGCACGCGCTCAAGGCCAACGCGGCAATGAGGAGCAGGGAAAATAAGAGCAAGCGTTTTGTGGTCAAAGTGATGGTACTCCTACTATGTCATTGCGAGCGCAGCGAAGCAATCTCATCACAAAGCGGAGATTGCTTCGGGCTGCGCCCTCGCAATGACAAAAAAATTACTTTACGGGATCATAACCACCCGGATTAAATGGGTTACAGCGCAGCACGCGCCATGTTGCCATGACTGAACCTTTGAGCGCGCCATACTTATAAATTGCCTGGTACCCATAATGGGAACAGGAGGGATAAAAACGACAGGTGTTCTCTGGCAGGCCCCGTGATATCGTCATCTGATAAAAACGGATGAGCGCCAGCAGCGCGATACGCGGCCAATTGAGCGGCGTGCGCGGCAGGTCGCGCAAACGCGGCTCATCAGGATATTCGTGCAGATGAAATTCAGGACTCATCAACGGGGATGATTCGGGCGCGGCGGAGAAGTGTCAGCAGCGCGGCGCGGGTTTCTGCCAAAGTGGCGGAAACCAGCGCGGGACGGGCGATCAGCACCAGGTCCCAGCCTGAAGCGAGAGAGGGCAGGAGGGAGCGCATTGCTTCGCGCAGCAGTCGTTTGGCCCGGTTGCGGGAAACGGCCGTCCCTGTCGTCTTCCCTGCCGCGACGCCCACACGTACATGAGCGGAGTCGCTGGCCTGGGTTACTAACACAACAAGCGGGTGGGCATAAGACTTGCCTGTTCGCCGCACCCGCTTGAAATCTTCTGACCGGGTCAGGCGAAACTTGCGCTGCACCCGTGCCTCAAAGGAAATCCGTTCCGCGCCTTGATCGGTCCGGTTTACCAGCGAGTCCGTTTGACGTGCTCGTTGGATCTGGTTGTCAGTTTGTAGCGGCCCTTCAGGCGGCGGCGCTTCAGCACAGCACGCCCGTCAGCCGTAGACATGCGTGAACGAAAACCGTGCACACGCACGCGGCGACGGATCTTGGGTTGATAGGTACGTTTAACCATTCCTTATACTTCCTCATACAAAAGATAATTGCGATTCCGGTTAAGTTGCAGTGACGACCTTCACCCTGTGGATGACATTGTCTGCGTGCCATGCGAAAGTCGCTACTACCAATCAGCCGGAATCAGCAGGTGGATTAGACTGGCGGGCTATTATATCGCGGGAATGCGGAATCGGTCAATTTGAAACGCGATTACCAGCCAAATTCCTCGAACTGCATGCCCTTTTGATGATTCTCTATCGCTTTGCGTACATACGGAATCATGTTTTCAGGTAAATTCGTGACTTTGACCCATCTCAGTTCGCTGCACTTCTCAGGCTCGGTGTTGGCCGGCTCCCCATCCCAGGCCCGGACATGTACAAAGAAATCCACGCGCTCCTCCCCCTCATTGCGGTGCATCACGCTCGAAAAGACCAGGTTGGCGGAGTCCAGCCGCAGGCCGGTTTCCTCCTCTGCCTCGCGGATCGCGGCCGCCATGACCGTTTCATTCCCATCCAGATGGCCCGCGGGAACGCTATATTCCCCATCACGGTAGCCTGTGTTACAGCGGAGCAGGAGCAAAACTTCGTCCGCCCGAAAAAACAGGAGGTGAACGGTCACAGGGAATCTTGCGCGCATGCGCCGATTATACATGCGCGCGCTGGCAAAACGTCTCGAAGGTTTCGACGCTCCCGGTGATGCTTATCGTCCCAACCTTCGGGACGGTTCACAATATCGATGATAAGTATTCTGTCTATTTGCGCTTTTGGTAATACCTTCGCACCTTATCGGCGATCTGGCGCTCTGACATTTTGTCTGCTGTTTCGATGGCTGCGATTCGAACGGGTGCCTTCCCGCCGGCGATCCGTCTTTCGAGTTCACACTTGGCCTCGCCCGGGCCGATGACCAGCACTGAATCGGCGCTGCGGAGAGCTGCGATGACAGCTTCATAATACTTGTTGAGTTTCTTGATGAATTGTCTGTCCTGGTGATCTTCTGCGGGGAAATATTGTGCTGTATGCGTGGTCTTCATGTGCGCTCCCCCGCGGCTTCGAGTCTGCTGTTCCACCCCGGATTGGATCAGCCTGATCTCCTCCACCTTACCTTCGAGGGTAACCAGGACCGCCTTCCGATGGTCAATCCAAAGGCCAATATTCTTTGGCATGGATCCTCCTTGGGTATTGGTCTGCTTCTCAAACCCAGTATACGATTTTCCATCCCCAAAGTGCAATAGAGGATTCCGGCAAGTCAGGCAGAAAAATATTTCTGCCAAATCCTTTTTTTCTTTTGCTCCGGCAAAAACGACGCTTCGCAGGCGTAGCGATTGCATCTGGCGATCTCATCCATGCCCATGCCGAGCACTTCATGGGCAATGCGGTATTCATTGTTCAAATTTGTATCCAGCACTTCAGGATCATCAGAATTAATCGTCACACGCACGCCCAGGTCGAAGAGCCTTTTCAGCGGGTGCTCTTCAATGGTCCGCACAGAACTCGTCAGGTAATTGCTCCACGGATTGACCTCCAGCGTGATGCCGCGCTCCTTGATCAACTCGATTGCCTTCATATCCTCGATCGCGTGGATGCCATGTCCGATCCGATCTGGTGCGGCAAGCTTGATGGTCTCGATCACAAAGGAAGCAGGGGTATCTTCGCCCGTATGAATGGTGACCTTCAGACCTGCATCTTTGGCCTTCTTCACAGAAGGAACAAAATCGCCCAAAGGAAAATCGCGCTCGCTGTCGGCCAGGTCAATGCCAAGGATGTGCTCCCGGTGACGGATAGCCCAATCCACAGTTTTCATACAAGACCCCGGTCCCATGCTGCGTGAGGTGATCGCAATGTAGCCGATTGCCATGTCATATTCTCGCTCGGCGCGGTCTCTGGCATGAAGCAGGCCTTCGAGACACTCGTCCCAATCCAGGGCATGTCCGTGAAAAGCCCAATCCGGCGAGAAGCGCACCTCGAGGAGGCGAATGTTCTGTTTAGCGGAATCCTCAAACAGCTCCGATGCGATGCGCTCGACGGCCTGTGGCGAGGCGATACTGTTCTGGAAGATCGTAAAGGCCTCGAGCACCGCGTGGAGGTCCCGCATCTGGTCATAGACTTTGACATGCCTGTCCAACTCAGCCACATCATACGAAGGCAGTTTCAAATTGTGTTCCTTCGCGATGTCGATGATGGTCTGTGTGCGGATGGATCCCTCGAGATGGATGTGGATTTCCGTCTTGGGAAGGTCGTTGTAGCGCGGATCGAAGTTTTTCATCGCGGCCTCCGGAGTTCCACAATTTTACCCGCGACTTTGATTCGGCTATAATTCGCATATGGACACAAAATCCCGTTACGAAGAACTTAAACAACAAATACATTTTCACAATTACCGGTATCACGTCCTGGACGCGCCCATCATCAGCGACCTGGAATTCGACAGGCTGCTGAACGAACTGAAAAAGATCGAAGCCGACCACCCGGACTGGATCACGACCGACTCGCCCACGCGTCGCGCGGGGGCCAGGCCTGCTGACCGTTTCGAAAAGGTCCGTCACCCCGCGCCGATCCTTTCATTGGCGAATGCCTTTGGAGCGGACGATGCCCGCGGCTGGTTCGAGCGGGTCAAGCGGATCGATGACCGCGTTGAAAAAGCAAAGTTCGTTGTCGAGCCAAAGATAGATGGGCTTTCGGTAGTCCTGCATTATCGTGATGGAATCTTCGTGCAAGGCGCAACCCGCGGAGACGGCGAAATTGGCGAGGATATTACATCCAATTTACGCACAGTACGAACGATCCCGCTTCGGATTCCAGTGGACGCGAAGGGGCCAAAGCCCCCTTCGTATTTAGTCGTGCGCGGCGAAGCCTTCATGCCCATCGAAGAATTCGAGAAACTGAATCAACGGCTTGAAGAAGCAGGTCAAAAAACGTATCTCAACCCGCGCAACACGGCCGCGGGTTCATTGCGCCAGCTCGACCCCGCACTGACCGCTTCACGTCCGTTGACCTTGCTCGTTTATCAGGTCATCCATTCCGAAGGCGGTAAAGTTCCGACATCGCAGTGGGAACTACTGGAATGGCTCAAGGCACTCGGCTTCCCGGTCACAGACATCGCCAGGCGTTTCGATGATTTCGAGAAAGCCATTAGCTACACCGAATCCTGGGATAAAAAACGCGATGAATTATCCTACGAAGCCGATGGCATGGTCATCAAAATCGATGATCTGAATCTCGCTGCAGACCTTGGCTTTGTTGGCAAAGACCCGCGCGGCGCAATCGCCTTCAAATTTCCTGCCCGAGAAGTGACAACCAAACTGAACGATATTCGCGTCAATGTTGGGCGGACCGGCGTGCTCATTCCAAATGCTGTGCTGGAGCCAGTAGAAATTGGCGGCGTGGTCGTGGAACGTGCGACGCTGCATAACTTTGACTACATCGCTGAAAAAGATATTCGCGTTGGTGATCGGGTATTGGTCAAGCGCGCCGGCGAGGTCATTCCGTATGTGATCGGTCCCGTAGCGGACGCACGTACTGGCAAAGAGAAAAAGTATAAGCCGCCGACAGAATGTCCCGCCTGTGGACAGCCTGTAGAACATTTCGAGGACGAGGTCGCGTGGTATTGTGTTAACTCCGCGTGTCCGGCTCAACTCATTCGCAACGTGGAGCACTTCGTCTCGCGCGGCGCCATGGATATGGTCGGTATGGGCATCCGCATTGTCGAAAAGCTGATTGAAACCGGCAAAGTCAAAGATGTGGCGGATATTTACAAACTTAACCGCACCGATATTCTCACCGCAGTCACAAAGAAGGAGCGGAAGACAGAGAAGGAACCACCGGGCAAGATTGCGGATAATTTGCTGGCATCCATCGAGGCATCGAAATCTCGCTCACTGGCGCGCCTGATCACCGCGCTAGGGATTCGCGGCGTGGGCGAAGTCAGCGCAGCCGACCTGGCGCGTAATTTCATGGATCTGGATGCAATCTCCAATGCCAGCGCGGAGGATTTGCAGCAGATCGCAGGGTTCGGCCCGAGCATTGCCGAGTCCATTGCGGAATGGTTTTCGCGTCCTGCAAACAAGAAGGTGATCAAGAAACTAAAAGCAGCAGGCGTCTGGCCCAAGGGAATCGCAGGGACCCGGCAAGCCACTGTCGAAGGCAAATTGTCCGGCTTGACCTTTGTAGTGACGGGCACGCTTCCCACACTGTCGCGGGATGATGTCAAGGATTTGATCGAGTCCAATGGCGGCAAAGTGACCGACAGTGTCAGCAAGAAAACCAGTTACCTCGTGCTGGGTGAGGCTCCCGGCTCGAAATTCGATAAGGCCAGGTCATTAGGTATAAAAATTATTGGTGAAGAGGAATTGATGGAGTTGGTGAAATAAGGTCAGATTCTCTTCGAGTGGACATAATGAAAGATTCCTTGATCCGCATCTTCATGGCAATCAACGCCTTCCTCATCCGCGTCTCACGTGGACGGATCGGCACCAAGCTCGGCACACAGACCGTTTTGATCCTGCATACGATTGGAAGGAAATCCGGCGAACCGCGTGCAATCCCCATTGCCTATTTTGCTTTGGATGGAAAGTACATGATCGTTGCGTCCAACTGGGGCAAAGACAGGAACGCAGACTGGGTCTTGAACCTGCGCAAATACCCGCAGGCGACGATTGATGTGAATGGGAAAAGCATCCCGGTGCAAACCCATGAGGCGCAAGGTGATGAATATGACCAGTTGTGGAAATTCGCCACCGACCGGCATCCGCCTTACCTGGCTTACCAAAAGATGACCTCGCGGCGGATTCCAATTGTGGTTTTGCAGCCAGCCTCATAAAACAGAACTCGGTTCATTCTAATCTGCACTGTGCGAACAATCTGCGGAGGGTGTACGCATCGATCTGGCATACATTCCAATCCCGCAGATTGCGAATTTGTATTGAAAGCCATGAGTTTTGAAATGAAATGACTGTGTCGGTATACGAAACCTGTCCGGAGGACACGTACTTGATCAGGACAAGGATCGGTTCCGCTGACAGTGTCAGCAGTTGAATGCCAAACCCCAGAGCTGCCAGCAAGACAATGAAAAACCTGGCTCTTGCCGGTTCCCTGGAAAGGGCCTTCTCTACCATCGGTGCGAGGAAAATACCAAGCAAGGGAAGGACGGGGGTCATGAGACGGGAGCCCCAGGATGTCCCTCCATGCCAATCCTGCCAGAGCGACACCATGAGTATGTAGCCGATCACCACAGAAAGCAGTGTCCCGGTCAATAATCGATCGCGTGTGTAAAAAGCCTGCGCGCCAGAGATACAAAGTATCAGGACTGGCGAATAAAAAAACAGGGAACGTCCGGGGCTGATTAAAACGCCTACTAATCCTTCAAGAAATGTGAAGGTGAAATGAGCGGTGCCGTAACCAAAATTGGAGTAGGAGTTGAATCGAAGCCAGTTATAGATTGCCAGAGCAGCCAGCCCGAGGGCAATGAAAATTCCGCTCCATGCCGATCTAATCCCCTTCTTCCAGACGCCATACATCCAGATAGGAACGCCGAGCAGATTCGTCGGTCGAAAAAGAAGCGACAGGCCCAGCGACAGGCCGCTTAAAGCAGGAGAGTCCGCATCCGCAAAACAAAGACTGAGAATCAATAGCGCTCCCGCGCCTGTCTCTGAGAACAGACCGCGTGCTTCATACCACCAATCGGTGCACAACCCAAAGAGCAGGACCGTAAGTGTTGCAGTCCGGAAATCAAATCTTCGCAAGAGGAACGCGTAGAGTGCCGCCATGCCAAGAGCTCCAAGCAGTGCATTCCACCGCAATGCCAGGCGTGCGCCAAAGTTGGAATCGGCAAGCTGGTGGGAGGATTCAGGCGGTGTCCCCTGCCATGTATATGGTGCATCGTTCGGCCGCTGCATGAGGCCATAGATCAGCGCCGTGCCAAGGATATTCCCCGGGAAATACTTTGTGTAGAGATGTCCACCCACGCCGTTCTGTCCCAGGTTCTCTCTGGCTTGGAGCCATTGCAATGAGTCTATATCGAGAGTCCCTTTTGTTGCCAGAGAGATGCCGGATGAAAACACTGCAATCTCATCTGAGAGTTGTAAATCTGCACGAGACGTGATGCCATAAATAAGCAGGAAAACCAAAAAACACACCAGGGGAGCGACTTTCACCTTTCGCATTGTTCGTCCCGGGATATTGGCTTGGATGGCTGGCATATTCAATCTATTTTACTTGTGATAAACGTGCATTGACGTTGATGACTCCTTACAACCCGACAGAACGTCCTGGCGGGCCCGTTGTGGTTTGGAAGCTGCGGAGGAATGGTGCGCCGCGGGAGGCAACTAGACAATCCTGCTTCCCTCGGCTACACTTGCGTCATTCTTTTTCGGAGGCCGCGCATGGATTTTCATCACACTGACGATGCTGTCACCCGCCGCATGAAGGTGCTGGAAGAACGCATCAACAAAATGAAGTCGCATGATCTGTATTTTTACAACCAGGCCGTTGACGAAATTCTGGACGGCGCCCGGGTGCGCGTGCATGGCCGTGTGATGGGAATGTATGCATCCTATAGTTATCTTGGGCTGGTGGCCCATCCGCGGATCAATGAAGCGGCCAAGAAAGCTGTAGACAAATTCGGCACGGGCACGAACGGGGTGCGCACGCTAGCGGGGACGCTGACGATTCACAACGAACTCGAAGAGACCATCGCAAACTTCAAGCACGCGGAAGCTGCAATTACCTTCTCATCTGGTTATGCTACGAACTTATCCGTCATTTCCACGTTGATGGGCCGCGGTGATTACATTTTTTCAGACAAACTCAACCATGCTTCCATTGTGGATGGCTGTCTGATGTCTGGTGCAGAGTTCCGCCGCTTCCGTCACAACGACATGGCGCATCTCGAAAACCTGCTGGCGAATGCACCCGCGGACGTCGCCAAGCTGGTCATCGCTGACTCCGTTTTCAGTATGGATGGCGACATCATTGATCTGCCCAAAGTACTGGAACTGACCAAGAAGTACAACGCCTGGCTGATGATCGATGAAGCCCACTCCGTGGGCGTGCTCGGAGAAAAAGGTACCGGCATCGAGGAGTATTTCGGCCTCGGCGATGTGATTGACATCAAGATGGGGACATTGAGCAAGACCATTCCGTCGGTAGGTGGATATGTAGCCGCGAAGAAGGAAATCATTGATTATTTGCGTCATTCGAGCCGCGCCTATATTTTCTCTGCCGCGCTGCCGCCCGCGCAGGCCGCGGCCGCGAACGAGGCCTTCAAGGTCATCTTAGATGAGCGCTGGCGTATCCAACGCTTGAACGAAAACACCAAACAGTTCATCCGCGGCCTGAAAAGCATGGGATTCGACACAATGCTGACCGAGACCGCCATCGTGCCTGTGCTGTGTGGCACGGACGAGGCGGCTTTCATGGTGACAGCCGAAGCGCAACACCATGATGTTTTTGTGCTGCCCGTGGTCTCCCCCGCCGTCCCTGAGGGCTTGGCCCGGCTGCGTGCCACTGTCACTGCTGCGCACGAGCCCAGCGAGATCGAGCGCGCCATGGATGTGATCTGTGAGGCCGGGAAAAAAGTGGGGATTATTAAGTAAGAGAGTAGAGAATAGAAAACAGTGAACAGCCCTTCCATTGGATGGGCCGTTTTCATTAATAGGAGTCCGAAGTCTTATCATCCGCACCGGGGACCCAACTTTGGACTTTCCAGCATCGGGAGGCGTTGGAGTCCAGCCCGCCAATTACTTGATCGTCCCCAAATCCCCCATCAATACCTGCTTATCCTCTTCGTCATCCACCTGCTCCGCCCAGGCCCGCGCTTTCTCGAGATATTCATTCATCTTCTCTTTGTTTCCGCCCACCATTTCCGCACGGGCAAGTGCTTCATAGGCGAAACCAGTATAAAAAGGCTCCAGACCCTCCGCAAGCCTGAGAGATAGTGCTCCATACCGGAGGGCGTTTTCCGCCTGTCCTAATAGAGCATAGACTCGTGAGACCTGCCAATGCCCAACGGACAAATTTTGCGGCTTCACATCCTCTCGTTGAGACCAATGCCAGAGGGATGCCATGCTTGTATGCAGCATCGCCAACTCCTCGTCAGGGGTGCGATTCGGCTTATCGATCAAATCCCAGGTCTTGTTGAAGCAATTTGCTGAAAAGTATTTATGTGCAGGCTGTAATTCAAAAGGTGGCTGCTGCTCAGTCATAATAGTCTCCTTGTCTATGCGTTTAAACCGGTGTAGGAATTTCTGACAGGCTCTAATACTTTATGACGTTTTTTAGATGCTATTCTAATATTGAATTCGTACAATCCAGGCATAAATAGTAGCCGGAGACTCTAAGAGCTCTGGTTTTGAAAATGGAGCAAAAATGAAATGGAGCTGGAAATTAGGACGCTTTGCTGGCATTGACGTTTACGTCCATGCCACATTTCTTTTATTGATCGGCTGGGTGGCTTACAGTTACTGGGTGCAGAGTCAAACCCTCAACGCCGTGCTGATCGGCATTCTTTTCATCCTTGCCTTGTTTGCCTGTGTGGTCCTGCATGAATATGGACACGCGCTTACCGCACGCCGCTACGGGATCAAGACGCGCGACATTACGCTTTATCCCATTGGCGGCGTGGCGCGATTGGAGCGCATGCCGGACAAACCAATCGAGGAGCTTTGGGTTGCGCTGATGGGACCCGCGGTGAACGTGGTCATCGCGGCAATCCTGTTTGCGGTTCTGGCCTTGACCGGGCAGTTGGCCTCGTTGAACCTGCAGACAATGGCATCCGGATCTTTCCTGGTCCGCCTGTTATACATCAATGTCATCCTCGTACTCTTCAACCTCATCCCCGCCTTTCCAATGGACGGCGGACGCGTGCTGCGCGCCATCCTTGCCATGAAGATGGACTACGTCCGTGCCACACAGATCGCATCCAGCATTGGACAGGGCATCGCGTTCCTGTTTGGTTTCATCGGCATCTTTGCCAATCCCTTCCTGCTCTTCATCGCATTCTTTGTATGGATCGGGGCGGCGGAGGAAAATCACATGGTGCAGATGAAAAACTCGATCAGCGGTATTCCGATTACGCGCGCCATGCTCACAAAATTTGAAGCCCTCTCCCCTGCAGATACACTGGCACGTGTCGTTCAGTTGATCCTTTCCAGCTCACAACAGGACTTTCCTGTTGTCGAAAATGGAAACGTGGTCGGTGTGCTGACGCGGGATGATTTCATCCATGCCCTCTCGAAAAATGGACAGGATACGCCCGTCACCAGCGTCATGCGCCGCGACCTTCCCACAGTAGACTCGCATGACATGGTGGAGATGGCCGTCACACGTTTACAGGAATCTGGCTCGAAAACGCTGCCGGTCATGCATTTGGGTCAGTTCGTCGGTTTGATTACATCCGAGAACATCACTGAATTTCTGATGATACGATCTGCGTTGCGGACAGCCGGCGGAGTGGCCGGTATCTAGACAGTCAAAAAGGAGCCGCCGAAATGGTGGCTCCTTTTCATTTTGTCACTGATTTTGCGCTCTTGCGCGCGTTACAAAGCTCGCTCCAAGATTCCCCTCAACTCCTCTTCACTCAACGGGATCGGATTCCCCCTGTAACTATTTGCTTTCAAAGTTTTTTCCACAGCCTCTGCAATATCATCTGGTTGCATTCCATAATCTGAGAGCGCGGGGATTTCCAATTTGCGGACTAAGTAGCTAACCCACCCGGCCCCTTCGAAGGCTCTGGCGTTCCGGTCACCGGTCAGGATCTGTGCAATTTCAACGTAACGGTCAAGAGCCGGGTGTCCGGGTGGACGCGCTTCCAGAGCGCGGATATTGGTTTCCATCACGAGAGGCAGCAAGCGGGCGCAGAGCGCTCCGTGCGGCGCATGGAACATCCCACCTAACGGACCGGCAAATCCATGTACCGCTCCCAGTGTGGCATTCGCCAGCGCCATACCGCCAAACAGACTTGCCAGCGACATTCCCTCCCGCGCGGATTTATCCGCGCCATTTTCATAGGCGCGTCTCAAGGACAATGCCACATGCCGGATACCTTCGCGGCAAATCGCGTCGGTCATCGGATTGGCTTTCACTGAAACAAACGGCTCAATCAACTGTGTTAGCGCGTCCAGCCCTGAGGCTGCCGTCACTTCAGGAGGCATGCTGTAAGTCAATTCGGGGTCAACCAGCGCAAGCCAGGGCAGCATCAACGGGCTGCGCAAACTCACTTTGACCCTATCCTCGGGCGCTTCGATCACCGCGTTGCGGGTGACCTCTGAACCGGTACCAGCCGTGGTCGGAATTGCGATGTATCGGAGTGATGCCTCCACCAGCGCCTGTCCTTTGCCAACGACCTCCAGATAATCCAGCACATCGCCGGGATTGGTCGCCAGCGCCGCGATCGCCTTGCCAGTGTCCAGCACGCTGCCGCCACCCAGTCCGATGACTGCATCGCAATCAAAGTCACCGGCAATCCTCATGCCTTCACGGACAAGATCGACTGTCGGCTCGCTGTGCATTTCAAATTCAGTAAACTGGACTTCCTGTGCAGAGAGCAACTCCCTTATGCGCCCTACCGCGTCTGACTCATGACCGCGCACCAAAAGCAGACGCCTCACGCGCCTTCGAACCTGCTCGGCCAGCTCATTCAGTTTTCCCCCTCCAAATATGATTTTATTGGCAGTGGTGAATTCAAAAGAGGACATCGCTATTCACCTTTGGACTCCCTGCATTACCAATCTGCATCCTCAGGGAAAATGTTGCCGTATTTGATCCCCTGCCTTGGTTCTGCCATCATCTCAGCTACCGTGTCGCGCCAACGAAGATAATGCGGCGTCTCCTTGTGCGCGGCAGAGGCCTCCGGCGACCGGTAAACTTCCACAAGGATAAATCGCGTAGTGTCATCGGCCTGCTGGATCACGTCAAAGCGTGCGATGCCAGCCTCCGTCACGCTGTTGCTGGCATTGGCAAGGGTCGCTTCCTTGAAAGCTTCCACAAATTCAGGTTTCACATGGACATGCACAAGGACGATTTGCATTTTGAGCGCTCCTGTGACAGGAATCGGAATATTCAATTAACGCGTCAATCTGATAGTATTCGGGAAAGGATAGGCCCCAGTATAACCAAAAATAACACATAGGCAGCTGCCAGGGGTCCTATCTCCGCATTCAGACCCGCGCCGACCCCGAGCCCTGCAATCACGATCGAGAATTCCCCACGCGGGATCAATAACATACCCGCGCGTATTTGTCCTTTGCGATCAATTCCAGCACGACGGGTGGCCCACCAGCCGGTCAGGAATTTTGTGAGGGCCGTGACCAGGCCCAATCCAACTGCCAGCACAAGGACCGGTGGAAGCGTGGCCGGGTCGATCTGCAGACCGAAGAAGAAAAAGAAGGTTGCCGCGAACAGGTCACGCAACGGGCTGATCAAATCGTGGGCGCGCCGGGCCAAGTGTCCCGAAACGGCAATTCCAACCAGGAACGCGCCGATCGCAGCCGAGACCTGTAAACGCTGCGCAACCCCGGCGACAAGCAGGATCATGCCAAAGACAGTCAGGAGGCTGATCTCATTTGATTCGTGTGAGATGAGCTGGCTGATGTTTTTGCCATATCGGATGGCTATGAACAAAACCAGTCCGACCGTTGCCAGCGCGACCAGGATGGATATCAATCCCATTTGCCAGCCCTGACCAATCAATAACACTCCCAACAATGGAAGGTATAAAGCCATCACGAGGTCTTCCAACACAAGGATGGACATCACTACCGGAATGCCCGGCTTATCCATCCACTTCAGTTCATGCAGAATGCGGGCGATCACTCCGGACGATGAAATGTAAGTAATCCCTCCCAGCAAAATCGAGGCCAGCGGATCCCAACCCAGTAAAAAGCCGCAGATCAGGCCGGGCGGAAAGTTGAACAAAAAATCCACCACGCCGGAAGTCAATCCCTTTTGAAGGTTTTCCTTTAACTCATCTCCGGTATATTCCAGACCAAGCATGAAAAGTAGGAGCAGGACGCCAATCTCCGCCCCTACATGAATAAAATCCTCGCTGAAATTGAGCGGAAGCAGCCCGCCATTCCCGAAAGCCAGACCCGCCAGCAGATAAAGCGGTATCGCTGAAAATCCCCAGCGGCTGGCCAGGCGCGCCAAAATAGCGAGTCCGATGACCGCCAGACCAAGTTCAATAAAAATCAGAGAGGGATCAATTGCAGTTTCATGCATCTGCAAGGGATTTTAACCGACAATCCCAAGATACAACTCGTAGATGGCAAAGCAAAATAATACAATGACTGATATCCCCAGCAGCGCTCGAGTGATTCTGGGTCCCAGCCTTTGAAAAGTGCCAAACACAATGATGAGGACAAGCGAACTGCCAACCATAGTCGAATAGAAGCCTGCCAGGAAACCAATCCCATGCACGGGATTCTCCTGCCATCCCCCCAGCAGGATTGGCCCGAGCACCAGCATCCAAAATAGATATGGGGCTGGATTCAGGATGTTGACCATAACAGCTTTGAACAGGCTTTGTTGAGGATTGAATTCTAAACGAGACAAGGAGCCTTCAAAATTCCCCCAGGCCTTGAATGCTCCATACGCCAGATAAAGAACAAAGGACCCGCCCGCGATGTAAAGTCCGCGCTGCAGCCAGGCCGGGACTTGACTCAGGATGAGCAGGGAAACCAGAATGATCGGCCCGTCGCTCAGCAACGGTGCAAAGCCAGAGAGCAGGGTCCGCTTCCAGCCGCGCGTGAGCGTTTGCGAGATAAGAAACATTTGAAGTGGACCGGGCTGAGCCGCTGCTGCCAATCCATAGCCGATGCCTTGAAGAAGATAGATCCACATGGCTGAAGCGAGTATAGCATCTTGAATAGGAACCATTCCCCTCTCTGCCTCGTCTGAGCAGAAAAAGAACTGAAAGGATGTTCTCTGATGAAAACTCGATCCACGATGATGGCTATCATTACAGCGATGCTGCTGTTGACTTTAACAGCCTGCGCCAGGGACAACGCCGATCCTCTAAATGGGACGAAGTGGATACTCACCGGCTATAACGGAACCACGCCGTTGGCCGGGACCACAGTCACCATCGCCTTTGAAGACGGGAGGGTCACCGGCTTGTCAGGCTGTAACTCCTATGGCGGAAGCTACAAACTGGACGGAACCAAGATCCGCATCAGCGAGTTGGTATCAACCCTTATGGCTTGTACAGGTCCGGCAGGCGTGATGGACCAGGAGTCCCTGTTCCTGAATGCTTTGAGCAGTGCCCAGGCTTTCCAGTTGAACAGCGGCCAATTGCAGATCACCACTTCAGATGGAAAGACTCTAAACTTCAGCCAATAAGCCGGCAAGTTCGGCCTGGCAAGGCCGATGAAACGGAAGCAGGCTCTGGTCGCGAGACGATCAGAGTCTGTCGATTTGCCGATGGTTTCTCTACGAATCACCTCCCGGGGGATGAAGCGCGGTTTTATGTTATAGTCCTTTTGCCTTTTACAGGCAATTTCCAATCTCGCGACCCAAAATCCCTATATTGAGCAACAAATTTTATGGAAGTACGTTCAAAAACGACAGCCTTGAACAATAGTGATGAATCCCTGATCCAGCAGGCCAAAGATGGGGATATGGAAGCGTTTCACAAGCTCTACGAACGCTTCCTGCCCATCGTCTACAGAAGGGTAAGGTATCTCGTTCCTGCTGATGAGCTGGAGGACGTGATCCAGGAGATTTTCATCGCAGCGTTCCGTTCCCTGCCCAGTTATCGAGGAGACGGTCACTTTGGCGCCTGGCTAAGGATATTAACAAAACGCGGGATCGCCGCATTCTACCGAAAGCGAAGCCTGCGGCAGAATCCTCCACTGGAGCCTCTGTTCGAGAACTCTGGCCCGAATGAAGAGGATGGCCCTCAACAACTGGAAGAGCGCATTCAGATCCGGCTGGCATTGCGGGAGTTGCCCGAAAAGTATCGAGAGATCATCCTGCAGCGCTTCGTTGAAGACCTGGAATTCCATGAGATCGCCGAGGTGGAGGGGCACAGCCTCGAGGCAGTCAGGTCCCTTTACCGTCGTGCTCTTCATGCGTTGACCGAGATTTACAAGAAGAAGACGTAAATGAAAAAAACAAATCCTGAATCCGAGATAGAAAAGAAGTTAACTGATTTTACGGACCGCGTTCTCGCTGGAAAAAGCGGACAACCCGATTCAAGTGCGGACGAGGAGCTGCGCCGCCTCGAGGAGATGATCCTTCGCCTGAAGCGCTCGCTGCCTCGAACTGAGCCGGAAAAAGCTGCCCTGAAACAACTCGATTCCCGCCTGATGGCCCGGCTGCGGCAGGAACCAAAAACCACAATGGTTCCATTCTGGCGCAAGTGGTTTGGGGGGACTTGGAAACGCGGTCTGCTCCGCCCGCCTGCACTGGTTGGGATGAGCTTACTGGTATTGGCCGCCCTGGCAGTGATCAGCGTTCTTTTTTTTCCAGTGAGCGGTTCCTCTGTCGCGGTAAGCACGTTGGCAAACACACGTGCCGCCATCGCGGTCATTGCACTGACCGGCCTGATCCTTGCCCTGGTTTGGATCAATCGCCGCAAATAAGGTGCATTCACATTTCATGAGCCAACTCCAGCTCGCCCGGAAATCATTACTTGGTTGAGGGGATGGGCAAAGAGGCGGCAACAGAAAACCAACCTGTTGCCGCCTTGAGCTACTCACAGACTGATACATGGTTGCAGACAACTCCCAGATACGGTATGATTTTATCTATGAACGGTTTGATCGCAGTGATCATTTCGCTTCTCATCCCTCCGGGGTTTGTCTACCTAATCCGCAAACTTGATCTGCATGGAACGGGGAAATTTCACTACAATGTCACCGCGATTCTCTGGGGGATGATTGCCTGTCTTGTGGCTGCGCTCCTGCATTCCAGACTCATTGAGGCGGGGATGAGCCGGGGACAGATCATCCGCGAGGTGGCGCCGATCAGCGAGGAAATCCTCAAGGCCCTGGTCCTTTTCTATCTGGTGCGCCGCGCCGATTTTAATTATGTGGTGGATGGCGCGATCTACGGCTTCGGCGCAGGGATTGGCTTTGCGATGATCGAAACAATCTCCTACGTAGTGAGTACCCCCGAATTCGCCATCGGCCTGGCACTGGATCGCGTTTTCTCGGCAAACCTGATCCACGCCACCACCAGCGGGATCGTCGGAAGTACGCTGGCGGCGGCCCATTTTGAGCGTGGATCGAAGCGCGTGCTCTTTTCCGTCCTTGGCCTTACCATCGCGATGGGCCTGCACATGGGCTTCAACTTCATGGTCACATCGGACACATCACTTCTGCTCGCCATAGTGGCGGGCTTTGTCGGCATTGGTTGTATTGCGATCATTATTAAGCAGAGCCTGAATATTCAACGCCACTGGATTTCGGAAATGCTTGGGATGACGGACCGCGTGACTCTGGGGGAGGCCGCCGTTGTCCAACGCATCCAGAACATGGACGAGGTGCTGGCTCCCATTGCCCGGCAGTTCGGCCCGGACAAAGCCTCGAAAACGGAGGCGCTCATCTATTTGCAGGCGGAGATCGGTATCAAACGCAAGATCGCCAAACAAACAGCGGATGAGAACAAGCGTGCCGCGATTGAAATGGAGATCCAGCGCCTCGCAGCAAAGATGAACACTCTCCGCAGGGAAATCGGACCGTATTGTATGCTCTTCGTGCGGAGCGTCTATCTCACCCGCACCAGCAAGCTGTGGGATGTGCTGGATGCGCGGGTCGGCGCGGCAGATACCGCTCACGCGGGCAGCGGTTTGTGGTCTGCGCTGAGCAGGCGGATCAAAAGGCCAAATCCGCGCAGGCAGCAGGCTTCAAATCATGATCTGGTTGGAAAACTAAAAGAGACGTTTCTGTTCCGTGACCTTCCCGAAGATGCGCTTGAAGCCATCGCCCAAAAAATCGCTGTGCGAAAGCTATCAAAGGGTGATGTGCTTATGCGCAAAGGGGAAAATGGCGATTCCGTTTTTATGTTATATCGTGGTTCCGTCAATATAGTGACGACGGATTCGCTGGGCAGGGAATTGGTCATAAACAACTGCGGGCCTGGCGAGACAATCGGCGAGATGGCCCTGCTCGATGAAGCCCCGCGTTCGGCCACCGCCATTGCCCTGGTGAATTCAGAGGCGCTGGAGCTCAAGCAGGACGATTTCCACGCACTGCTCAATCAACGCCCTGACCTCGCTCTTGGCATGATCCAGGGTCTTTCATCACGCCTGAGGTTTTCGACTACTTACATCGAGAAAACCGTGGAGTGGAGTCAGAAGATCGCGGACGGTGATTATTCCATCGTAGAGGACACCCCCACCATCCCGACGCACTCCGGCACAGACGAGGACAAGGCCATCACGCTTCTCTCCGCCTTTTTCCAAATGGTAAAGAGAGTCAAGGCACGCGAAGATGTGTTGAAGAAACAAGTTGAGAAACTGACGTTCGAAATTGATCAGGCCCGGCGAAAACGCGACTTCAAGGAAATTACCGGTACGGAATTTTTTACAAGGATAAAGGCACAGGCGAAGCACTTGAGAGAACAGCGCATGCAGGACAATGACTGAATAGGCGAGTAGGGCTTATGAACAAAGGGAAAATCGTATCGATCCATTCGTTCCGTGGTGGGACAGGAAAATCCAACATCACTGCGGACCTGGCCGCGCAGGCCGCGCTGGCAGGGAAACGGGTGGGCGTGGTGGATGCAGATATCCAATCGCCGGGCATCCATGCCCTGTTCGGGTTGGACGAAAACAAAATGGGCCGGACGCTGAATGATTTCCTGTACGGCAAGTGTGGAATTCGAGAGGCCGCCTGTGCAGTTGGCGAATTGGGTGCAGACTCGACGGGTCGCACAAAGCTGGCAGGCAAGAGCCTTTGGTTCGTCCCCTCTTCCATCAGGGGTCAGGAGATCAGCCGGGTATTGAGAGATGGCTATGATTTCAATAAACTTAATGAGGGATTGCAGACCATCATCAAAGAGTTGGATCTCGATTTTCTCTTCATTGATACGCACCCGGGGCTGAATGAGGAAACCTTGCTCTGTATGGCCATCTCCGACATTTTGATCGTTATTTTGAGGCCAGATAGCCAGGACTTGCAGGGCACAGCGGTCACAGTGGATGTGGCGCGCAGCCTTGACGTGCCGAAATTGATTCTGCTGGTCAACAAGGCCCTGCCAAAATTTGACCGGGAGGACATCAAAGCCCGCTTCGAGGCTGAGTTCCAGGCGCCAGTTGCCGGCGTCATGCCGCTGACATTTGACCTGGCGGAGAACGCCAGCCGGGACCTGTTCTCCCTCACCCAACCGGACCATGAATGGTCGCTGGCTCTATCGGATCTGGCAAAAACTGTAATGGGGATGGAATAAAGGAGTCTTGGGATGAAATGCTGGCACTGTGAAGAAGACGCTCGCGCCGCCTGTTCATTCTGTGGGCGATTCGTCTGCAAGGAACACGCCTCCACGATGTCCACTTTTCTGGCGATGTACGTGGGCGAGAATAACGTGCCCAAGGGGCTGGCCGTTGCAAATGTAATCTGGTGCGGCGAGTGCGAGCCACAGCCTGAGCCGATCAGCATGCCTGAGTTGTATTAGGAGAAGAAAGGGGTTCCCATGCCTGGAATTTTTGACCGGTTGCAGAAAAAAATAGAGATCCAACAAAAAGCGGATGGCATCACATCGATGGACATGGCAGAATTATCCCCATCCCTGAGAAGGATCGTGAAACTCTTATTGCGTGAACCAATGGATTATCCTCATCTCTATGTGGCGATGAACGAGTTGCCGCTGGATGAACGCCTCTCACCGGAGAATTTCAGTCAGGCACTGGATACGCTTACGAAACAATTCTGGCTGAGACGTATCGGCACCGGCGAATGCGCCATTTACAAGGTCAATTTACGAAGGAGATCAGGGACGTCACTCCCGGCTGGCATCTGGGGGACGCTAGATACAAAGCTGAAACATAAACCAGAATAGAATTAACCCTCCGAAGGTTTGTTTTACCGCCAGAGATCGCCGTAATCGTGCTCACCCCTGAGATATTCGCCGCGGGCAAAGCGGCCAGGGTCAAAGCCGGTGATATCAACTGTCTTGGCTTCCCCATCAAGAATCAATTCTGACATGCACAATCCCACTGCCGGAGATGTTTTGAATCCGGTGCCGCTGAATCCAGTGGCGAGATAAAATCCCCGCGGCCCGGCCGCGCCGATCACCGCACGCTGATCAGGGGTCAAGCCATCGCGGCCCACGTGCGACGAATGCAGCGAACCGTTTTCCATGGCCGGAATGCGGCGACAGATCCGTTCCACCGCGCGCTCGACAAAATCCTTCGCAACATACCCGACCTCGGAGTCGGGCGCCTCACCCAGGCGGTTATCATCCTCCAAAGCGACCAGCGTCAGACCGCCTGAATCCGGGCGGAAATACATATTCAGCGAACTGTCAATTACGGTGGGATGATCTCCCACTTCCGCGGGCCGGCGGATGTGCGCCACGTCATGTGTCCACGTATCGAGAGGGATGGCTACACCGGCCATCTCAGCGATTTTCCCTGCCCATGCGCCCGCCGCGTTGACGATGATCGGCGCGCTGAAATCGCCGCGCGTACTTCGGACGCCGGTCACTTTGTCAGCGTTGACGATGATATCGGTCACCGCGCAGTCCTGAACGTAGTCCGATCCGAGCCGCTTTGCGGCAGCAAGGAATGAGTTGGCGGTCAGCACCGGGTCTGCATATCCAGATTCAGGTTCATAGGCTGCAATGTCAAAATCGTCGGTTTTGAAAGACGGGACGAGTTTTTGCACATCCGCCGCCGAAATGGTGCTCGTAGGAATCCCAATGCGTCTGTGCATTTCCACGTTCGCGCTCACACTCTCATTATGCTCAGGAGACTCAATGAATAGAAATCCGGTACGCGTGAAGCCGCATTCGCCGCCTACCCGCTCATGCCAGTCCCAGAAATATTGAAAGCTGACCCATGCCAGCCGCGAATCAGCTTCAAGGTCGTAATGCATACGCACGAGTCCGCTTGAACGGCCGGTCGCGCCGGCAGCAATTTCTTTGCGTTCCAAAATGACCGGTTTCAGCCCGCGTTCCGCCAGATGAAACGCGACGCTAACCCCCACCACGCCTGCCCCGATCACAATTGCGTCATAACTGTTCATCATAGTAAATTCCTTCCGCATCCTGCCAAAATCCGATCTTGCTTGCACCTGTGTCTTACTCCATGAGTATAATATCAGGTAAACAGCATAATCATCAGACGAGTAAGAAGTTGTAAGACAACCACCCAAGTGCCTTTCTAAAGCTGTGACAAATGACACTTGAAAACTCAGGGGGTGTATATCTATAATTTTTCGGGCAAACATCTGAGCGCTGTTATGCCCTATGCGACATAGCGTCCGGGGGCACGGGGAGATAAAATTGATGAGTTCTGACAGGCTGGGTCAAAACGCCTGCAAATCGGGAACTATTCCTTGCAGTTGCACGTTCCAGCATCATCACGAAGAGTCAAAACTCTTCAGGAGGCAAAATGATTTCAAGACCAACTCGAAACCGGCTCATCCTTATTCTTATTTTAATCATGACTCTCATGGCATTGGCTGCGAAACCCAGCAATGTGCTGGCCGCCAGTGCTCAACAGGCACCCGCATCCAAAATGGGGGCGGTGTTTTCAGGAGTTTCCGCGGTCACTACATTTGGCAAAGTATCGCCAGCCAATGGCGCGACCAGCCAGGCTACTTCTGTAACGCTGAAATGGAACGCTGCTCCTTCAAACCCCTATGGCTTTGACCAGTATTATAAATACTGCTACTATGCCACAGGCGGCACATGTAATTACGCTGGCGTGTTGACTACCACTCAATATAGCATCTCAGGTTTAACACAAGGTGTAACCTATTTTTGGCAGATACAGCTGGTAAACTGCAAAGACTCCACTTGTACGCAAAAGGAAAGGATAGATGCAGATGGTGGACAGGTCTGGTCATTCACTACCCTCGGGGGGAATCCGCCGGGCGCATTTTCAAAGAGCATGCCTGCCGATAATGATCTAAGTATTGCCAGCCGGATGCTTTCGTGGCAGAGCAGCACCGGAGCCACCTCCTACCAGGTTTGCTATACCCCTACCATCAATGACACAAATTGCGCATACCTCGGCGCATGGAAAGACGTGGGCAATGTCACAACCTATACGATGCCGAATGACGCCAAATTTATATGGGGAAATCGATATTACTGGCAGGTCAAGGCCGTCAACAGCGGGGGTAACACACTGGCAAACAGCGGCACGTGGTGGAGTTTCACTACGGCTAACCTTATAGGAAAAGTCACACTGATCTCTCCTGACGGCATTATCAATGAATCAACACCCACATACCGATGGAATGAACTCAGCGGCGCGACCTGGTACTATCTATGGATAACAGGATCTACAGGAAATACGGTCTTCAATCAGTGGTATCAGGCCTCCGCATTCTGTAATGCCGGAACCTGCGCTGCCACCCCCTCCATTACATTGGGCGGAGGCGATTTCACTTGGAAGATTCAAGCCTGGAATTCCACCGGGTATGGACCGTGGAGCAATGCACTTGCTTTTAACACTCCTATCCCCACCCCTCCCGGAACTCCCACCCTGGTTTCCCCCAGCGGCGACATTGGGACAAATTACACACCCACCTTTATCTGGAATGCCGCCCCCATGAAGGCGATGTCGAATGGTGATTCCACAAAAATCGAGCCTCGCGAAGATTCGACCGCCACACGATATCAACTCTGGATTGGTGATCCCTCTGGAAAAGTGTACAGTGCCTGGTATGATGCCGTAAGTATCTGCAGCGCCGGCTCCTGCTCGGTCACATCGCCCCTCACGCTCAAGGGCGGAACCTACACGTGGTGGGTTCAGGCATGGAACTCTGCCGGCTATGGTCAATGGAGCACTGGCAAAGTATTCAGTATAGTTCCCCTGGGAGCAGCGACTCTGGTTACGCCCACTGGATATATCGATACGAATTACAACCCCACTTATACCTGGAATCAGGTAGGCGGTTCAACCTGGTACTATCTGTGGGTAAATGGCCCGAACGGAAATGTCATCAAGCAATGGTACACTTCTGCCCAGGCGAATTGCAATGGCACGACTTGTTCGGTTACACCTGCCACTACATTGCGCAGCGGTGCACATACCTGGTGGATTCAAACCTGGAACGAGGCCGGAATAGGTCCCTGGAGCGCTCCTATGGCCTTCAGCACTTTTACGCCACCATTGCCCGGTGCGTCCACTCTGCTAACCCCTTCTGGAGACATTGGCACGAATTACAATCCCACATATACCTGGAATCAAGTGACCGGAGCAACGTACTATTATCTGTGGGTAAACGGCCCGAGTGGGGTTGTGATTCAACAATGGTATACCTCCGCCCAAGCAAACTGCAACGGCACAACTTGTTCCGCCACGCCTGCCACCACATTAGATGTCGGAACCCACAGTTGGTGGATTCGGACATGGAACGCTGGCGGGTATGGTCCTTGGAGCAGCGCCATGACGTTCAGTGTTACGATCCCTACCGTACCCGGCGCGGCCACATTAGTTTCACCTACAGGGTCAATCGGCACGAATAATCCTGACTATACATGGAATAAAGTCTCCGACGCGACCTGGTATTACCTGTGGATCAACGACGCATCCTCGAATGTGTTCAAACAATGGTACAAGGCAGCTGACGTGTGTGGTGCCAGTACATGCACTGTTACAGCACCGGTATCACTTGCAACTGGACCTCACTTTTGGTGGATCCAAACATGGAACAGTGTAGGGCTTGGCCCATGGAGCACCAAGCTGGACTTCTCGATCCCATAAGAAGTTCTATCCGATGAAACAACCTGTTCTGTCGTACAGACAGAGAAAATAGCAATTCAAAGAAGAAAAACAGACTCACCTCGTTCGCAGGTGAGTCTGTTTTTTAGAGTATAACCGGATGTAGATGCCTGCCTTGAACCACAATCAAATTACTGGGTCTTGTTCGTCAAATACTTCACCAACGCCGCAATCCCTAATCCGATCAATACGAGCAAGCCGATGGGAATCAGCCACATAAAGATCATCCCGAATGGCATGAAGCCGTAGCCATATCCGCCCATCATAGGCATATGCCCATAACCGCCGCTCATCATTCCAAAACCATAGGCGGGAAAGACCAATCGCCACGCGAGTGGCACCAGGAACAACACAACCAATCCAATAACGACTCCGATCGTCCATTTCACTGTGTTTGACATATTCAACTCCTTTTGACAACGGCATCATAGCCCGCCAATGTAAAGATTTGATAAAGGACTCGACAACGCCCCGTAAAACCTGCGATATACTTTCCGCATGACCCGTCAACGCATCGGTCTCTTCGGGGGCACTTTCGACCCGCCTCATCTTGCCCATTTGCTGCTTGCCAGCGAATCAGCCTATCAACTCAATCTCTCACGCGTGCTTTGGATACTCACGCCAAACCCGCCCCACAAGGATAATGACCCGATCACCGCTCTCGAACATCGACTGGCCATGCTCGACCTCACGATCGCAGACAACCCTCTTTTTGAACTCTCACGCCTGGAACTGGAGCGGCCGGGCCCGCACTTTTCCGTAGACACGATCAAACAATTCGCAGTACAGGAACCGGAGGCGGATATTATCCTCTTGATTGGAGGCGACTCATTGCATGACCTTCCCACCTGGCGGTCTCCGGCGGACCTCGTGGCTGCCGTCCACCAAATTGGCGTGATGCGGCGCCCCGGAGATTCTGTGGATGTCTCGTCGTTGGTGGAAAAGCTGCCGGGCATCGACCGGAAGGTCCGTTTTGTGGATACGCTACGGCAGAACATTTCATCCACAGAAATCCGCCGACGTATTGCAAATGGAGAGCCTTACCGCTATTATCTATTGCCTTCAGTGTATGAATACATTGTCAAACACAGGTTATACGAAGTGCGAATCAAATGACTGGTCTCGATACTCGACCACCTGATCAAACGTAGATCACAAATGCCTCTTCTCTTTGACTCCCTCTTCTCCTCGATTGCCGTCGGTCACCTGATGGTGGACGTGTTCAACTCCAGCCGTCCGGTCCTCATCACCTATTTGGGGCTGAGCGCAACCCAAATTGCGATCTTTTCAACGATCTATATCTGGGCATCCGCTCTCACACAGCCGCTCTTCGGCTGGATCGCTGACCGCGCGGGCCCGCGCTGGCTGGCGGCCGGGGGTGTGCTGTGGATGACCGTCTTTTATTCCGCAACGCTTCTGATACGTGGAAATGTTGGGCTGGTTTGTCTGGTCATTGCCGCACTGGGCTCATCTGCGTTTCACCCGGTTGGCACGGTCCAGGCCACGCTGCAGGGACGCAACCACATGAAGGGCCGCGAGACAACTGCTACATCCATCTTCTTTACGGCCGGCCAGAGCGGACACTTTCTCGGACCGATCATCACCGGTTTAATCCTTGCAGCACTGGGCGTACCCGGCATGTTCATCCTGCCGCTGGTTTCCATCCCGGTCGGACTGATGATCGCCGTCCAACTGCGCTCCAATCAACCTCATCCTCATACATCACCGGGACAAAGCTCGCGCATGCAGGTCGGATGGCTGTTCATCCTTGCGCTGGCGCTGGTTGCGACGTTTCAATCCTCGGCGCAGTCCAACATGATCAACCTGATGCCCAAATATCTCAAAGACCTCGGTCAGAGTGCCACCATCTACGGCAGCATGGCGGGACTTTTTATGGGCGGCTCGGCGCTCGGCAACGTCATCGGCGGTCACTTTGGGGATAAATTTCCCAAGCGATTTGTCGTGGCATCCGCGTTATTCTTCTCAGCACTTCCAATTTACATCACCAGCCAGATCGGTTGGTCACCCTGGCTGTACCTGCTTGTCCCACTCGCAGGTGCAGGGACCGGTGCGGTTCACAGCAATATGGTGGTGCTGGCCCAGCGATTGATCCCTGGCGGCATGGCGCTTGCATCCGGACTTGTACTTGGATTTATCTTCTCCTCCGGCGCGCTGGGACTGCTTTATACCGGTCCCCTGGCAGAAACGCGCGGCTTCCCCTTTGTGCTGATCATGACGACTGGCCTGGTGCTCACCGCCTCACCCATTGCTTTGCTGCTCAAGGAACCTTCCCCAAAAGTGGTTCCAGCAATAGCTGCCGATTAGTGCTCGAACAAAACAAAGAGACCGCCTCGCCAGCGGTCTCTTTATTCTTACTTTTCTTTACGCGTTCAAATGATACGTATGATAGACATTCTGGCAGGGATTGCCCCAGGCGATGTGCATCTCGCGCGCGGTCAAGTCAATGACCATCACATTGATAGTCTTCTCGCGGTCCAGCGGGTCAGTCCATTCGATGGCATGGTTGCAGATGGAATTCGGCAGGTTGACATGGTCCTTTTGAATGGCCTGCAAGCTTTTAATGGAGTGTGTTGAACTCTGACGGAGCAGGCGATTGGCGCGGAAATAACGCACGCGGGAGGAGATCAGCTCTTCAGGCTCGCTCTCGATCTCCTTCATGGTCGGCGCCAGATAGTGATTGGTATGCACCATGTAACCGTCCGTGCCATGCAGGATTTCGAATCTGCGCGCGGAGACTTCGATGGAGTACATCTCACCGCTTTCATGGACGAGCAGATGGTTGTAGCCTGCGGCTCGATGCGAGATGAGCGCCCGTCCAATTGCACCGGAGATGCGCCTCGCGGCGAGCAGGGCACGCGCAACCACGAGACGGGGAATGCCAATGCGTGAGTCTGTTGGATATACGGAGTCAATAAGCTGGGCAATGCCAAAGGCGTTGAATCCCACATTGGGCAGCAGCCCGCCATACGTCATGGCAAGGAACGGGGGTTCATCCTTCGGATTCGCGGCGATCACATAAACATCATCCTCGTCCTCGGGAAGCCAATCCTCATTATGCGCCGCCAGCACATGACCATCTGCGGTGCGCGTCTCGTTGACCGCGAAGCTGGTGCAGCGCGTGAGGTGCAGCGCATCCATCGTGACCGCCTCCATCGCATTCAAGGCCATCACATCATCAAAGCTGACATTCGCGCCTTCAGCGATACCGCGCATTTCATCCACATATTGGGGATAGCGCTCTTCGGCAAATGGTAAATACTTACGGGCCTGAATCTGCGCGCCAGCCCAGGTGAGTTCAAGCTGTGAATAGGATTGTTCGATGAGAACATGCGCATTGGCAATGCTGTGCTGGATCTGCCCGCGCCGCGCTTCTCCAATCTGACATCCCATCTCGCGATGTGTGCCCGAGATCTCGATCAACGGCGGCGGCGTGTTGTGGACTGGCGTGTTGGGAACTTCGTTCTTGGCAGTAATTGAAACCATGATTCCTCGACTTACCCTCACCCTCGGCCCCTCTCCCATCCTTCGACTGCGCTCAGGAGGGAGAGGGACAGGGGTGAGGGGGCATAATAAAACCCGCCCCGGGTTCCTTCTCCCGAGGCGGGCTCATTATATCATGTGGGCATCATGGCCCAGTTCAGTTGTCTGACAAATCGATTATGAAGCTGGGGGAACTTCAACAGGCTGAACCTGTACCAACGTGCCCGGCGCAGACCGAGTACCGAACAGCGTCATAATCACGCCGCCAATCGCCACAATACCGATCAGGAACGGCAGCAGCCAGCCGACGCAGGGGATCATTCCAATATATCCACCGACCAGCATAAGCAGGAAGGTTCCCACTCCCGTGGCTAGGACAGGCGCCCAGGTCTGATTGACCGCCTTGGCAAAACGGTCACCCACTTCCTGACCCAGAGCGATCACACCGAACAACCACGCCAGCGGCAGGACGACCAGCGCCAGAAAAGCCACCGGGATCAGGATGATCGTAACGACGAGGATCAGGAGCACGAATGGAGCAAGCACAGCGGTCAGCAATCCGAAGCCTCCGGCGACCACAGGCTGGTGCAGGATTGCATCAGACACGCGCTCCAACTGCGGCTGAAGGAAAAGTGTCAACAGCATCGCCAGCGCGGCGACGATCAGGGCACGCAGCACAACCATGGCAGCTTCGCCGAGCGGATTGACATTCACATTGATATGCGGCGGCACATTCGGAACGTTGGGCGCTCCCGGCACAACGGTTGGAATCTGGACTGCCGGCGCAGGGATGTTTTCGAGGATCTGGCCATCCACTTGTGCCTTGGGGTCGCGTTGGACTTCGCCGCCCATGGTGGAGATGTTGCCGTGAACGACAGCAGTGTCATTCAAGTTAATGCGCCCGCCCATGACGAATACATCACCGTTCACAATTCCGCTGGCATCCATCGTGCCACCGATCATCGCCGTATCCTTCTGGATGGTGGCGCCCTCCTGCAACTCTATGGTCCCGCCAAAGACAACGATGCTTCCCGTAACGGTCGCATCCTTTTCAATCGTCACGTTCCCACCGAAAACGACCAGGTCGCCATTGAGCGTTTCGCCGCTCTTCAGTGTGTAGCTCTCGCCGAACACAATCTTGCCGCCGTGATCTGGCCCCTGAGCCTGTGCAGCCCGGGTGGGCAGAAGCAGGAACACCATCATGGCTAGCACTGCAATGAACTTACTTAATTTCTTCATAGTGATACTCCTTGTGCCGCAGCTACCTTGAAAACTGATTGAGGCTGCGGTACTTCGCAACTTCTCATTTCCAATTACTGTTGCGATATTCGTGGAAAGCGGCTAAACCGCCAGATGGATATCGTCCATAAAAGGCCCAGGCCAGCCAACGCTGAAACGAGCACCATCCAAATGTAAGAGGGGATGAACCCCGGCACAACTCTTAGAAATACCAGCAAAACGTCGGTCATGGTTTCAAAAGAGGTAACGACAAATAGAAAATAGCTGATCAGGACCGTGATCCACTGGCCGGGCGAATTGATCAGCGCCAGGAGAATGGGTAAGGTTAGCCACAATAGGAGCCCTAACCCGCCAACCAGGAACACGATCAGGCCCCACAGCTTGCGCCGTCGTTCCGCGATCCGTTGCGCGGCCAACCTCTGCTGGAAGCGCGCCGTAAAACCGGGCGCGGGAGAAACCTTGCGCACGGAGCGCAATTCCAGCCCGGTCTCTGCCAGAGCGGCACAAACCTTGCAGCTCCGCAGATGTTCGTCCAGGTCCCGTTTTTCAGCGGGTGTGAGACGTTGTTCATTCAAAAGCCAGTCTTCAAAAGGCCGGTGATTCATGGGGCCTCCTTTTAGGTTGAGCGTGCGCTTCTTCGTTTTGCCACAAACCGGCCAGTTCTTTGCGTGCACGATGCAGGCGGCTCTTGACCGCACTTACCGTCAGGCGCAAAGACTGGGCAATCTCCGCTTCGGAATAGTCGTACCAATATCTCATAATGATTGCAGCCCTGTCAGTATCATCCAGGTCCTTGAGCATGCCCTGGATCCGATCCTGGATTTCGCCTTTGACCGATTCCGCTTCAGGGTCGGGGGAATCGGGGTCCGGCAATTCGAACGAGTTTCCTTCATCATCTTCCTCATCCATCGAGAACATTGCAAACTTGCGGCGGCGCAGACGGTCAATGCAGTAATGCGCGGCAATCGAGAGAAGCCACGTCGCAAACGGTCGCTTTTGGTCATAGCGGTGCAGATGCTGGAACGCCCGCAGGAAGGTCTCCTGTGCAGCGTCCTCAGCATATTCCGGCTCGCCCAACATGCGATAGCACAGGTTATATACAGGGGTTTGATAGGTTTCGACGAGCCGAGTGAAAGCCTCGTCACTGCCTTGCTGGGCCTGGACCACCCAGGCCATTTCTTCGTTCACGCGTGCTCCTTGTGGACTTTCTACTATCTTATACGGCAGGAATGGCAGAAAGTTGCACTGTACGAGGGTGCGTCGCACCTTACAAAACGGGAAAGTTTGGATCGAGTGAGGTGCGACGCACTAATGAACATGAGAATGCCCCTCCTCGCTTCCCTCCGGGCCGAGAATCTGCTCCCACCTAAGCAGCGACTCAGCCCTGAGAGCGAAGAGAATGGCGATTGCCGTGGTCAAAGGGACAGCGGCGATCAGCCCCAGCGACCCGACCAGTGTCCGCACGACCTCCTCAGCAATAAATGAAAAATTGATGAGGTAGCCATAGTCCCCGCGGGCGAGAGAAAACATCAGGAACATCGGGAGGGAGGCTCCAGCATAGGCCAAAACCAGGGTGTTGACGGTGGCAGCCACATGGTCCTGGCCGATGCGCATGGCCGATTTGTATAGGCTGCGAAAGCCAAAATTTGGGTTCGCATGGTGGAGTTCGAACACGGCTGCGGCTTGAGTCGTCACAAGGTCATCCAGCACGCCCAAGGCGCCGATGATCATCCCGCCGAGCAAAAGCCCGCGCAGATTGATCGGCGTGGTCATCGATTGCATCAGGAACATCACGTTTTCGTCGCCCATGCCGTTCAGGCGCGTAAACAAGACAAAGATCAGGGAGAGCAAACCCGTGAGGACCAGGACAAGAATCATGCTTACGACAGCCGCGTGCGTCTTGAGCGTCCAGCCATAAGTGAGGTAGAGCGTGACTCCCAGCAGGATAGCTGAACCAATAATGCTGACCTGAAGTGGGTCTTCCCCGGCGAGGATATGCGGAATGATATACGCAATGATGATAAAGAGGCTGAAGGCCAGGCTGAGCAGGGCTCGCAATCCCTTCCAGGCGCTGATGGCGAGGATGGCCGCGGCGAAGATGATCGTGAGCCACAGAATCGGCCCGGTGCGGACAAAATCCACAAAATAGGCGTTGACTACGTTATCCGGCGTGGTGCTGATCGAAACGATGACCTTGTCGCCGGGCGAGAGCAGGTAATCATCCGAACGGATCTGACGTTTGCCGTAGTCAATTTCCATCGGCACATCTTTGAACTCACCTTCGAGAATCTTCACCCGTGCGATCTGATAGGTCTGTGTATGGCCGCCCAGGTCAATGGAGCCTTG
The DNA here is from genome assembly GCA_029782225.1 of Chloroflexota bacterium. Classification (GTDB taxonomy): domain Bacteria; phylum Chloroflexota; class Anaerolineae; order Anaerolineales; family Villigracilaceae; genus JAKOVF01. The sequence goes on along the minus strand of JAKOVF010000329.1, from coordinate 22,056 downwards.
CTCGGTGATCTGGACTACTTCGGCACGCACAGTCTCCGAGCCGTAACTGGTGATGGCGGTCTCAGGCAGCTTCACATTTGTGAAATAGGGCCATGCAAAAAAGGCGGCCGCCGCCGCCAGGATTAATACAATAATCCAATATTTTTTCATGAAATAATTATACAGCGTAGGGATGGGGCTCGCCCTCATCCAATATTTGCCCTTATCCAGGGATTACCCTGCGTTCGGGCACTGCAAAGGGCGACCGTCGCGGTCGCCCCTACCGTATCTTCCTCAAAAACAGAACACTCAATAACATGCACGCCGCGCCGAAGATGAAAAGCGATGTATATCCCACCCACTGGCCGGGCCAGAGGCCGTTCAACCAGTCCAGCGCCGGACCTTCGAGGCGCGCCAGAGCGCCCGACCCAGCTGTGGCAAGATTGGTGAGGCCAAGATATTTCCCTGCTTCTTCACCGGGCGCAAGTTGATTCGCCAGCGCCCAGTTTGCTGTGAGGAAGAGACCAATGCCCGCCCCGAGCACGCTGCCGAACGCCATCAATCCGCTCATATCACGCGCGAGCAGCATGAGTAGCATCCCTGCCGCAGTGACAAAGCTTGCTGTATATAACAGGCGCTTCGGGCCAAATTTATCTGCCAGCCAGCCGCCGATAAGGACCAGGACAACCAAAGAGAGAGTCAGAGTTGCCAGGAGATCACCGGTCTGTTTGGGTGGATCCGGGACACGGATGACATCCTGCAAATAGTATTGTGCAAAGGCCTGCACACCATAAATGCCAAGCAGGAAGAGTCCGCGCTCGGCGATCAACCACCAGTAGGAGGTGTTGGCACGGAAGTCGATTTTGAATTGAGCGCGGAGGCCTGCCCAGTCAATTTGCTTTTTCTCATGAGTTGGCTCCTCCGGCGTAAAAATCACCGTAACAGCAGTTGCAATACAGATCACTGCCATCAAAACGATCAGGATGAGGGTCGGGTCATTCGTAGCGGGATCCAGCAATCGTCCCGCGAGAAGCGAGGCGATGATCAGCGAGAACATATCCATAAAGGTCTTGAGTCCGCTGGCCATGCCGACCTTTTCCGGCGCGACACGGTCGGGCAGAAGTCCCTGCGCCGGGCCGTGCGCGATGTTCGAGCTGAATTGCAGTCCCACATATCCGATGAACAGCCAGAGCAATCCCCCGCCCCACGCCAGCACGGACAAGAACACGAGGTCAAATAGAGTTGCGATCACCATGAATGGCCTGCGCCTGCCAAAACGAGAAGACCATCTATCACTGACCGCGCCGGCGAGAGGCTGTACCACAGTCGCGATGACCAGGCCAATGAAAGTGAGGATGCCAAGATAGGTATTCTTCTGCGCGTCGGGAACGTAGTTGAGCAGCACCGCCGGGATAATGATCGGATGCAGGGCATTCCATTTGAACGAGAGGCCGATCCAATAGGCATTCAAAACGATCATTCCCCGGACCGATGTGATCTTCTTCATGCGAATTCTCCTCGCAAGTTCTCTGGCAGCAATGCAGCAATCTTCCTCATCATCATTTGCGCAGCAAGCGTATCCTTCTCATCTGACGGAAGATCCGCAGCGACGCTCAGGCAAAAGGCCTCGCCAAACCTCAGACAAAAATCCTCTTCTGATTCATACACTCCTACCGGGACAATCGGTATATGCGGATTTGATATGAGCAAGGCAAATCGTCCTGAGCCAGAGGCCGGCATGGTGAGCCGTCCTCCGGGCTGGTCTCCGCCTTCGGGCGTGATACCGAGGATGGGCCTGCGCTCCCGCACGCATTCCACGACTTCGCGTACGGCGCGAGCACGGGCCGCGACATCCTTCGGACGCGGCGGCATGGGAGGCATGGTGGTAAATGAGTAAGTGCGGGCAATCCTTGCCAGGATGAATCTGGATAAAGCTGAACCAAACCACGCATACCATTTGCCAGGAAACGTCAGTTCGCCGGTCATGACCCAGTACATCTCCAGCGGGATGCAGGCCGCGATGCCCAGCGCGATCCACCATGCCTGAAAGCCGGGACGAAAATAGTGGTTCGCCATGACAATGCATGGCGCCTGTTGTGGAATATTCTCTTTTCCCAGAATACGCAGAGGAGGGTTGAGATGCCGGACGAAAGCAGCCGCGTCTTCACGAAAGGATCGCTTGCGTCCCAGCAAGGCGTCCCGGGCGAGGGCAGCCACCAGAAACGGGTGATGGGTGTAGCGAACGGTTCCCTGGGCCATACAGCCTGCTGTTAAAGATAATGCGGCAGTTGGACTGCCGTATTATCTGACGTGTTCTTATGAACCGCACCCTGCGCAATTCCCGCCCCTGCATGAACCGCAGTTGCAGCTGTTTGATGTGCCCGAAACGGCATGTCCGCCGCTCATGGCGTAGATCACAGCCAGCTTACGCTTGACGTGCAGCCCTCCGCACTTCTCGCACTCCGTTGGCTTGTCAGCATCTTTCATCGAACGGATGGTTTCGAACTCATTCTTGCAATCGAGACAGACATATTCGTAGATGGGCATGTTGAACTCCTGCGCCCTCACGCTAACCCTCTCCCGATGGGAGAAGGGTTGGGGATGAGGGTGTTATTTATTTAATTCCTGCGCGGTCTCCTGTATCTGTTGTAACACCTTTGCGACCTGTCCGCTAGTGAGATCAGTGCGAGTGAACATATCTGTAAAGGCGTCGCCGAGCATCACTTTGACTGTCCGCCATGAGGCCAGTTGCGGCTGCAATTGCCCCTCGGGCAGGAGCTTAATTGCCTCGGCCCACTGGGGATGAGAGCTTTGATAGGCGGCGAGCAGGCCCTGGGTCGAGGTGCGAAGCGGAAACATATCCGTCGCCTGCACGAAGCGTGCATCCTGTTGCGGATCGAGCATCCAGCGGATAAAGATCCATGAGGCCAGTTGTTCCTCAGGCGTGGAGGCCAGCATTACATAAGACGAACCATAGACAACGAACACATTGGATCCGTCACCCGGAAAAGGGAGCACACGCCATTTGTCCGAACTCTTCGCGGCTGCAAACAGGCGCGTGATCTCAGGAAAATCTTCGAGGCTGGCCGTGATGAACAGCGCCTCCCTATTTGCGAAAGCCTCGAACGGGTTGCCGCCGCTTTGCCAGGCGCACTGATCTTCCATGAGCTTCTTCAGGAATTGAGCAGCCTTGATGTTGTTTGGCGTGAGCAGGCGATAACTATCGCCTTCGAGCACACCCCCCTGGAATGCAAGCAGCCAGGCGTAGTCAGTCATCGGTTGCGCGTCCACGATCCAGCCGCCCATCCCGTCGTTGTTGGGAGTTTGATCTGCCCGCATGGTCTGATGCGCACGGCACGCCTGCTGGCGAAAACCATCTGCCGAGGCGGGAGGCGAATCAAAGCCAAGTTCACCGGCCCACGTTTCGTTCCACAACAGGAAGCGGGCCGTGCGCTGCGCAGGGATGGCAACGCGCCGTTGGCCGGATTGGTCCTGCGTCCAAAACACGGAAGGGAAATCCGACGGGTCAATTCCATAAGCGGGATCTTCCACGTAGGGGGTCAGGTCAGCAACCACACCTTCGGCGTCCCAACCCAGCGCGTGCTCAGGCAGCGCGATCACAACGTCTGGCTTATCCTTCATCGGAAGGGCCTGCGTGACATTCTCGTACATCGCACTGAAATTGACCTGTCCGCTTGAAATGACTTTGATACCCCATTGATTGATCGTATTGAAATCGTCCACCATCGCTTCGAACAGACTGGCCTCGACGCCGAACCATGGATGCCAGACGTTGATCTCCAGCCCCTTCAGCGCATCAGCCTGGACCTCGATCCTGCTCGTCGCTTCGACGGTTTCTATCGGCGGAGGAGTTTTCCCACCAACCTGTGTGGGAGCGGGGGTTTCTATTGCCGTGAGTTTGCCACAAGCGGATAGGATCAGGGCAGCGATGCAGACTGCGATGAGGCTTTTCTTCATGGGAGAAGGGCGCTGAATGGGACCGGCATGAAGACCAAAAAGAAAATAACAATGACCAGCGCGGCAACGGCGCGGCGTGTCGGGTCCAGCTGCGTGATCTGATCCAACGGCTCAGCATGGACGCGTCCCAGCCAGAATAACAATACTGCCCAGAGCCACCATCCGGTCCAGAAGAGACCAAGCACTGCCATGACGCCAATAATGAACGGGAAAGCTTTTTTCGCCTTATCGCCAAAGAACGAATAGACGACGTGTCCGCCATCCAGCGTCCCCGCGGGGATGAGGTTCAAGGCCGTGACAAGGATCCCCGCCCACCCTGCAAACGCGACCGGATGAATGAACACATCCATGCCGCCAATGGGGAAGGGGCGACCGGTGAAGAAGTATTTCAGCCAGTAAAGGAAATCCGTGGTGCCGGTGGTCGGCGCGGGAAGCAACTGATGAAAGACGACATACTTTGAAAAGAGATACAGCAGCGAATTACCCTCCAGCGAAAGCCCGCACGGGGACATGGTAATCTGGCGCACTTGGGAGAGTAAAAGTCCAAGAAACAGGACGGGAATGGCAACCACCAATCCTGCCAGCGGCCCCGCTACGCCGATGTCGAACAAAATTCTCTTGTTCTTTGGAATGCTGCGCATGATGATCGCCGCGCCCATCGTCCCCAGCGGGCTAAGCGGGAATGGAATGAAATAAGGCAGAGTTGCCTGCGTCTTATGATGGCGGCTCATCAGGTAGTGACCAAATTCATGCGCCAGCAGAATCCCCAGCAGACTGAGCGCAAACGGCCAGCCGGTCAGGATGTTCTTGAGCTGGTATAGGATTGCTCCCATAAAATCTGAACATAGCGCAACCGGAATATCCACGCCCGCCATCATTACGCTGACCACGGTCAGCGCAAACAGGATGATGTTGGTCGTCATCCTTCCATCTTTGGGTTCAGGTCGGCTCGGGGCAAGGTAGATGACCTGTCCGCCTTTTTCCAGGCGGAACAAAGGTGTGATCTTATACGGCTTGAGCGAATCCGCCAGCTGGTCATAGGCCGCGGCGGAGTCCTCGCTCAGCAGCTGTCCACGATAGCGGGCGATGTACCCCTTTTCAGGAAGGTTGGCTGTGATGTCATCAATGCGAAAGATACGAGAGACAAGATTAGTGAGAACTTCAGTTTCAGGAAATGTCATTAGAATACCTTTATTGCAACCCTGTCATTGCCCTGCCCGCTTTCGGCGGGATTGCGAGGAGGGCCGTCGGTCGACGAAGCAATCCCCTGTCTAAGCAAAGATTGCTTCGCCTTTCGGGCCCGCAATGACAGTGAGTACTGGTTAAGGCGGGAGTGGATGGGAGTCGAACCCACCGCGGCCCGCAACGCGACCCGCCACAGGTTTTGAAGACCAGGAGACCCACCGGGACCTAACCACTCCCGCCCGCAAGCATACACGAGACGAGAAGGATTGGCAAGTACCGTGCCTTTTCTGCCATTTATTGTAGAAGGCATGGTACAAGTGAGATTACCTAGATTTGATAATTGCCAGGGAGTTGAATGGGTAATAGTTTTAAGTGCCAGAAAAACAGCCCGGCGATTACAAGCAGAACACACAGGCTCGCGATCAATGTGAGACCGCCGATGATGATCCCGGTCCAAGCCAGCCCGCGTCCGCGCTCGCCGTGCCTGCGGATTTGACTCAGAGACATCACGCCGCTGATCAAGGCAATCAGTGCGGAGAGAATCCCTGCCGGGAAACACACAAAACCGGTGAACGGGATGGGAACCATTCCCATGCAAACCGTCAGGAGGGTTAATATCCCGAACGATAGACTGACAGTCGATTGCTGGTTGGTAGGAGGCAGCGGGGAAGGTTCGATGGACATTATTTAAAAAGACTCTAAAGGTTTGCACCTTTAGGGTCCTGGTTCTTAATCTGGTCGGGGCGACAGGATTTGTTGAGCCGCGAAATCTCCCTTGCGGAGAAACATCCGACCCTGGTACAAAAACAGCCCTCGATAGAAGGCTGTTCATCGTTTCAGTCGGGGCGAGAGGATTTGAACCTCCGACCTCTTGCACCCCATGCGGGAGCCGAAGCGTAACGCGGCCCCTGCCTGGGAAACACTGCACAAAGCTGAAATTTAGGATTGGGCAAGATGTTTGCCCGTAAGCCGCAGTATAGAACCGGACGCGGTTTCTTGTCAAGGAAAAAATGAGGAGCCAGGGCCGGGTGTTGTGCCGTATAATCGGCCTCGAAGGAGTGGCCTATGCCGAAGCCGATTACAAAAAACACGCTCTTTTATGGGGATAATCTGGATATTTTGCGGGAGCATGTCCCGGCGGAAAGTGTGGACTTGATATATCTTGACCCGCCGTTCAATTCCAATCGTTCTTACAATGTGCTTTTCAAAGAGGAAAGCGGGAGAGAATCCGAAGCGCAAATAATGGCATTCGGTGACACATGGCATTGGGGCCAGGACGCGGAAAACACTTACCATAGCCTGATTCAAAATGCGCCTGTCAATGTCTGTAATATGCTTGGCTCGTTGCGTGAGTTTATCGGTACTAATCAAATGATGGCCTATCTTGTGATGATGACGGCGCGGCTTATTGAATTGCATCGCGTCCTGAAACCGACTGGTAGCATTTATTTACATTGTGACCCAACGGCAAGCCATTATTTGAAAATAGTTCTAGATACGATTTTTGGGGCAGAGAATTACCGTAGCGAGATTATTTGGAAACGTTCTGCCGCTCATGGCGGGCCCGTGAATTACAACAACATTCACGACTCAATTTATTATTATTCCAAAAGCAGTAAACCAACATGGAATTCGCCGCGCGCACCGCATGATGAAAGCTACATCAAAAGTCACTATAGCAATACCGACTCCGATGGGCGAAGGTATCAATTAGTTGCCGCGCATGGAGCGGGAGCCGGGCCAGAAAGACGATTCGGGGATAAGATAATTGCCCCTCCACGTGGGCGACATTGGATGTCACAAGAACATATTGACATGATGATGGCGGAAGGCAAAGTTGTTTTTACCAGTACCGGAATGCCGAGATATAAGCGATATTTGGATGAAACCGAAGGGACTCCATTAGGAACCGTTTGGGATGATATTCCACCAGTCAATTCTCAGGCTCAAGAGCGCCTCGGCTATCCCACTCAAAAGCCTTTGGCCCTCCTGGAGCGCATTATCCAAGCGTCCAGCAATGAAGGTGATACCGTCCTCGACCCGTTCTGCGGTTGCGGTACTGCCATAGTTGCCGCGCATAAACTCAAACGAAAATGGATAGGCATTGACATTACACATCTTTCAATCTCGCTTATGAAGTATCGGCTAAAAGATTCCTTCGGCCTTGTGGAAAAGAAAGATTATGCTGTAGTCGGTGAGCCTGAAAGTCTGGGCGGGGCGCGGCAACTGGCGAAGGATGATAGGTATCAGTTCCAGTGGTGGGCCTTGTCCCTGGTGCAGGCGAAGCCATTAGGCGGGGAAAGCGAATCGAGAGAGGGTAAGAAAGGCTCTGACAAAGGCATTGACGGAGTTATAAACTTCATTGACGAAAAGAGTAAGACTCAACGCGCCCTTATTCAAGTCAAGAGCGGCCATGTGAAAAGCGGCGATATTCGAGACTTGGAAGGAGTGGTAAAGCACGAAAACGCGGCGATTGGTGCATTTATCACGCTGGAGGAGCCAAGCAGGGATATGGTTACTCAGGCTGTATCGGCGGGCTATTATCATTCGGACTTGTGGCAAAAGGACTACCCCCGGATCCAGATTCTGACGGTTGAAGATTTACTAAAGGGCAAGCAGATAGACATGCCGAAGTCCGCGCCCGGCCAAACATTCAAGCAGGCGGAAAAGGTAAAGAGAAAAGACGACGCGACACAAGATAACTTACTCTAGCGTTGCTCGTCCTCGGCCTCCATCACAAATCCGCCGCCCATATCAAGGCCCAGGGATTCCACATAGGCAATGATGACATCTAATAAATCATCGGCCTGGGCCTTAGTCATCTTCTCGATTACAAAGTCGAAGTGTGGGAATTCCATATCATCCTTTCCAGGGCGGGGCATCATTTCCCGCGTCGCTTGTAAGGCACGTGCAACACTTTGACGGCCTGCCTGCGTGCGGCTTCGGGCCGTCTGTCGTATTTAGCGGTTTGGTTTTGTGAAGCATGGCCCATTAGTTTTTGAATCGTTACACCGTCAATCTTCGCATCCCACAAATTACCGGCAAACGTGCGGCGGAAGTCGTGCCAAGTAATCGGTTCAGACAATCCAGCTTCATCACTTCGCTTGTCCAGCATCTTGCGCAAGGCTTCACCCGAAAGTCTGCCGCCTATAATCCTGCCGCCTTTATTGATACCGACAAACAAATAACCCGGCTCCCTGCCTCGCACGTCCAGCCAATCCATGAGGGCCGCAAATGCGCCGTCATTGACATAGGCTGTGCGTGCTTTGCCGCCCTTGCCAACTATCACAATGTCTAAACTATCCTCTGTTTTGTTTGTGATGTCAGTCAGTTTTATATTTCCGATTTCATCCCGGCGCAAGCCCGTAGCCCATGCAAGAGCAATAATAGCCGCGTCACGGATTCCAGCAGGTGATTCGTCATCGGTGCAGGCTTTCATCAGCGCGGATAATTCGCCCTGCTCGATGTGACGGCCCTTTTCCGGCCTTTCGCCTTTCACATCCCGGACGGTGACAACCCGCGCGGCCTGCTTTGCGTACAAGTCGGCCAATTCTGAATCGCCCGAATAATCAGCGGCCAAGTCTGCCACCTTGCGCGCATACCATCGGATAGCGGCCAATCGTTGATTTATCGTGCGCGGTGCTTTGCCTTCGGCCTGGAGCGTGGCCGCGTATTCTTCGACAAGCGTTTTAGTAATGGGCCTGTCGCCGCGCCATGTCTCGAAACCGAATAAATCGGCCTTGTACTGGCGCGTCGTGTGCTTTGAAACAAGTCGGGGGTCGGCCTCCAATAGCCGCTCTATGACGGGCCGAGGGTTGGTGTCCAGTTTTGTGAGTGTGTTTCTGCTCATGTTTCATGTCCTTTCCGGTTCGGAAACGGGGCCGGGTTGGTGGCTGTATCGGTAGACAAACTACCGTCCGCGTCTGCTGGTGCGCGCTCCCTTTAGCTTCCACCGAATGCGGGCCGCAGTGTTCGCGCGGTTCCGAATGAATACCGCCCGAGCATAGCCGTTTGTCGGCTCCCGTTTCCTGTCTATAAGGCTAATCATAATCAGTTGTTATAAGGTACATTGTCACAACCTATTATAGCCATGTTTAGCCCGTTGTCAAGTCCCAATTTTCGGGCCGTCAAAAGTAGCACGCACGTTCTAGCCATGTCAAAACACGGCCCGGCCCGTTTGCGTGCGTCCTGGGCCTTCCTGGAGCCAAACAAAAAGGCCGAGAAGCGGTGTCTGCACTTCATCGGCCTTTGTCCCTTCCCCCTGCCCCATTCCCGGAGCCTGCCTGATTGTCGCTGTAAAAATTCGGCCCGGCTCGTGGTGGTGGTAGGGTACGTGGGTTGTGTCTGTTTGTTGGTTGGTGTGTGGGTGGTGGCACTCGGATATATGCGCCGTCTAATCCCCTTCGCCATCGTAAACCGATTTCGAGACTCTGACCTCGGACACTTCCGCGTCAAGTTCATCGTCCATTGCCTTTCTGCGTGCCGCTACCCGCTCCGCAACCCAGGCGCGGACAGCTTCACGGCCTAGCGTTTCCATGATGGAAAATGGTTTATCTTCGTGCAATAAATCTTCTTCGGACAGATACCCGGTAGCGCGGCCTAGTTTGCTCAGGACTTCCCCTTGTCCTCGAAGATTATCCGATTTCATCAGCGTTTCAGTAACGTGCCTGATAACGGCCTGCCATTCTTCGCCGGAGCCTGCTTTATTCAGCGGCAGGCCCGCGCCCTCTGTCATTCCTGCAATGGCCCGCTCCCTGGAAAGCTCTTTACGGCGCGCGGCCAGCTCCCGGGCGCGTTCAGTAGTGGTGATGGATGTCCCATCAGGCGGCTTGATGAAGTGTCCGGTTTCGGCATGTTTGATGAGGCCGGTACTGTAAACCAGTACCGGCACTTCTTCGCCGTTGATCGTCATTGTTGTAAGTGTGGGTGATTGCTTGTCTGTCATGTTGAAAACCTGTCATAGACACGGCGCGCCAATTCTTCGCCTTCAATATCGCCATCGCCGTTTCGGAAGATAGCGGACACGCGGCCAAAGAATACGCCCGCAAATTCATCGAAGCCGCGCAAGTGGCCCGTCAAAAATGGCCGGGGCCAGGACGGGGGCATTTTGAGTCGGCGTTGTGGCAGGTGGCGGGTGCTAAGTTCCTCCATCAGCCCGCTTGCATCCGATAGCCGGTGCATGGCCTTCCAGCGTTTGCGCAAGGCTATGGCAATCACAGCGAGGGCCTTTCTGATTTCTTCATCGGCCTGGGCCATCGCTTCTTTGTGAGGCCGGAAAATCTCCGTTTCATTCTCCAGCGCGCGCCGCTCCTCCTGCTCTACCCGTTTCTTTGTTTCTGCCATGAGCCGGGAAATGGCCTGAGTAAGATAGGCTTCTTTGGCTACGGCATCTTCAAGCGTTTTCTGTTTCTCATCACTGACGGGGTTTACAGTGCGTTGAATTTCGCGGGCCTCGTCCAGTTGTTTGAATACATCCTGGAGCGCGTCCAGTTCTTCAACCGGTGCATGATTGAAGCCTTCGTCTTTGAGCCGTTTCAACAGTCGGCGTTGCCAATCTGCATCACGCTTCAATTCGGTCAATTCTTTCTCAGTAAGTTTTGTGGTTGTGTTCATGGTTTATGCTCCTGTTACCAAACATCCAGACCTTGCGCGCGGTATCGCCGCTTCAATTCGGTAATGGCGCGCACGTTGCCTTTAGGGATTTTTGACAATGCTTCGCGATATGTCTGCTCCAGAGTGGCCGTGTCTATAGGCTCGGCGGATTCTGCGGGCGATTCGGGGCGGGCATTTCGCAAGTCCCGGTACTTCTGCCGAATGCGCGTCACCTTGCCAGCGTTGCCGCGCCATTTGGCGATTTCTTCGGCTTCGGCCCGCTCTAAATCGGCAAGCCGCTTTTCTTCGGCTTCCCTGGCCGGGGCCTGCTGGCGGGTTTCGGCCTCGGACTCCAATTCCCGGATACGTGCATCTTTCTGCGCGTCCGCAATGGCGCGCCGGGCCTCGTAGGCACTCTGCACGATACGCCGTGTCAATTCGTCGGCCTGTTCATCGTCCAGACCTTCAAACAAGTCACTTACACTGAATTTATTTTGGTTCATGTTTCCTGGTTCCTTTCATGTTTGAATTTGCAATTCGTCGTACTATCTTCTTGTGGTTCTGAAAGATACGCACTGGATTCCCGTTTTCGTGGCCGAGTGCATCGAGGAAGGTTTGAGCATCCTCTGACAGGAGCCACAGAAAAGCGTCAAGCCGCTGGGTATCTTCTTTGGCTTGGGCCAAATCACGAATGGCCTGGGCGTAGACGGCGGCGGCAAGTGCGCGCCAGCCTGCATCCGGGGCCGCGTGGCCGGTGGTGATTGCTGTCACTGAAATTGTCATAAGCAGTACCTCCAATGGTTAGATTTACAGCCTGGGTGTCTTTATCAGTTCGTCAGACGGCAAGGAATACAGGTAATTCTCTACGGCCTCTGCTGTCTGCTTGTTTCGCGGGTGCTGTAAACAGAGAGCATAGATTACCCTTCGGTATTTATTTTTTGGCGCGCCGAGTTGCCCTGGTTTGTTGGGTAAGAATATCCCGCGCTGTCTAGTGGGCGTGCCGCACAAAACACAGGGCCACAAGTACCGCGCCGACTCCAAAACTGCATCAGCCGTTAGCTTGTCATCGTCATTGCTCATAGTTTATTTTCCGTGTCTATTCTTGTGCAGAACTAATGCAAATACAAGGTATATAGTGCATTTAGTACCGCCAATAAATGTCGCATCATCTTTCATCGTGCAAGGTATTCCCTTCCCCTATCGCAAGGGGCAATGTTTCCAGATAACCGAACCGGATTTCGCTTCCCTGGCGCGCTCGTATATCTCACGGATTGGGCTATCGGTGCGTGATAGTTTGCGCTCTGTCGCCTTCCGTTCATCAGGGGTAGAATTGAAAAGGCGAATAAAGTCATTCGGTTTCTCAACCTCAGCACTAAAAGCCTGCCGCATTTTTGACAAGCCGCTTTGAAGTTGTACAGTCGCCAACTGTCGAATGATTTTGTTCGCCTTTCGCGCTCTGCCCCGGCCTAATTTGACGGCCTGGGCCGTTGTCCTGGTATCGGGCAATCGCCAAGCTACGAATCCGTCACGGGTGGCAAATGTGCCTTTGTGGTTCGTGTTCTCCTGTATGCCTGTAAGATTGTCTGCTGTGATTGCAGACTTTGAATAATTGCGTTGTCGTTTCGTCCCTGCCTGGGAATCACGATACCGCTGTGTTGATACAGATACGTTTACAGCCTTTTGGATTTGCTCGCGGCTGATTTGCTTGCCACTTTCCCATGCCGAAAAGACGCGCGCCCTCCAGCCGGGGCGTACCAGGTCACGCGCCGCCATTTCAACCTTCCGGCCTATGCCGTTTACGCATTGCAAGGCATAGCCAGCCCTGCCCGCGCTGACAAGAGCTAACATCCATTCGCCGCTTTGTTTCTGCCAGTCTGTCACAAGTCCAGCGTTTCGGGCTTCGGCAATCCATCGCTCACAAGTGCGAGGGTTGACACCTAGACTAAGGATAAAGGCGCGCAGGTCATCACGGACCACACTACCGAGTCCAGTCTTGTCTAAAGCCTTTGCGAAAACGTACAGCCTCCACCCTCCCCCAGTTCCAGACGCGCGGCGCGCGGCCTCAATGCCCATGAGGTCGTAAAATGTCACGTGTTCGGGAAAGTGGGAGGGTTTCGGTTTCATGGCTGTCTATGACTACCGGGAATAAAAATCAATCTGCCGCAACGCGGCGCGCGGTTTAGCGGCGCGGGTGTATCTGACTTCGCCCGCTTTCAATGTCTTTGACTTTTGGGGCAATGAAACGGCCCAATACTGGAGCGATAAGGCGCGCTGTGCATCGAAGCCCGCAAAGTGGACAGGCTCCGAGTATGTCTCGAAGGTGGCCCGGTCAACGGTGTACACTGTGCCTGTTTCCCTGTCCGTGACTTCAAAAGCAGTGAAGCCAACACGCGCGGCCTGACGCAAGGCATCCAGACTAAAGGCAATGCCGCAACATCTGAGAATGTGCTTACTGCCTTTGATTGTCTTTTTGAATATGCCGCCTTCGATTGTGCCGATGGTGCGGCCATTGACTTGTACTTTGGTTTGGGTTGGGTTATCCTTTTTGTACATATTCTTTTCCTTTGCCCGATTTGTTGGTTTATCCTTTCGCCAACGAATCGGGCAAAACTTTTTGGCAAAGGATTGGTAAAAAAAAAACAGCCACTCCTGCCTTGTTAGGCAAAAGTGGCCGTTTGCAAACTCCACTAAATATTCAGTTGTTGCCATGTGGAGCGCGCCGGGCTTTCGCCTATTGGCAAAGGTGGCCGTCTGTTCAACTCCACAAGCTATTCGATTACTGCTAGTATACAGCAACCCTTGCCGTTTGTGTATTAAATTTTGATTAGAAAATCTGTGCTAATAATTACATGGCCGGGAGCGCGGGGTCGGATGCCCCGCGTCCCGGCTGTGTGGGGGGTGTCGGCTACTTGCGCTTGGGCCATAAGCGGCCCAACTTCCAAGTAACCCATTGCCAAACAAAGGCAGGGCCATAGCTTCGGGCAAGGAAAATAGTGGTTAGAAAGTCGGTTTTCATGGTGTAAGTACCTTTCCTGTCTTTTCGTGGCTGTGCGGCCTGATTTGGGTGACACTCTGACTGTCACACTCTGCGCCGCTCCCGGTATGCGCGGGTTCTGTGGGCGTGGCTACAATAGCGGGCCGTGTATGATGTGGTTTCAAAAGGTTCTCCACAATAGGCGCATGTCCACTTATAGACTTTAGGCGGCTTATCGCGCTTCGGCTTTATTCCTGGCTGTTGTCCTCGGTGGATTCTTCGGAGCCTGAGCCGTTGGAAGTCGAAGTAGTAATAGGTTCGTTCTCTGACTGTGGGGCCTGGGGCCTGCGCCCTCTGCCGAAAAAAGGGATAGCCTTTAGCCATGCGGTAAAGGTCATGGGCGCGGCCTGTGGCCCTGGTAGGGCGGGGGAGTCCGCTTCGATGTCCTTTACTTCGCCTTCAACTGTGTTGGCTTTCCATTCCTTGCGCTCGGCTTCTGTCATAGGGAGAGTAAGCCGGTACTTGATTCGGGCTGTGACGCGGTTAGCCATCAGTCGGCCTAGTTGCTTTGCCTGTCGTTCAATATCGGCGCGCGCAATCTGCAAGGCTTCGGCTTCAAGCGTATCTTCAAGGTTCTGTGTCTCAATCTGCTCTTTGTTGGCGGGGGATGTGATGTGATAGGCATAGGCGGCGAATACGTTGCACACGGTCGCGCCGGTCAGTGTCAACTTGATTGCTTCTGCATCAATCAACCCAAGCGCGCCAGCCACCATAAGCGCAATGCCAGCCAGTGAAGCCCATGTCATCCAAAAGGCTATGGTTCTCTGTGTGCCTTTGGCGTGTCCTAAGAATGCACTGAGCCAGCCAAGCGCGCCCGCGTCGAATAAGCCAAGCGCGATATATGGGGCGTAGCTGTCATTCGGTATCACACTGCGTACAGCGTCTAAGGTTCTATTTGCTGTCCATGCGATCACGAGGGCAACAAACACGTAATAGGCAAATACTTTTGTATCTTTTCCGATTCTGTCAAACATGGTTTAGGTTCCTTTTTTTTCTAATTCGCGAGGGCCGGTAAAAAATCAACCCTCGCCTATGTGGGGCGAGGGCTGTAAAATTCCTTTAGCCTCTCGCCGTGTCCAATACGGTGAGCGGGTTAGACTCTCGTCAGTGCTTCTAACACTGGCGGGAGTCGCTTGTTAGTTTGTGTATTTATCTCTTTCGTCCCTCCTTTCTGAGCCGGGCCAAGTTATCAAGCGGGGAATGCTCTTTATGAGATTCCAGCAAGTCGGACTCAACTAAGTTGACATAGTGCCGCGTCATTTCAAGGCTTTCATGGCCTAGCAAGTTTTGAAGATGCAGGAGGCCCATACCTGCCCGCACACAAAGGACAGCGAATGTCCTCCGCAAGCTATGGGGCGTGACGTGGATTCCTGTCTGTTTGCTCAGGCGGCGGAATAACAACATCAGGCTATTGCCCGTCATTCTTTCGCCGTATCTGGACATGAATAGGGGAGCGTTGCTTTCTGGATTGCCTAACTCGCGCCGGTAGGCTAAAAGGTAGCGGCGCGCGGTTGGGCCGATAATGACGGTTCTAGCCTTTCCACCCTTGCCGCGTTTGACGTGGACAATGCCCGATGAAAAATCAACGTCGCCCCAATTCAGGGCGGCGGCTTCTTCGCGTCTAACTCCAGCATCCACCATTAGCGCAACAATGGCCCTGTCCCGCTTGAATTCGCAAGCGTTGAGAATGCGCGTTACCTCGTCCGCGTCGAGGACAAGTAAACGCTTCTTTTCCACCTTCGGCATGGCAAATTTGACGCGCTCGTTTGTATAGCCTTCATCGTTCCAAAAAATCAAAACGGTTCTGATTGCTCTTGCGTGGTCGTAGACTGTTGTATCGGTTGTCCCCCGGCTTGCCAGTTCTGCGAGATATTCCCGAATATGGCGCACTGTCACTGCCTCGGGCGAATCAATTCCGCGCGCCTCCAGCCATGCAACAAACTTGCCCGATGTGAATTCATAGAATTGAAGCGTTGTAGGCGCGCACCCTGCCGCCTGCCGTGACAAAACAAAGTCATCATAGGCCGCGCGGAGTGTCGCGCCTGTAAGCTGTTTCCGTGAATTGGTCGCCGATTTAGTAAACAAAAAGCACCACCACATCTAGCTTTGTGGTGGTGTTTCATGGCCCGTGAGCCTATATGTGTCGGGGCGAGAGGATTTGAACCTCCGACCTCTTGCACCCCATGCAAGCGCGCTAGCCGGACTGCGCCACGCCCCGAGAGACAAGGCAGCATTATAGCCCTGATTGAAAATTGTGACAATGGCCGCGGCAGTCGCCACATAAAAGTTTTGTTAATCTTTTCCGCCCGTCCCCCACGCTCAGTTAATTCTTCTTCTAATATGCTAAAATAAGGTACTTGGAGTTTTCCCCATGGCCGATATGATAGAAGTAACCATAGACAGCGTCCGCGTGCATTTGATGACCCCTCAGCGCGTGGTCGTTTTGAAACAAGTAGACACCGAGCGCTATCTCCCGATCTGGGTGGGCCCCTACGAGGCGGAAGCAATCACGGTTGCCTTGCAGGAAGTCGAGATGATCCGCCCGTTGACTCATGACCTGTTGAAAAATGTCTTCGGTGCGTTCAATGCGCAGATCCGGCGGGTCGAGATCGTCAAGCTTCAGGATGACATCTATTATGGCAACATCGTCGCCGATGTGGATGGCACTGAGATCAACGTTGACTCGCGTCCCTCGGATGCCATTGCCATCGCCGTACGTGCCCATGTGCCGATCCTGGTCAATCCCAATGTGATGGATGCGGCCGGCATCATCCCTGAAACAGATATGCCGGAGGGCGGTACCCCTTCCAGGAAAGACGCACCAGCACCGCTCTCTGAAGAAGGAAGCGACCGGCTCAACGTTTTCAAGGATTTCATTGACAAGCTCGACATAGATAACCTGGATGACCAGGACAAAGACAAACCCGATTCGCCCAAGACTTAGAGCTGCTCCCGCCAAATGACAGATTTCACCCCTCCAGAACAGACCACCGCCCCCGCCAGCCCGAGCATTCCGCACAGCCGTGAAGCCGAAGAAGCAGTCGTAGGGGCGGTGCTCATTAATCCCGAAGCCTATTACGATGTTGCGCAATTCCTGAACGCGGACGATTTTTACATCCACCGCCACAAATGGATTTGGGAGGCGTTTACGCGCTTGCACGAACAGCGCATCCCGATTGATCTGCTTACTCTGGCCGAAGAACTTGACCGCGTAGGGCAGCTCAATGAGATCGGCGGTCCCGCCTATCTGACGGCGCTCATCAACCAGGTCCCTTCCTCGCTGAATGCCGAGTCCTACGGACGGATCGTCGAAGGTCATGCCATTCGCCGCAGGATGATCAACGCCGCCAATCAAATTGCCGCACTGGCTTACAACGAAGAATCTGTGGTTGAGAACGTGATGGACGAGGCCGAGAAGGCCGTGTTCAACGTGAGCGAACGCAGACTCAAGCACGACCTCCAACCCATCTCGACTGTCCTGAGCGATTACTACGACCGCATCGATGAGCTTGCCAAGCGCGACGAGGAATTCTTCGGCGTGCCCACCGGCTTCATTGATCTGGACCGAATGCTCTCCGGTCTGCAGCCGTCGGACCTGCTCATTATCGCGGGCCGCCCGGGCCAGGGTAAGACTGGCTTCCTGCTTTCGATTGCCAAGAATGCCGCGCTGACTCACAAAAAGAAGGTCGCCATCTTCTCGCTGGAAATGTCCAACGAGCAGGTAATCCAGCGTTTGATCGCACAGGAAACAGGCATTGACTCACAACGTCTGCGCACGGGCAAATTGACCGAGCAGGAATGGCCGCTGTTCACCCATGCCATCGAAGTCTTCTCAGACACAAAGATTTTCCTCGACGATACTCCTGCAATCACGCCTTTGCAGTTGCGTACCAAATGCCGCCGCCTGCACATGGAATACGGATTGGATTTGGTCATTGTAGACTACCTGCAACTAATGGGCGGCGAGACTCGGAATGATAACCGCGTGCAGGAAGTCTCTTTCATTTCACGCAATCTCAAAGTACTCGCCCGCGAGCTGAATGTCCCTGTGTTGACCGCCGCGCAGTTGAGCCGTGCCGTGGAGCAGCGCACCGATAAACGGCCTGTGCTTTCGGACCTTCGCGAAAGTGGAAGTCTTGAACAGGATGCGGACATTGTCATGTTTATTTACCGCCCTGACCAATACGAGAAGGATACGGTGAAGCAAAACGTGGCTGAGATCATTGTGGCAAAACATCGTAATGGCCCCGTTGGCAGCGTCGAATTGATCTTCCGCAGCGCGCTGGCGAAATTCGAGAACGCCGCCACGAGAGTGTTCAAACCAAATGAGTGAATCTGTCATTGCCAGGAGGGTGCTTTTCCCGACGAAGCAATCTCCGATACAGCGGAGAATCCTTCCAACAAGAGTTCCCTACGAAACAGAGAGATTGCTTCGCTTCGCTCGCAATGACAGATGATATAAATGTCAAACTTCAAAGGCTTTACCGATTCTGAGTCCTTCACCCAACTCCCGGACTCGCTCTTCCATCATTTGCTCAGTCAAATCGAAGACGCGGCGGAGTTGAAAGTGACGATCTATTTCCTGTGGCGCGTCGAGCATATGGACGGTCCATTTCGAACGTTGTGTGAAACGGACTTTGCCCCAAAGGATTTGGGGCTTTTAGCAGACGAAATTGGGCGCGGGCTGGAAAAAGCTGTCCAGCGTGGGAGCCTGCTCAAGCGCCGTCCTGAGCGATCGGTCGAAGGATCACAGCGTGAAGCGGATGTTTTTTACTTCCTCAACTCCCCGCGCGGTCGCGCGGCCGCGGAAGCCTTTGCGAAAGGTCAATGGCGCGAGACCGGAAAAGTCTTGTCCACACCGCCCGTTGAACGCCCGAACATCTTCAAGTTGTACGAAGAGAATATCGGTCCGCTCACGCCGATCATTGCGGACACGTTGAAAGAAGCTGAGGATCTTTACGAAGCAGAATGGATCTCCGATGCGATCGAAGCAGCTGTGAAGAATAACAAGCGCAGTTGGAAATATGTGGAAGCGATTTTGAAACGCTGGAAGGAAGAAGGCCGTGGCAAAAAGCAAGATAGACCATACACTGAAGAAGATCGTAGACGCGACATCAAAAGAAAAGTCGACGAGTTCTTCAAAAAATAGTATAGATCTATTAGGCGATCCGAACTGCCCATACTGTGGGGGAGCTGGTTATTTGCGCACCGATCTATCTATTAACGACCCGAATTTTGGCAAGGTGGAAATTTGTGTTTGCCGCCGCCGCGCTGTAGCTAATCAAATTCGGGATAAACTTCACTCATTAAGTAATCTTGATGAGTTACAAAACCTGACATTTGAGACTTTTAAACCGCGCGGTCACATAGGAATTAGTGAAACCCAAGCCGAATCGCTTGAACAGGTATATAACCAAGCAGCACACTTCGCAAAATCATTAAATGGTTGGTTACTGTTACAAGGAAGCTATGGATGTGGCAAGACCCACCTGGCAGCAGCCATAGCTAACTATGCTGTCAGCATGGGAGTTCCAACTCTTTTTCTTACTGTCCCCGATCTTCTTGATATGCTACGATTCTCCTATGATTCAGAAGATACAACCTTTGAAGAGAGGTTTGGGGAAATCCGTAATGCCAACTTGTTGGTACTAGATGATCTAGGAACACAAAATGCAACTGCTTGGGCACAGGAAAAACTTTTCCAGATACTGAACTATCGTTATATTAATCATCTTCCATTGGTCATTACTACCAATCTAGCATTGTCGGAAATAGAAGAAAGAATCCGTTCTCGCTTACAAGATCCCCAACTCGTGACATCCATTCGCATACAAGCGCCTGATTTCCGTCGTCCATCTGACGACATAGGCCAACGGGAATTGTCATCCTTAGGGTATCTGAACAAGCGGACTTTCTATAACTTTGACTTTAGAGAAAAAGAAGGACTGCCTAAAGAATTTTTGCAGGAGTTGAGAGATGCATATGAAGCAGCTTATGAATATGCAGAGAATCCTGAAGGGTGGATCGTCTTTGTTGGGCCCTCTGGAATTGGAAAGACGCATCTTGCTGCTGCAATAGGCAATTTACGTGCAAGTGCTGGATCTCCTCCTATATTTATCGTCGTACCGGACCTGCTAGATTATCTTAGAGCCACCTTTAGTCCTGATAGCCGAACAAGGTATGATCAGCGTTTTGAAGAAATAAAAACTACCCAATTGCTCATTCTTGATGACCTTGGCTCACATGCTCAGACACCATGGGCTCGGGAAAAACTCTTCCAGCTAATTAATTTCCGCTACAACGCTGAGCTTCCTACTGTAATCACAATTTCTGTCGACAATATTAAAGAAGTTGATCCTAGGATTCAAAGTCGTCTAGCGGATGGCCAAATATGCGATCATTACACTATCACAATCCCAACTTATAAAGGGACTACAACAAAAAAGAGCCAAAGAACTGTGGCCCGAAAAAGAAAATAACAAGTCTTACTGCAAGGAAAAAGAACTTGCACAAATAGTTTGAACTTTCTTAATTCTCTGCACATTCAAAAAACTGATTAGGTTCTTTTGGCGCGTCTCAATGTTGCCATGGTCTTTGACACGGGCCTGATATAATCCCAAGCATGCCTCAAGCAATCTTGCCATCCAGGGACATCCATCCAAAGTCAGCGCGTAAGAAACGCGCACAGCGAGTAGACCCCAACAATCGATTCATTCAATTGGAGAAAAAAGTCACTCCGTTATTGAAGCCATATGTGAAACGTATATCCGTGTTCGGCTCGTATGCGCGCGGTGAGGAAACCGCCGAGAGTGATATTGACCTGTTGCTGGCTCTCAAGCCGTCCCACTTGCGGCCTGCACTTGGGCTGTTCGAAGTTATACGCCTGGAACAGGAACTGAAGAAGGAATTGGGGCGTGATGTGGATCTGGTGACAGAGGAAGGGCTTAATCCACGCCGCAAGCCATACATTGAGAAAGACAGGGTGGTTTTGTATGAAGAATAAAATAGACATTACGTATCTTGGCGATGTGCTGGATGCTATCAAACGCATTGAAGGTTACCTGCGCCGGGTGGACAAGGAGGACTTTGAGGGCAACCTGATGATGCAAGATGCAGTTATGCATCAAATAGAGATCATTGGTGAGGCTTCGAATAATGTATCGGAGGAGTTTCAGGAAAAACATCCGGAACTCCCCTGGTTCCAAATGCGAGCAATGCGAAACAAAATTGTCCATGATTATCGGGAAGTCAATCTCAACGTGATTTGGGATACAGCCAAAAATGATCTGCCTCCACTAAAGAAACAGATCAGGAAATTGCTGGAAAAATAACATCAATCGCCTCCGAAACGGAGGTTTTTCTTTCTTGGTACAATTCTCTGCATGTTCAGAAAACTTATCAAGTTCCTCTGGCGTCTCACACTGACCATCAGCCTGCTCGGCCTTCTCGGGTTGTTCCTTCCCCGACTGATGACGGCCATCTACTCCTCAGCGAGAGTATTTTCGGTGAAGACTGTTCCTTCGGATCGTGTGGCGGTAGTCTTCGGCGCGGGTCTGCGCTATGACGGCTCCCCCACGCCTATTTTGAGAGACCGCGTCGAAACGGCTGTCCAGCTATACAAGACTGGCAAAGTGGAAAAACTTTTGATGAGCGGCGATAATCGTGTGGTGGAATACAACGAGCCAGAAGCCATGCGTCAGTACGCGCTCAGCCTCGGAGTCCCGAATGAAGCGATTGTCCTCGATTACGCCGGCCGTCGGACGTACGATACCTGCTATCGGGCAAAAGCCATCTTCGGCGTCGAGTCCGCAATTCTGGTCACGCAGGATTTTCATCTGCCACGCGCACTGTTCACCTGTAATTATCTCGGCCTCAAAGCGGTTGGCGTCAACTCCAACAATATTTACTATCGCAAGATCTCCCGTCTGATCTGGAACACGCGCGAACTGCTCGCCACGTTCGGCGCTTTCATGGATGTGTACGTTTACAAACCATTGCCTGTGCTCGGCAAGCCTGAGCCGATTTTTGCTGAGAAGCCCTAACATAATCCTACAAGAGGAGAATTTGTGACCCGTGACGAAGCCCTCGCCCTTGTCCGTGAATTTGTGAAGAATGAAGGCCTGGTAAGACACATGCTAGCCGTGGAAGCCGCGATGCGCTTCTACGCCGAAAAATTTGACGAAGGTGCAGGTGTTCTTCCTGCCGAAGACGTGGAAGCCTGGGGCCTGCTGGGATTGATCCACGATTTCGATTGGGAAATCCATCCGACGCTGGAGGAGCATCCCGTC
>JAKOVF010000313.1 GCA_029782225.1 Chloroflexota bacterium | reverse complement strand
GATGATCGCGCGCCGCGGGCAGGTGGTGGGCGAATCTCAAAACGTGACTATCCGGCAAAACGCGCTACGTTGATCGAACGTGAGGCAGAGCGTGTCAAAAAGGCGTTGGGTGGTGAACTTCGTCCGTTGATGAATGAGCCAGATCATATCGTCGCAAGCGCGCTGCGGATCGCGAATAGGAGCTAGGGTTTTTTCTTCAAGGCAACAGGATCAAGGAGGTTATTTTCGTTCCACCCACGCTTCATTCTCATCTGAACCGTTGATGTTTTAATGCCAGCCTTTCGTGCTGCTGCCGTGACATTCATCGGGCCCCAAGGTGTTAGAATAAGTCGGGTACTTGTGCGGTTGGCGGCTTGTTCTCTGCGTGTGGCCCATCGACAGTTTGCTGGGTCATAATTTTTATCATTGTCGATGCGTTCGAGCGTCAATCCATCTTGATAGGAAGGGAGCATATCATTGGCAAAATTGGAGAATGTAAGCCATCGGTCGCAAACGGAGATTCCACGCCCTCCATATCTTTGATATGATCGGCTTTTCGGGTTCAGGCATCTGGATTTCATCGTGCTCCACACGGAAAAAATCTTATGATGCCGAAGGCCATGTGTTCTGGAACGATCGCCGACCGTCCGCCTTGAACCAAGACAGCCGCATGATATTGTATTGCCAGACGCAAGATTTGTCCCGCGTACAACTAGAGAGGCGCCGCAGTCGCATACGACGTTCCATTTGTAAACGCGTTTTCCAGATGGAGATAATATAAAGCCATGAAGTGAGGCAACCGTCAGTGAACCGAACCTCTGGCTAGTTTTGTCTCTGAAATTCGGATGCATGTTATATGTTACGATAACCGACAGGGAAATGCAACATGGTTGACGCGTTTAGTAGTGGAAAAGGGCATTTCACCAAGCCGTCGAATGGCTCCGATGTTGGGACGTGGGACGTTCCAGTCAACGGAAACATGGACATTGCAGACGCCTGCATGTCCGGAACGACAAGCCTGACGCTATCGAATGCGAACGTTACGCTGACGCAATCGCAGATGCAGGTTCAGCGCAT
>JAKOVF010000305.1 GCA_029782225.1 Chloroflexota bacterium | reverse complement strand
CCCAGGAAGAGCAGCGCTTTGAAAAAGGCGTGAGTGATCAGGTGGAAAGCTGCGGCTACGTACGCACCGATACCCACTGCGGCGATCATGAAGCCGAGCTGGGAAATGGTGGAGTAAGCCAGCACGCGTTTGATGTCATTTTGTGCCACGGCAATCGTGGCGGCGAATATGGCCGTGAAAGCACCGATGAAAGCGATAAAGGTCATCGCCGGGTTGAGCGGTGCACCTTCCGTCCAGCCGGCCGTGATCAGCGGGAACATACGAATGACCGCGTACACACCCGCCGAAACCATCGTCGCCGCATGGATCATGGCGCTGACCGGGGTCGGGCCTTCCATCGCGTCCGGCAGCCACACATGCAGCGGCCACTGTGCGGATTTGCCTATCGTTCCGATGAACAACAGGATTGAGATCAAAGCCGCCGCGGAGAGACCAAAGGCCGCGGGCGTGGAAGCCAGCACATGCAGCGTCTCTTCGGTAAAGATTTCCCGGAAGCTCAGTGTGCCTGTGGCTGAATAAAGGAAGGCAATACCCAGCAGCATGAAAACATCGCCGATGCGGGTTGTCATAAACGCCTTGACTGCTGCATCGCGCGCTGAAGGCTTGGCATACCAGAAACCGATGAGCAGATACGAGCACAAGCCCATGATTTCCCAGCCCACGAAAAGTGTCAGCAGATTATCGGAGACCACAAGTGTGTACATGCCGAAGGCGAACAGGCCAATGAATGCAAAGAAGCGCGAATACATCGGCTCGATCGAGGGCACCACATGCTTGCCTGCCCCAGGGTTGTTGGGGCGTTCATGTTCTTCGATCGTCGCGCCGTGAGGCGGAAGCCCCATGTGATCATGATCACCAGCAGGCTGCCCGTAGTTGTGGTAGCCGATGCTGTAGATGAAGATCATCAGCACGGTCCAGGCTACGAAGAACAGGACCGCGGCCGTCAGCGGATCTACCAACACACCGATCTTAAGGAAGGTGTTGCCAGTTGGAATCCAGTTCACTGAAGATGCAAAGGGATGTTCGCCCAGTTTTTCAACGCCGAGCGCACGCACGAAGACGATCATCGCGCCCAGCCAGGAAAGGAAAGCCGCGCCCACGGCTATGGAATGACTGAGCGCCTTGCTCTTGTTCGTGAACAGGACGATCAGGAAGAAAGCTAATACGGGCGGGAGGGGAATGAGCCAGATCAATGTTTCAGTCGTCATGAGTCCCTACCACTTCATCAAATCAATATCATCTGCAATCACTGTCTTATGGCGGCGATAGACGGAAATCACCAGTGCCAGGCCCACGGCCACTTCTGCCGCAGCCACTGCAAAGACGATGATCGCAAACACCTGTCCTGCCATCTGATTTACGTCGCCGTAACGCCAGAATGCGGCCAGGTTCACATTCACCGAGTTGAGCATCAGCTCAACACCAAGCAAAATCGCCACGGCATTGCGCCGCGACAACACGCCGAACAATCCAATGCTGAACAATGCAGCCGAAAGGATGAGATACCAGGAAAGTGGAACCATCGCGTCCTCCTATTTCCGAGAGTCCCCGCTTCGGGGATTGAACGCGACGTAGACCGCGCCCACCAATGCCGCCAGCAGCAGGACGGACGCCACTTCAAACGGCAGGACGTAAGCATCCGGCGAAACCAATGCTTCCCCGAGCTGGCCCACCGTATCAAACCCCGACGGGAGGGCCGCCGCGACTTTCGACGTGCTGCTCCAGCCGAGGACAAGCGCGGCAAGGCCTCCAAAGGACACCAGAGCGAGGACGGTTCCCATCCACCAGTTCGCGTTCAATTGTGCGCCCTGGTCGCGGATATCTTTACGTGTGAGCATTACGGCAAAGATAAACAGGATCGCGATGGCACCGATGTACACCACAACCTGCACCACTGCCAGGAAGCCTGCATTCAATAAGGCATAGATCACGGCTACGCCAAATAACGTAGCCACCAGCCACAACGCGGCATGGATCAAGTTGCGTGTGGTCACAACCATAAACGCCGAGGCCAAGGTGACCAGCGCAACAATAATGAAAATGATTTGTTCAGCAGTCATAATTCAATCCTCTTCTTCGGGGAGATGGGCTAGGGATGAGGGTTTAATGATGCGCCTCAGCCATCGTCCCTTCGGATTCGTGCAGGGCAGGCTCAGAACCGCGTCCTTCCACTTTGGCGCGCTCCTTGCGGCTGTAACTACGAGCGATCTCCAGCGCGATCCAGCCGACCAGGACATTTGACAGGAACATGCCGGTGACGTAGAGCCAGGCCGGGGTCCCCGCGAGAATCGCATTCATCAACGCGACCACCAGCAAAAGCGTGAAGGCGACCGGCGTCAGGAATTTCCAGTTGAAACCGAGCATATGG
>JAKOVF010000281.1 GCA_029782225.1 Chloroflexota bacterium | reverse complement strand
TGGTCGGGTTCATGGCGCTCGCGCTCCTGCGCCTTGGACCCGACCGCGTCCCGCCGGAAGTCTGGATGATGCGTCGTTTTCGATATTCGATGCAGACCCGGCAGTATGTCAACCAACAAGCGGCCACCCGTAAAACAGAAGGCGATCCGTCTCCGTCCAAACAAAAGGCACAGCGTCCAACAGTGGAGCGTGAACGTCCTGCGCCTTCATACCAACCACAAATGCCACAAGCAACCATGCGTCCCATTGACCTCGCATGGAACGAAGTCGGAGTCTATCCGCTGTTGACTATCCTGCTGGGAGTCGTGGGAATTTATTTTGCCGTCTGGCTGGCAAACGGTGGCGCGCAGGAACTCGCATTCTGGTTTACGTGGAGATAAGATGATTACGTTGATTTCAATTCTTGGCGCATTGGCGCTGGCAACCATCCCCATCGCATTTGGCTGGCGTCGCACCGTGGACGAAGCGGGCATGGCACGCGCGATGGGCATTGCTCAACCGAAGAAGAAATTCGATCCAGAGAAGTTCGCTCGACAGACCGGAACAGGACTGGCATTCAACCAGATTGCGTATGGGTTTCTGGCGTGGGTCGGTGGTGGACTGGCGGGAGGGATATTCCTCGGAGTCTTTCCTGCGATCCTGTTTGCCATCGCAGGTGGCTTGTTGTATGCAGGCACGCTTTCCGATAAACGTCAGGAGTTCCGCTTGAAACAAGCCAAGGATATTCTGCGGGGCTTGGGAGTCGTTGAGACTCTTCTCTCACAAGGTAAGCCCTTGGGCGACGCGCTCGATGATGCGGCACAAGCCGTTGGTCCAGACGGCAGAATGGTCTTGGGTGATCTGGTTGTGCGCTTGCGAACCGCGCCTGCCGATGAAGCAGCACTTGCTGTTCGTCAGTGGACGACCGCCTGGGACAATCCCGCCGTAGATATAGTCGCTACTTCATTATTAGCATCCATCGAAGGACGTATCGAGATCGGACCGTTGGTTGCATCCTTGCGAAAGACTCTTGGAACAGTGGTTGAAGTCTTGTCCCGTGCGCGTGCTGCCGCCAAAGGTGTGGAATGGCAGGCGCGTTTTCTTGCTCTTTTCCCTCCTGCCGTTTTGGTATTGATTGCCATCACCACTCCCGAAGTCGGGAAGTTGTATTCTGGTAATCCGCTTTTTCTATCTCCTGTCATCCTCGGTTCAGGTGTGTCCTACTGGCTTTCGATGCGCATGATCCGCAACGGTTTGTCCATTGAAGCCTCGATGGGCTTGCAAGCCGGACAGCAGGGCGAGATCCGCCTTGATCGTCTCGGTCGGGTCTTGTAATGAAAGGTTTCTTCCGTTTTTCCATTGCCTTGATGACCGCCCCGTTGTTATGCGGGGCGGCTTTGATAGTGGGTTACGTCATGCTGGTGGTTCTGGCCATTCCGCAACTCCCGGCATGGGCGCAGCCTGGTGTTGAACAGTGGTTGTTCGATATCCCCCAATATGCAGAGACTAGCGACAACGGTTCGTATGGCAATTCGCTTCCATCCGGAATGAGCGCTGTTCCCTTCGATGGCTATGTTGGACCCGGTTCTGATATCTATGGTTTGCCCTTGATCGGCCCCATTCCACATTGGGGTGATATCTATGACAAGCCATTATTAGGATGTAAGTTCCAAGACCCACATTACCAGACGCATACTGGTAGTGACTTTCCCGTGAATGAAGGCACGCTGATTCATACAACCATCGCAGGCAAGGTCGTGTGGGCTGGCTCGAACGGTCCGTGGGGTAATCTGGTGGTGATTGAGAACAATAGTTATCAGGTCTGGTTGGCTCATCTGAGCAGCGTCCAGGTAGTTGAGGGGCAAATCGTAAACCACGGCGATGTGGTGGGATTGAGCGGCAACACCGGCAACAGCACCGGTGCGCATTTACATTACGGCATTCGCCAGAAGACGGGCGAACAAAGCGCTGTGTGGCTGAACCCTCAAAACTATTTTACGCCTGATGATTACATCAACATTGGATGTTCGGATTAACCCATGACCGTTCGACTGGGTGATGTAACCTTCTCCGATTGGATCAGCCTAAAATTTGAAGGCGGCTATACCGATACCTTCATATTCGATATTGACGCCTTGAATGGATTGCCACCATTTGACTTTCATCCCCTCTTGCAGCGCCTGGTTGCCGAGTTGGATAAAAAAAGACCCGGCGCATCTCTTTGGATCCGCGTGACATCTCCCGGGGAATGGTACCTGATGGAGGTCAAACGATCCATGACGGCTGGTTTTTCCATTCCATATGTTGTCACTTCAAAAGACAAGACACCGGATTATCGCAGTTTCTCTTTTGGTCCAAGATTATTTTCTTCTTCACTCCATCATCCTCCCAAGGTGGATGATGAGATCTCCCGTTTTTCTCGTGAAGAGTTGAAATGTCTCCAGGTTTTGGCAAGAAACCGGAAAGGGATTGAGGAGGAGATCGCTTCTTTGACAGGTCTTCCTGAAACAATGACCTATGATGTTTTGCAGAGGCTTAAAAAAAGCAAAATGGTGGTATTCAAACTTGGCGAGCAGTTCCAAAAAGACAAGTCAAAGCCAAAGAAAATGGATCCGTACTGGATGTGGCATCCAACCCGTAAAGGAGTATCCGTTGCTTTACGCAGTTGGGGGGCATCAAATGGAGTGGATTTTAGCGGCGTGAAGGAATTGAACCCGCACTTAATTGGGACATCCCATAGGACGAATTCCCGCAGGTGGCCGGCATGGTTACGATCCGCCTATCCACAAGTTGAAATATGGACGGGATGGACCGAAGTGCAACTTCCTGAAACGGCAGTGCGCCCTGACGGGCTTGCCTGGGGTCGAGTGCAGGGTTTCGAGACCTTGTTCTGGTTGGAGATTGGGGATGAGCACAAAAAGAAGGAAGAAATAGAGGATATTACACGGAAGAGATGGACAGAAGCCTTGGCATTCTGTCGGGAAACTGGTGTCCGGCTTGTATATGCACAGGTAAGCCCGGATTGGGTCAAGAAGGCTGCTCTCTGGGCATTTAAAAATTTACCTGAAGACATTGCAATGGTGATGGGGAATAGGCGAAAGTATGGAAAACTTCCAAATGTTGAGTGGGGAAAAGTGACGATTATCTAAAATATAGTATTGACCATATAACAGATTATCAAGTGGTGAAGATGTTGTTTTGATTGCAAACAAATTTTTAAAACCATAAACAGAATTTCATCTGCTATACTTTACAATCTCGGACCGGAAAGATAAGGGAGATACCATGCCGACACGTTTGATTGTTTCAGCCCCTGCCACAGGCAAAACAAATGCCTGTATCGACGATATTCGCGTCGTACTTGAAAAATACCCGCTTGCCAAAATCCGTGTGATCGTCCCGGATCGTTTGCAGGCTGCCTATTTCCGCCGTCGCTTGTCGGCCAGCGGCGGATCAATCGGTGTATACGTTGGAACATTCAACGACCTGTATAAGAATATCCTGGAAAAATCTGGCGGATATGTTCCTGTTGCCTCGAATGCGCTCCTGCACCGCATTGTTCAGGATGTTGTGGATACAACCCCATTGGTTCATTATGCAACCCTGCGGACCCAGCCGGGGTTCATTCTTGCCTTGCAAGAT
>JAKOVF010000278.1 GCA_029782225.1 Chloroflexota bacterium | reverse complement strand
GTATATTCGACGCGAAAGAATTCGTGGGTGCCAGCTTCAACACTCGTCATCATCTGGTTGAACCAGACCTGAAATTCGACCTCGCGGTACAGGGTGCGCCGCTGGCTTTCCCAGGCGGACAGGCTTTCCGTTTCGATCTCGATCACTGCCTGGAACATGGGACCGCTGAGATCTGTCAGAATGCGCGGTTTGGAACCCACCTTGAAAAACTCCAGCAGTCCGCCATAGCGCTGTAAGAGGGCGACCGCTGTGTGGATTTGCCCTTTGTACGCCCGGTAAGCCTCACGTACCACGATCCCACCTGGGCGTGACCAGGTTTGGATCGGCCCCTCAACGTTGTAATACTCCCGCCGCCCTCCTTCGACAAACAACTGAAACTGCCTGAACCAGTTCTCAAACTCGGGCTGGGAGAATTGCCTTTTGCGCATCGCTGTGAATTCTGCCATATCCTCTGCAACGAACTCATTCACCAGGCTGTACATTTCCCCGGTGATGTCCGTCAGCACTTCAAAATGCTGTCCCATGACCACCCTTTCAGAGACCGGCGAGGAGAGCTGGGTAAATAATTCCACAGCCTGATCGATCTTGCCGAATTTCACCTGTAAAACATCTCGAATCTGGATCATGGAACAGGTCCTCCTGCTAAGGAACGCGCTCTATCATTGGGTCAGGCCGCTCGCCCAGGAACTCAAACCAGGCCTTCTTAACACACGGGTAATGCTTCGCGGCTTCGACAAGATCCATAAATGCCTGAATGGTAAGTTCCAGTCGCTCACCCAGCAGTGGGTCAGCGATAAGGCCTTCCGGGCTAAAGGCCCTGTGAGCCTGAGCCAGCGAGAACATATCCGGGAAGATGCGGGCACCCAGGTGCTCCAGGGGCTGGCGCAGCGCCCACAGCCCTCGGTTCCCACCAGCCATGGACGGCGACGCCGAAAGCAGCAGACCGTGCCGTTCATTGAAGGCTTGCGGGCGGTAACGCGAAACCCAGTCGATGGCGTTCTTGAGCAGGCCAGGCATGGACGAATTGTACTCCGGAGAAGCAATGACAAAGGCGTCATTCGCCGTCAGGCGTCCGTGAAAGGCTTCCGCGCCGGGTGGAAATCCCTGCGCGTCCTGCATGTCCTGATCAAAGGAGGGTACCTCAAAATCGGCCATCTCGGCCAGCTCCACGGTTCCTCCATGCTGTTCGATGATCTTCGCAGTCAGCTTTGCCAGTTGTGAGTTGAGCGATGCGGCTCGAAGCGAGGCGGAAAACACGAGGAACCGAACGGGTTCCCGCGACTCTATGACATGGTCTTCAGCAGGTAAAGTGTTCATTTTATTCTTGCTCCATTTTCGCGTACAAAAGACGTGCAGGCTTCCCTGGTCGGCATCCACAAACCGCTTCCACTCGACCTAACGGGCCAGGTATCCCCCTTCAATCGAATAACTCGTCACTTTCTCACTTTCTCGAAAATGACGTCTTGACATTGCATGGCCCATGCCTGTACCATAGTATCAGTATTGCACGAGCATCGTTCTTTGTCTTCCCCCATGTGGGGGAAGGCAGCCTCCCCCGGTGGTCGGATGTAATCCGGGCATGTACGTGATACCCTCAGAGTCACGGATAATGGGAAGGTTTTCATGATGGAACCGATAAGTCTCGAAAATGACGCCCAGATCGTCTATTTCTCCCATGGCGGGGGTCCCCTGCCAATTCTCGGAGACCCGAGCCACCAGGCGATGGTGGATTTCATGACACGGCTGCCAGCGCGGCTCAGGAAGCCAGATGCGATCCTGGTCATCAGCGCCCATTGGGAAGAAAGCGCAGCCACGCTCTTGGGAGCACAAAACCCGGCCATGTTCTATGATTATTATGGTTTCCCGGCCCAGGCGTATGAAATCACCTACCCGGCTCCGGGAGACCCGGAGCTTGCCCAGCGGATTGCGGGACTGCTGAAAAAGAATAATGTCGCCTCTCGAATTGATCCCGAGCGCGGATTTGACCATGGCTTATTTATCCCGCTGAAACTGATGTACCCTCAAGCGGATATCCCTGCTCTTCAGCTTTCGCTGTTACGCGGTCTGGACCCTGGTGCACATATTGCCCTTGGCAAGGCTTTGCGCGAATTAATGAAGGAGAACATCCTGGTGATCGGATCTGGATTCTCGTTCCATAATATGGGAGCCTTTGCCTGGCAGGGAGATGGCGGGCCCGACCCGGCCAATGAGGCCTTTCAAAGCTGGCTGATCGAGAGTTGTACCGCTTCGATGCCCCAGGCCGAGCGTGAAACACGCCTGATCGAATGGGAGCAAGCTCCTTCCGCTCGCTATTGCCACCCCCGTGAGGAGCATTTGCTGCCGCTGCATGTGTGTCTCGGCATTGCCGAAAAGCCAGCCCAACTGATATTTGATGACCAGATCCTGGGGAAACGTGGAGTTGCATTTTTGTGGTGACCGGAGAAAAGCCAACACTCGGGGTTGTAGGGCCAGCTCCGGTGAAGGTGGAAGCAGCAGAACATCGAGTCGGGAAGGAACGGGACGGACTGTTACATTGATGTTCGACAGGAAATTCGTTGGTCAATTTTCTAAGTACAATAGCCCGGAGGGTGAAGACTAAATCATGTTTCACATTGTGAAAATACAGGAACGTCGAAAGGAATTTGTCCATGCCTGATACCGCCAGGGTCCTTGTTAGAAATGCTAGAGAGCAAGATCTTTCTGCAGTCGCAGAAATCGATACGGAGGCTTTCTCTCCTTACGGAACCACTGAAAAGCCCGAGACTTTCCAACACCGGCTGACAGCATTTCCAAATGGTTTCATTGTTCTGATCGCAGATAATGAAATTGCAGCCTTTGGTTGTTCCGAAAAGTGGTTAGCGGAGCGCGAGCCCCGCCTGGACGAGAATCCCTTAGTGACCCACCAACCCGGGGGCCGAATATTTTGTATCACTGCCATGGCTGTCAGAAGCAAATATCAGGGGAGAGGCTATAGCCTGGTCATGCTCGATAAGCTAATCGAGATTGCCCACAGCGAAGGCTGCAGGAAAATCGTTTTAGAGACCACCCATGCTCAAGATTTCTATATGAAACGAGGCTTTGAGACCGTTCAACATCACACTGAACGTGGAATTTCGTTCGATGTCATGTCTCTTGATATAGAATCCTACGGCATGAATGCAGCGCATCATGGCCCATCTTGACAGCGGCCCCTGTGGCTGGTGTCCCGTAACAGGGCTGGTATCGCGGGCTGAACCACCAGAAGAATTGGATGGATTGTTGCCGTCCCCGAAGGGGGATGCGGGGGATTGAGTGGCAAAGAAAGGAATAGTGATGGCTGGCAAATATGCTCCGTTTGAAAACTACTTGCGCGACCTGCCTGAAAGCCAGAGAGAAGTTAAGCTTCGTTTTGAGCAGATCGAAAGAATATTGAACGACAAACTGCCGTCGTCAGCATATGAAGACCAGAGATGGTGGGAAAAGGAGAAGGAGGGCAACCACATCAGTGCGCGTGCATGGTCAAATGCTGGCTGGAAGGTCGGGAGTCTGAATGTCAAAGAGAAGTGGGTGAAGCTGGTCCGTGCTGGATAAGGCTTCCAGGGGAAAGGCTTGAAAGAGGAGAAATCATGACCAAAGAGAAATCAAGTGATTGGACCGTTCCGATCGCTGTAGCTGTCATCGGTCTGGTTGGAACGTGTGTCGCCGCATTTTTTGCCATACCTGCTTTTCAGACCTGGGTTGGCTCACTGTTTAGTCCATCCAATCCAAAGTCTCTGGCTGTTGAGGAGATTCCCCAACGGGTTTTTGCCTATTATGGGAATGCTGTAAACCTTGGTGGAGTTTCCACAGTAAACCTGGCCTATGATGGAAGCAGCCCCTATCCCAGCTATATGCTGGATTACAACGTACCTGCAGGGCAGACCGGATATGCTGGAATGGCCTTTCAATTCAACAATGGTCAAAACATGACGCGGTACAACGCCGTTGAGTTCACTATTCAGTTCAATGAAATAAATGTTCCCATTGATTTCTATGTGAAGGATATCAGTAATGAGGATGGTTATATCCGCATCCTGAGCACCAGCACGGACAAAATGAAACTGCGCTATGAGCTGGGCAACTTCAAGCAGGTCAATTTTAACGCGCTGAAAGAGGTTGGATTTAATTCTGATAATAGCTTTAGTTCTGGCAGGCACATAGTGACGATTTCTGGCATTCGCTTTGTACATTAGCGGGCGCATCCGGGAAGACAAGGTCCCGATTCCTCTGTGCCGGATTACGCCTGCGAGCGCCCAAAATGGGGCCGTCGGATCCGGGGGAGACGGGAATTGAGAGATATCAGTGTGATCAGGCAATTGATCGTCTATTGCAAGGAGAACGGGAGCATTTCTGACATACAATCTGAAATCATCAGACAGGTTGGTGTGCTTTCCAGGTCTGCCCCGGGCTGGAGCAAAAAGCTCAACCTGATCAGTTGGAAGGACAGGGAGCCAACATCCGAAAGCCGGGACTGGCACTGAAAGAGCTATTGCACGCAATGGAGCTGTAGGAAAGTCTATCCATGAAGTTATATACCTATTCACTTCGGTATGATGACGGTGCGGCGCCCAATCCATACTGGGGGATCTGCACGCTGGGGATCCGTAAGCCTGCCATCCGCCGCACGGCGGAAGTGGATGACTGGATCGCCGGACTGGGGTCGTCCCATTCGCCGCTGGGAGATATTTCCGATCACGTGGTCTATGCCATGAAGGTGACCGGCAGGCTGACGCTGAAGGAGTACGATCAATTCTGCAAGACCTTCCTGCCGAAGAAGCTGCCCGACTGGCACAACCGGGACTATCGCCGCCGCATGGGCGATTGTGTCTATGACTTTTCAGGTCCCAGCCCCAAGATGCGGATGAGCATCCACACCGAAGATAACCGGGAGCGGGATCTCAGTGGAGAATACGCCCTCCTCTCCAAGCAGTTCTATTACTTCGGCAACAAACCTGTGCGATTGCCGGATGAATTGCGCCCGATCATGCCTGCGGCGCAGGGATATAAGTCCGATGCCAACGATCCATATGTGGACCGATTCATCCGCTGGATCGAAAGCGTGGACTTTCCGCCCAACAAGGTGATTGGCGAACCACAGCGCAAGCAGGAATACCTGCAGGAGAAGGACCTGCGTGCGAAGTGCTCAGCCAGGGACCTCGAGGAAAACGATTGAAGATCACAGCGTGTCACCCGTTCGCCCCTGGAGTGACACATCAAAAAGACAGGCATACAAAGGTCATGTTTACACCATGACCCGGGGACGTAAAGAGATGAATGGTCAATTCTCCAAATTTGAGCTATGCTAACCATAGTTCAAAAGGAAACAGGGAAAAAACATGGCTGGAAAATACACACGACTTGCACATTACCTTCACGATGCAGCTTCAAGCGGAAGCGAAGTCACATTGCGATTCGAGCAAATCGAGCGCATAGTGCAGGGTAAATTGCCCCCATCGGCTTATCAAAGTGGCCCATGGTGGGGAGACTCAGCGCACGCTCAGATTGAAGCGATCGCCTGGATGGATGAATGCTGGATGATCGGTACGGTCGATCTCAAGGAGAAGTGGGTGAAGTTTGTACGGCAATAGCGTCAGCAGGACCGTAATGGCAAAGCGCACCGCACTGCGCTGTGCGGCCCGGGGGAATTTGAACAAAGAAAAATGGCGTGCTATGATAATCATGGAGGGCGTCATGCAGAAATCACTTAAACAGACTCTATTCTGGACGCCGCGCGTCTCGGGCATCCTGTTCGTCCTGTTCATCAGCCTGTTCGCCCTGGATGTTTTCGACGCACAGCCTGGTCTCTGGGAGACCCTCGGGGCATTGTTCATGCACCTGATCCCTTCTATTTTGCTGACCCTTGCCATCATACTGGCGTGGAAATGGGAGTGGATCGGCGCTGCGCTGTTCATCAGCTGGGCAATCTGGTACGTGGGATTCATGCGGGGATTTGATTGGATCGCCTATGTGCTCATAGCAGGCCTGCCTGCGTTGATCGGTCTATTCTTCCTTGCAGGCTGGACGTGGAAAAAACAGATTCGAGGTGGATGAGGCTCGGCTGCAGGAAGGAGCTGGCATTGATGCCGTCAATTCTGGACAAGACATTCAAGAGTGAACGGTGAACGGAGGATGACAAGATGGGCGACTCGGCTTTACTGTCCCTGCTCAGTGCCATCATATCGGCCATCATCACTGCGGCTGGCGCCGTGATCGCTGCCTATATCAATAAAGATAAAGGAAAGAACGCGGCCCTACCCAGGGGGAAAATCCTGAGGCTTGAGGACCAGGATTCGGCCTCGCCAGGGTTGGAATTCAGGAAATTCTTGAAGCCGAAATCAATGGCAATCATCATCCTTGCATTGATCGTCGTTGGCTCTTCTACTCGATGGCTCCTGGGAAAGTATATACTGAGGAATATCAGGCTCGAATTTGCCTCAAGCAGCGATCCAACTGATCTTGATCCGAGTTTACGTTGGGACGCGGGCAATTCGGAATTGAGTGCCTTCACCCTTGATGGCGACGCGTTGACCATGACAGCCGGCCCGTACACCTGGCCTAACTTTCCCATGGTCAGTTATGATCGACCACTGAAGGGTAATTTCGATGTACAGGTGAAAGTAGTGTTTATACCTGAAACCCGAAACCTGACCACTGCTCAAATGGTAGGCCTGCTCGTTCGTCCGATAAATGCCCGCCTGGTTCAAAGTGACGCCAGCTTCCCCAGCGATTGGGTCGCCAGCGCCGAAACGATCACAGATGCAGGAAGTCTTGTAGGCTGTCGTGGATCGTGGAAGGATTACTCTTCCAACACAGTCTATCTCAGGCTCGAAAGAGAAGCGGATTCCTGGAGATGCGCCTATAGCAGTAATGGAAAAAACTGGACCTGGCTTAACGCCAGGGTGGTCGATTCGCAGTTGTCAGATAAGCAACTTGTGGTTGCCTTATTTGCCTATACGATTACCGACAATTCCATATCAGCTGAGTTTTCAAATTGGATGATTTCGGATGGTCAAAGATAATAATGTCAGTAGTTGCAAGAGGTAATTGCTCACCGTATGGATAGAATGGCATGAGCGCTCGCAACGATAGATTGATGACGATGAAAGCGCCCGGAGTAGATTTATGAGACCTGATCTGTTCACCCGATTCATGGGCCCTCAAAGAATGAGCAAGGAGATTCAAAGGGCCCATCCTACGCGTCGAGCCCTCTTACTCGTGGCCGGGATGATCTGCCTGCTTGGGGCCTGCACGCCGTTGCTGCCCGAGCCGAATCCCCAGCCAGTGACGGATCGGGTCGAGACCTCTGTGGCCTCCACCCTGACCGCCCTTCCTACCAGCTTGCCCGCGACGAATGCCCCGCTTCCTACCCCGACCGAAACCCTGCCTGCCACACCGACTTTTATCCCGCCGCCGACGATTCCGCCTACCGCGACCCCATTCTCAAAATCCGCCTATGCGTGCGACATTATCAACCAGAAGCCACTGGATGACACAACATTCCACCGCCAGGATAGTTTCGACATCAAATGGACCCTCGTCAATATTGGGACGCAAAGATGGCCCGAGCATACCTACCTTGAATACCAGAACGGCCCGGAAATGACCGATGTAAAAATACTGGAGCTTCCGAGGCTGAAGCCTGGCGGGCAATATGATGTCGTGCTCGACGCAACAGTCCCCAATGAACTGGACAGGCAGATCATGGTCTGGGCCGTTTATGGGCCGGGAACAGCGAAAGACTCGACCGTCTGGATGTGCTATCCGTATGTAAGGATCATCGTGGAAAGATAAAGGCGATCTTCGCTCCGAGAGAAAGGCCAGAATCAGATGACCAGGTGTTCCATTCCAATCCTTGCGTTGTTCCTGTTCATGATCGCAGCCTGCACGCCCGTTCCACAAACCATCCCTCTGCCAAATGCCACGCTGCTCTCGACGCGAACGAGCACGCTTACATCCACCGTGACTTCCGCTTCGACGGGGACGGTCACCCCAACTCTTCAACTCACCACTGCGTTGACGGATACACCCACTTCAACGAGCACGCCCACTGCGACTCTCTATCCCACGAACAAGCCCACGCGGACGGTCACTTCGACGAGCACATCCACCGTAACCGCAACAGACATTCTGCCGTCTTCTGAAACGCCCACCTCGACCGCAACCCCTGCGACGCCGCCTCCCTGTGAGACTGCAATTGGAACAGTGGCTTTATCGGTTCTGCCAGAGGAGCCAAAAGTTGGCGACGCTGTGATCGTCACCGTGAAACTGAGCAACGAAGGCTGTCTGGATCTGGGATTGCCTCAATATCGGCTTTATATCCAATCTGACGCATCGATCCTGAACCCATCCATCCCTGAACCCGTGGTGCACTATCTCGCCGTCAGCCCGGGAGGATCGGATACAGCCACCTTCGACCTGCAGGCAGTCGCAGGCGGGCAGGCCTCGCTTACTGCCACTGTCAGCTATGAAGTTCACATTGGATACCCGGGTCCCGCCTACTGGGGTATGAGCAGTTCGGGGAGCCCTCTGGTTTTGATCATCATGCCTTAGCGCAGTACACGCCTGGCCCTGCACTTTGAAAAGGGGAAAGCTTACATTTTCGCAAACGAAAAAGGGGCATTATCAACGTCAGTTCCTTCTCTGCCGGGGTAGAATACCTTTAACTTCATCCACTAGGGGATGAAACAAGTCATCGCAGCCAATCCATCCTACATCAGGAAGGAGTTTCTCATGCTCATCAGACGAATCGCTCTCATAACGCTATTGCTTCTGGCAATGGTCGCATCACAAAGCACGCTTGCACAAGCGGCCGGGCTGTGCGTCCATCCTGCCGGAGCTGGCCGATGTTTCACTTCCATCCAGGCCGCCGTGGACGCGGCAGAGGATGGGGATCACATTACGATCCGCTCAGGAAAATATGTTGAACAGGTGACGATCTTCGATAAGGACCTGACGTTGATCGGTCAACCGGGTGCGATCATTCAGGCACCGTCAGGCATGCAGGATACGCTGTCCGCTGTCGGCGGAGTGGAGGGACGCCCCGTCATCCTGGTCACAGAAGCCGAGGTCACGCTGCGCAACCTGACGATTGACGGCCTCAACTCTGCCGAAGAAAACCCCTTCCTGGAAGGGATCGTGTATGTCAACGCCGGCGGCCTGATGCGCAATAATCAGATCCGGAACATGGGCTTTGGAGAGCCAACGCTGCCCATCGTCGATGGATGGCCGAGCTACCAGGGCAATGGGATCGTAGCAGCAAACCTGTCGGCGACCCCGCGGACGATCAATATTTTCGACAACTACATCGCAGGTTTCAACAGTGTGGGCATTACGGTCTTTGCCAACGCAGATCCGAACAATCCCTCGGTCACAACTCTGACAGCGAACATCGTGGATAACGTGGTGACTGCCCAGGGCGCCAACGATGTGATCGATCAATGGGGAATCTTTCTGGGCGGTTATGACTTTGCAGAACCGCAGTTCAGCGTCACAGGCACGATCAAAGGCAACCGGGTGAGCGATACACTAACGCTCGCACCCTATCCATTGCCCGGTGTTGGCATCGCGACGTTGTACACGTACAATCTGGACATTTCCGATAATGAGATCGAGAACGCGAATGTTGGCCTGGGTGCCAACCTGGCTTTCAGCGACCGTGTTGCGGGCAACCAGATCACCGGGCCGCAGCAGGCAGTACAGGGCTCCACTGGATTGATCCTTTCAGGAAGTGATACAGCCGTGCAGGAGAACCGCTTCAGGAAACTGGACCTGGGCCTGATGCTGGTGGTGGATGACCCCATGTTTGGAAGCGCCACCAACATATCCATGGATGAAAATCGGTTCGAGAAGGTCGGCGTGGATGCGCTCACCGGTGCCATCTCATTTGCCCCGCTCACTGCGAATACGCTGAAGGCTCAGCCGTTGGAGATACAGCCGAAGTTTGGACCTCGTTAGTACCCTAACAACATAAAGAAGTAGAGTATTAGTCCTGCTGCAAGAACAGCTGCTTCCATAAGTGAAACAAGGCTCTCCCAGTCAATCCTGCTGGGAGAGTTGCATTCCCTTCGCTGCTTTGCCACCAGAATGGTCCTCCAAGCTTTGCTCCAGGGTATGCCGAGCTTGAGCGTGCATTTGCAAAGACCAGTGGAGCGAAACAGAGCCGTTGCGTGGAAGGGGAATTATAGTTATACAATATAGGACTCTTCGAAGGAGAACACAACGCCTAGTGGCCATCCCCGACTGGCGAGCTGGCGCGGAAACCCATGGTGCGTGCTGGAGCGCCTGCTGCACAAATACTTGTATCGTGGTCTTCGAGAAGACTGTGGAAAAGAAGAGGAGATAATCCTGAATGAACCATCCGAAGCTATTGATCACGGGACATCGCGGCCTGGTTGGCCAGGTCTTATGGCATGGCCTGAAGGATACTTTCGAGCTTTACGGAGTTGATCTTCACGAGGATGCTTCGAAAGAGAATTTGTTCCAGGCCAACATTGCCAACCCTGATGAGGTCGATGCGGTATTCAAGCAGATCTCTCAACTTTCCCATGTAGTCCACCTCGCAGGCGACCCGCGAGCGGACGCCGATTGGGAATCGGTATGGGTGAACAACATTGCCGGGACGAAGAATGTGTATGAAGCAGCGAAGACGTGCGGAATAAAACGCGTCGTATTCGCAAGCTCAAACCATGTGACCGGTGCTTACGAGGGTTTGCCTCCCAGCCTGCATACCCGGCCCACACCGATCGTGATCCGGCCTGAAGATCCAATCCGCCCCGATGGGTTCTATGGGGTCAGCAAGGCCGCGGGAGAGGCGATCGCCAGAATGTATTATGAGCTGTATGGAATTGAGTCTGTGTGCCTGCGGATTGGCACCGTCCTGAAGGACGATGACCCCACCAGGAATCCCCGTCATGAAAGCACCTGGCTCAGCCACCGCGATCTCATACAATTGGTGAAGAAGTGCCTGCTCGCCGACGTTAAGTTTGCGGTTTATTATGGCGTTTCCAACAACCGCAGGCGCTTCTGGAATATTTCAAACGCAGAGGCGGAGATCGGCTATCGACCGGAGAGCGATGCTTCGCGAAACTCGTAACCAGTCCCGTATAACCGTGTAGAGGAGAATCAGGAAAGAAAGATCATGCGCTTTGGGAGAATTTTTTACGTGATTGTGCTTTTAGTCTGTGCTCTTGAATTCGCGCGGCTCTGGAACATCACGCCGGCGCAGATGGCTGCACACTTCAATATTCAGGGAAACCCGGATCGTTTTGCATCCAAAACTGAGTTCTTCTGGGATCAGCTGCAGACCCTGCTGACTGTGGTCGGGGTCAGCCTCCTGCCGCAGTTGGTGTTCCTGGTGATGCCGATGCAGCTCATCAACCTGCCCAATCGCGAATACTGGCTCGCGCCGGAACGAAGGGAGGAGACGCTCAGCCGCCTCAGCTCGTTTGCAGCGATCGTGTTTGGTATCATTCTCCTGGTGATCCAGGCCGCATTCGAGCTTTCGGCATACGCCAATTTGCACGCGCCGGTCCGTTTCAATGCACAATCGATGCTCATGATCATGGTCGCATCGTTTGTCGTCATCGGCTTCCTGTTGTTCTGCCTGATCGTCTCTTTTCGCCGTCTGACTCAAATAGATTGAACGCTTTATGCCTTGCTCAAAAGGGCACGCTGAAAAATCAGAATTCACCAGAGATAAACATTTTTTTGGAGATCAATCGAATGATGCCATCGCCCAAGAATACTGTCATCACGGGTTCGACGCGCGGCATTGGTTATGGACTGGCCGAGGCCTTTCTTCAGCTCGGGTGCTCCGTAGTGATCAGTGGACGAAGCAGGGAATCCACTGCACGGGCTGTGGAGCAGCTGGCAGGGAAGTACGAAGCGGCACGGGTCTTCGGTCACGCCTGCGACGTGACCGATCCTGCCCAGGTCCTGTCGCTGTGGAAAGCGTCAGCCGCTCATTTTGGAGGCATGGACATCTGGGTCAATAACGCTGGATATGCGGGTGAAATGGGGATGGCCTGGGAGCGTCCAATCGAAGAAGTAAAGTCCATCATCGACACGAACGTGATTGGCACGATCCTCGGTTCACAGGTTGCGCTGCGCGGCATGCAGGCCCAGGGTCATGGCGCGATCTATAATATGGAAGGCATGGGCAGCGATGGACGCAAACACGCGGGCCTGACGTTCTATGGGACAACCAAGTATGCGGTACATTACTTCACGGAGAGCCTGGCCTTGGAGGCAAAGGTTACGCCTGTGATCGTGGGATCCCTCCGCCCGGGCATGGTCGCCACGGACCTGCTGCGCGACCGCTACAAGGACCGGCCTGAGGATTGGGAGCGGGCGAAACGCATCTTCAACATCCTGGCGGAACGCGTTGAAACCGTGACGCCCTGGCTGGCGCGGCAGATGCTGGATAATCATAAGAATGGCGTTGTCCTGTCCTATTCATCCATGTGGAAAATGCTCTGGAAATTCGTGCGCAGTCCGTTTGTGAAGGAAGAGGTTTTCGACTGAAGTGGAATTCTCATCGCAGAAATGATCGGAGAGTATGGAACAACCATGGGATGAGTGCCGTTAGAGACGTAATACGTGCAACCACTCATACCGAATGAGGAACGATGAACAGACCACCTCTGAGGATTCTTCCATTATTCTCTATCATTCTGGCCTTGTTGCTCCTGGCCTCCTGCGGTCCCGCGGTGCTCCCGCCAGTGGGGAGTCCCAGGCCCTCCGCTACCTCTGAACTGTTCGCCAGCCCTGCTTTAACTCTCACGGAAGGCACGCCTTGTCCACCGGCGAATTGGCCCTGCCCCAGTGACAGCATGACCCTGACCGCAGTGATGGAACCTACCCTGACTGCCATGTCCGCCAGCACACAAGTCAATCTGACTGCCGAAATAGGTGCAACATTGAATGCCGTTCCCACCAGTACGCCTCCGGCCTGGGCGACGGTCGTCCCTGTCCCGGGTGACCTGGGTTGGGGAGCGGTCTATGGTGTCATCAGGGACGGGGTGACCAACCTCCCCATCGAGGGAGTGACCGTCACATGCGAACATGCCTCCTATACATCTCCTTATCCCTGCAGGGGCGTCACCACCACCAACAGCGACGGGATCTATTCCTTCGTCCCGGTCTTTTTCCACGACACAGATCGAATCACCTTGATCCTGGAGGCGCCCGGTTACATGCCTTTACGCTTCGAACAGCCTTTCTTTACACAGCCTGAACTGCACGCAGACCTGGGCCTGTTCCCAATCACGGATGCAAGTCCAACACCGACCCCCTTCCTGATGTGTACTCCTCCCGTCTGTACGGACGGAGTCCTGGTGTGTGGCAGCCCGGATGGATGCATCGGCGGTTGCGGCACGATCTGTAGCCCAGCAACGGCCACGCCATGATGGGACGATTTCGCCATCACGCTCACCCTCTCCAAGTTTGCGAGAGGTTTTTGTTTTTGCGGGGGGAATTGATTTTTGATTGGATTTGCCCTATACTACTGTAAGTATTTATTCGTGGAACTTTTTATTTGGTATAGAGAGAGAATCGCTATGGCAAAGATCGCGCGGAATACGGTTTCAGGGCAAGGCTTGAAAAGCGGGAAGCAGAAACAACACCGGCACATCCTCGGTCTGGCTTTTACCATCCTGTTGATCATCTCCTGTGGGGTCGCCAGCCCAACCCCGGAGGCTGCATCCATTTCAACTGCAACGAAGACAGAGCCTGCCGCGTCCGCTGCAGTTCCGACACAGGAGGCTTCGTCAGCGCCTTCAGTCACACCGGTCCCGGCCACTCTAACAGCAAATGCAGGAGTTGTCTGCCTCACAGGTCCTGGCGACGCGTATTTACCGGTCATTGATTTGCTGGCCGGGTCAAAGGCCCAGGTCATCGGAAAATCGCAAGGATATTGGGTTGTCAAATTGCCCACCGGCTCGGAATGCTGGGTTGCCGATCAGGGCGTCACGATTGAAGGAGAAGTGGCGGCAGTTCCCAACATGGATCCCCCTGCGACTCCCGAACCGGCGGCGCCTGCCGCTCCTGCAAGTCTTCAACTCCTCGGCGCGACCTGTCTCAGTGATCACTCCACCAAGCCCAGCAGGCAGATCAATCAGTTCCACCTGGCCTGGCAGGATATGTCCAATAATGAACAGGGCTTCCGAGTCTACCGGGATGGCGATCGTGTCGCAGACCTGCCGGCCAACCGGACCGAGATGACCGACGAAGTGATTACACAAAACGATCGCACGCACTATTACTATGTGGCCGCTTATAACGCACTGGGGGAATCTAAAAGCCAGGCGATTGCTCTCTCGTGCGTGGGAGCAGGGTCCGGTGGCGGCGGTGGGGGTGGCGGAGGCGGTGGAGGAGGTCCCGGGCCGGGCCCTGGACCTGGTCCGTGATATCGCGATAAAAGTGTAAGTATCCCTGTAAACATAACCCACCTTGAGACGAACATTCTCAGGTGGGTTTCTCTTTAACGAACGGGAAGGGTTGATGTAGAATTGGCTCAAAAGGAGCAAATCTTGAAAAAATATCTTGTCCAACCCGATATGAAGGTCAAGCTCTCGGAGTGGGATCCAAATG
This sequence comes from Chloroflexota bacterium, assembly GCA_029782225.1. GTDB lineage: Bacteria > Chloroflexota > Anaerolineae > Anaerolineales > Villigracilaceae > JAKOVF01. Next base: position 15,647 of record JAKOVF010000278.1, on the reverse strand, counting down.
ATACGAGCGAGTTCAAAGGCGGCAAGGAGCAGGGTCAGGCTGAAATCGAGAAGCTGAACCACAGGCTCGAGGAACTACAGGAATTGTTGTTCGCCGAACACAGGCACAAGGTGCTGATCGTGCTGCAGGCCATGGACACAGGCGGCAAGGATGGCGCCATCCGCCACGTATTCGAGGGTGTCAACCCTCAGGGTACGCGGGTGGCGAATTTCAAAGCGCCAACCGCCGAGGAGCTCGACCATGATTATCTGTGGCGCGTGCATCGGCAGGTACCGGCAAAAGGCGAGCTGGTGATCTTCAACCGAAGTCACTATGAGGATGTGCTCGTCGTGCGCGTGCACAATCTGGTCCCGCGCGAGGTGTGGGAAACGCGCTTCGACCAGATCAACGAGTTTGAAGAAATGCTCGCGGAGACGGGTACGACGATCCTGAAGTTCTATCTGCACATCGACAAGGATGAGCAAAAGGAGCGTCTGCAGGCAAGGCTGGATGATCCAAACAAGCATTGGAAATTCCGGCTGGGTGACCTGGAGGAACGCAAGCTGTGGTCTGAATATATGCAGGCTTATGAAGATGTCTTGAAGAAGACCAGCACGGATGCTGCACCGTGGTTTATTGTCCCTGCCAACCACAAGTGGTATCGCGACCTGGTGATCTCAACCATTCTGGTCAATACGCTGGAGGGACTGAAGATGAAATATCCAGAGTCGGCAGAGAATCTGGCAGGAGTCGTGATCGAATAAGGTTTCCCTTGAGTAGAGAACTCAAGATGTCTCGCCACTTCTGGACAATTGATGATCGCGCACCGTCTAATCCAGGATGCTTTGTCATTCCCTCTTATGCCTTGAAGGATTCATCACTCCCCACCAGGCCCACCCGGGCACAGATCGAACTGGCGGTCGAGTGGTGGAGGAGATTTCCGCAGGCCAGGCTCATCATGTCCACCGGGGATAACCAGGGCCTTGGCATTCCGAACTCCCGGGTCATGGCTCAGTATGCAGTCAGCCTGGGCCTGCCTCGCCAGAACCTGATCGAAGAAGATCACTCACGAACCACCTATGAAAATCTCCTGTACTCAATGCAAATTATCAGGGAACAAAATCTGAGTCAGCCCACCCTTGTCACACTGGACTTGTACACACGGCGTGCGGTTGCCACGGCCAGGAAGCTGGGCTGGAAAGATTTCTATTGGCTTTCTGCCTTCTCTGAGGGCGAGCCCGCCTACGGATACAAGTGGCTGCAAACATACTCACGCGGCACAATATTTCTCTACGAAGTAGGTGCAATGGTTCTCAGTAAGATCAGGGGGTGGGTGTAAGCCCGTCATTCCGCCGCAATCCAACAAACAGCATAAAGATGCTGCCTGCCATCCGTTCGAGATGACAGGCAGCTTATTCAAAGATACGCTATCCGGCCAGGGGTTTCTCCCTGTTCACCGGACCCCGTTTTTTCGGAGGATATTTGGGCCCGCTTCCATTCCCGCCATGCCCGTCTCCGCCCGTGAAGCCCGTGTGGATAGGGCTAATCGGAAGGTCCCCGCCCGGGGAGAGAACGATCTCGGGCAGTTGGCCGGTTTGTGCAATTTTGGAGGCGATGTGCAGCAGCATGGCAGCATGAGCCGCATCAGGCTGGATCTGTTCCAGCACCTGCAGGAACGGGCGCAGCCGCTCGAGCGCAGCCTCGCCGACTGAAGTTGCAGCCCTTGATTCCAGGACGGCATCGCGGTAGATGCGGTTTGGCTGTACATCCACGGGCATGACACCATACTCCTCATTCAGGAGGATTCCGAATGCGCGGACACGCTCGACAAGTTCGTGGCTGAGGAGCCTCTTCACGTCGCGGTTCTTGCGCTGTGCGGCCAGTTCCGTGTAGGTCAGCGTCAGAAAGACCTGGTTGCGGACCAGATCCTCCGTGCTGGTCTTGACGATCTCAGACCATTCGTCCCGCTGGAATTTCAGCGCCTGCAAGAGGCGGTCCTCCGACGCCTTGCGCGGGTCGGTGGTGAAGAAGACCTTGAGCCTGACGTTGACGGTCAGGCCGTCAAACAGCTCCACGTTCGGCAGTTCGAATTCCACTGTGCGCATGTAGAGGCTGACCTCGTGGTGCACTCGGTCGAACCCAGGGAGGAGTAGAGCCCAGGTATTCGGATCAACAAATCGGTGGAAGCGACCGAAGCGATAGATCACGCCGAGATGGTTTTCCTGGGGGCGATAGATCCAAAGCGAGCGGAATTGGAACATTTCCCATCCAACCAGCGCTGAGATCCAACCAGTGCGCCACAGCAGGGCTGGAATCCCGATTAATGCCGAGAGGCTATCGCCAATGAAACCGCTGATGGCCAGGGCACACACGATGATCGCAAGGGCATGTGTTACCATTTTTACCTCCTGTCTGACGGTTCAATCCGATTTTCTACCGATGTGCCGAACCTCCGTGTGGGCAAAACATCCTACTGCCTGATTCCTTTTTATCATTTCCGTTCGATTAACATTGGGTTAAATAAAAGACAAAAGGCCCGTGACAGGCCTTTTGTCTTGCCTTTTGGCAAACGCCTTAATCCTGGTCTGGATTGAGATAGCCCGTCTTATAAGCCAGGTGGACCAGGTTTGCAACGCTCACCGCACCGAAAATGTCGAACAGGGTGTTCTTGATATTGCGGATGGGCTTGCGGTTGCTGTAACCAAACTCCTTCGCAATCTCCGCCTCGGTCTTGCCATCGCAGATCAAACGCAACACACGATCCTGTTGAGATGTCAGTGAAGGCGGCTCGAAATCCCGGTAGTAGGCGGGCCTGGGGATCAGCGTTTCCAGGATGTATTTCCGGGCAGCCTCGTGACTCTCGATCAGAGCTTTGTTCACCACATGGTCACAGCCTGCCCGCCGCAGGCCATCCACCAGATCGGGATGATAGGTCATTCCCAGGATGCGCACTTCCGGCAACAACTTTCGAATACTCTTGACGAAGGCCGCTCCCGCCATCTTCTCCTGACCAATCTTGGCATCCGCTATGATCAGGTCAGGCTTTTCCTTCTCGCAGATGGAAAAGGCCTGCACTGTGGTAGATGCCAGCCCCACAACCTTTATCTCCGGTATCTCACTTAAAATCTTCTCTATGGCTGTGCGGTCCAACAGACCATCTTCCAGGATGAAGGTCTTGTAGGTTCTCATCATTGTCTCTCCATAGGTCACGGTGACCACTGTACGCGAATGGCCGTCCCACTACCGGGCTGCGAATCGATGTCAAGAGTTGCCATGGCACTGAAGCCTTTGATCGGTTCAATCTGGCGCATCATATCGTTCAAACCAAAGGAGCGCCGGCGTTCCCTGGCCCAATCCTCCTTGGAAAAACCAACCCCATTATCCCAGATCACCAGATGATAAACTCCATCCTTTTTGGAGAAATCAATGCTGCCAAAGCCATCCTCACGCTCGCCAATGCCCGAGTGACGAACAATGTTCAGAATGCCTTCACGTGCAATGTTGAAGAAGACTTCGCGGATTTGGAAGGGCAGGTCATCACGCGCCGCCTCCGTATCGATCTGGATACGATCACAGGTATTCTTCAGGTGTGGGATATCGCGCAGGCTATCCAGATAGCGATGCAAGGCATGGATCAGTCCATCCTTTTCGAGATAGAGGCTGTCTTCAGAATCGGAGAGGATGCCGTGGATTACCATCTTCACGTAGTCGAGCGTATGCTGTATTTCCCGAAGCGTGCCGCCGACCTGGGCCTGTCCAGGGCGATAGATCAAGTCATTCAGCACCTTGTTCATGGGCTCGATGGCCGCGTGATGAATGATGCCGCGCAGGCCATGGACGCTTTCATCGTGGCGGTTGATGTAATTTCTTTGGCGAATCGTCTCAAGGATCAGGCTGACCATGGCTGCAAAGATCTCGAATGAATGTTCCTCCACCGGATAAAAAGGATGATCCGAAGAACCATCCAGGCGGTTCTCGATCTTGATCGCACCGACAGCACCACCCCTGGAGTCTCTGATAGGCGAGATGAGCACTTGACGCGAGCGCTTCGAAAAGAGATAGTTCAGGTGTTCCGTGAACCTAGTTCGATACGGTGAACGTGCTATCTGAGCAGCGCCGTAGTTCAAGGTCCGATTGCGATGCACTGCCAGTGCTGTCAGGCCGCCCCCGTGCTGCCCATTGACAAATGTCTCATGGTGATTGAAAAGCATGGCAGGAATCGTGCTGGAGGCGATCATGTGCAGGACGGTGTCCTTGACACCGCCATCATATTTGTGTCGCACGAAAAAGATCGAGCAGTCCTCAGTGCGGAAAATCTTCTGCCCAATCAGCACCAGATCCTGCGAGGCTTGCAGATCATCGTCCCATATTGAGGTCTTGCTTGGCAACACCTCCGCCCACAATTTCAACAGTGCATTCAGGTTGGCCTGTTTGGTGGCCTGCGTGAGCGCCGCCGGGCCCAGTGCTGCTTCGATGAGAAACGTACTGATTCTGCGGGCAAACATGACAGCCCGTTTTTTGTCTTGCACTGTATAAGCCCGGGGCTGGCTCGAATCGATGGAGATCATTCCAAAGCATTCGCCGGTGGAAGGTGAGATCAACGGAATTCCCATCCAACTGACGATATGCCCCGCATAGTATCGTTGCTCCTGGAAGGATGGATAATCCGCCGCCGCCGCAATGACGGTTCGCTGCGACTGCAGCACGAGGCGGTTTGGGTAACGCTCATCGTCGATCGGAAATTCGATCTGATAGATCTCTTCAGGATTAGGAAATCCGCTGCAGGCTACGATCTGCAATCGGTCCCGATAAAGGAGCTGGACTGAAACGGAATCATACGGGACCACACGCCGTAAGTCCTGCAAGTGTTCTTCGAGCCGCTTGCGAGCATCCGCCGGCGATATGATCTTGGTCTCATTGGCACGCGGCAGGCTTCGCTGCACGCGATACACCCAGGTACTCCCAAGCAGGAAGAAAGTCCGTCCCAACCACGGGAGAAACAGGTTCCTCAGAGGGTTCTCAGGTGCCATGGTCACGAGCACGAGCAGGTAGATCCCCGCGATACTGAGAGTCATTCCCATGGCATAGATTCGGCTCAGGAAATGAGCAGCAGTGACCAGAGGCAGAAGGAACAGGATGTAGAGCTCGGTATTAACCTGCCCGGACTGGGAAACAAAGTAGGCTGTGCCTGCCGTATCCAGCAAAATCAGCACAACGTGGAAGCGGCGATTATCCAGGAATTTGGTGAGCTGCCGGGAGAATACAAGCAGACAAACCGAATACACCAGAAATGTGGCGAATATCAGCCACGGAATGATCCCGGGTATGCCTGCATAGAGTCCGCTGTACAATCGCAGAAAGATGATCACAACAGCCAGGAATCTAAAAACGGCAAGTAGAAAGTTAAAACCCTGGCGTGACCGAAACGTCAATGCAGTTCCAGCCAACCACAACCATGGGTTGAACCGACGTGATCGGTGTTTTTGCCCTGCTCTGGCTTCAGCCGACATGGTTTCCTTTTCAAGAATTCGAATGCGATGGGTTCGTTCTATTATATAAGAAATCCAAGGCCCATGTCCGGCCTTTTGGTATGTACGCCGGGCCTTTTGGCCAGGCTGGATGATCCCCTATAAAAGATGACAAAACCGTGAGGCGGTTGGCTCTCACGGTTTTATCCTACACTCCAAAGTTAAGCAGCTCACATGCTTTCAAGCGTTCCAATTGCCTTCTCAATCCTTGCCAGGCACTTTTCTCTCCCGATCACTTCCATGCTCTCGAACAAGGGTGGGCTGACCTTCTGCCCGGTCACAGCCACGCGGACGAGGCCAAAGACCTGGTTCGGACCAAGTCCGAGTTGCTCGACCAGGGCGCGCATCGGCGGCTCGGAGGCGGCAGGAGTCCATTCTGGGACAGCGGCAAGAACATCGTGAGCCTTGCGCGCCACGTCCGCGGACTGCTTTGCATCAAGTCCCTTTGCGATGAGATCCTGCGGATCAGGAGTCACATCTTCGAGGAAGAAAAAGCCGCCAAAGGGGATGCAATCATCCAGGGTGACGAGGCGCTCACGGATCAGTGGCACGACCTTGAACAGGGTCCCGTCCTCGACGCGGAATCCAGCCTGGGTGTAGATCGGCTTGACACGCGCTGCCAGTTCCTCGGTCGAGAGCAGACGGATGTGCACTCCATTGAAATGGTCCAGTTTCTGAAAGTTGATCGCGGCGGGAGAGGCAGTCAGGCTGTCAATGTCGAAGCGCTCGATCATTTGATCCAGACTCATCACATCATCTTCGGGAACGCCCCACCCCATCAGCGCCATCCAATTGAGCACACCTTCCGGGGTAAAGCCAAGCTCGTGCAGGTCTTTGACAAACACCGAGTACCCATCCTTGATGGCAGTGGTGGCATCGCGCTTGCTCAGCTTGCCCTTGCCGCTAGGTTTGAGAAATACGGAAAGGTGAATCCAGATCGGTTCGTCCCACCCAAAGGCACGAACAATATTCACATGGAGAGGGAATGTACCCAGCCATTCCGAACCGCGCAGGACGTGCGTGATGCCCATCTCGTGATCGTCCACCATCGCCGCGAGGTGATAAGTCGGAAGTCCATCCGATTTCAGCAGGACATAATCATTGATCAGTTTGTTTTCCGTAGCAATGTCGCCGCGCAGATGATCATGTGCAATGGTGATGCCGTCATGCGGCATCTTGAAACGGATAGTATGTTTTTCGCCTGCTGCAATGCGGTGCGCAGCCTCAGCCGGATCGATGTTCCGGCAGGTACCATCGTAATGCGGATTCTCTTTGTGCTTCTGCTGTTCCTGGCGGACATGCTCCAGACGCTCAGGAGTACAAAAACACGGAAAGGCGGCACCTTTATCCACGAGCATTTTAGCATGTGCCTGATAAATATCGCGGCGATCCGTCTGGCGATAAGGGCCGTGTGCGCCGCCAATGTCGGGGCCCTCATCGTATTCGAGCCCAAGCCAGCGCAGCCCGTCCATGATCTCCTGCTCTGTACCCGGTACGGTACGCGAAACATCGGTGTCTTCGATGCGCAAGATGAACTGCCCGCCAGTCTTTTTGGCGAGCAGATAATCATAGAGTGCCGTGCGGGCCGTGCCAAGATGCATGTGACCGGTCGGCGATGGTGCAACGCGCGTGCGAGCTGGTTTAATGGACAAAATGACTCCTTGAATTTCACTCACCCTGGTCCTCTCCCCAAATCCCCAAAGAACGGGGACAGGCGGGGAGAGGGGACTCCCTTCCCCTGTGGGAGAATGGCTGAGGATGAGGGCGTTCTAAAATTCCAACTGTTTATGTCTCATCACCACGCTCTCAACGAGGCCGATCCCAAGCATTAACGCGGTGAGACCGCTTCCGCCGTAGCTGATGAACGGGAGCGGCAGGCCGGAGACAGGAACGATGTTTAAATTGACGCCAATGTTCACAGCACCCTGGAAAAAGATCAGTATGGCAACACCATAGGCGAGCATGGCGCCCGCCACATCCGGTGCCTTTTGTGCGGCACGTATGCACCTCCAGACGATAAAAGCCAGCACCGCAATCACAATCACGGCGCCCACCATACCGAACTCCTCAGAGATCGCCGAGAAGATAAAGTCCGTATGGCGGACTTTCAGGAAGCGCAACTGGGTCTGTGTGCCGTGACCATATCCCTTGCCGAACAGGCCGCCGGAGCCGATGGCGATCAATGCCTGTGTCACGTTATAGGTTGCACCATGGGTCGCATTCGGATCCGGCAGGATGAAGTTCGTAATACGATCCTGTTGATATTGCTGCAGGAAAGGCAGGCGAATGCCCAGAATCGATATGGCCACGAGAATGCCCAGGGCCAACACAGATACTCCTGCAAAGATCGCCACATGCTTTAACTGCAGGCCATTGATCCACAACATTGCACCCAGGATCACCGAGATCACAACAACATTGCTCAAGTTCGGCTGGATCAGGATCCAGAAGGCCAGGCCAAATGCCCAGAGAAAAGCACCCAGGATCCATCGCAGGTCGCGCGGCTCGCTCTGTACTTTGTCGAAATAACGCGCCAGGATGATGATCACCACGATCTTCGCAAATTCCGTCGGCTGGAGGAAGAGCACACCAACCGTGAACCAGCGCTGGGCACCGAAGGCCACCTGTCCCAGACTGGAAAGGGCAACGAGGAAGATCATGATCCCAAAATACAGGAAGCGATACAGAGCCAGCCAGTAGCGGTAGTCCACGGCGGCAAAGAAGAAGATCACTGCCAACCCAAGCAGAGCAAAGTAGATTTGCCGGTTGATGAGCGGTAGCAATCCCTCATTCCCCGCGACTGCAGAGCGGATCATGGTTGTGCCAAACGCGGTGGCCAGCACGATCGCGCCGAGGAGCAGAAAATCAAAGTTACGCCAGGAAAATCCGCGAGTCATAAATAATTCTACAACTTGTCAGCCTGAAGAGTACTGTTTGTGGCGAACGGTCTCAGTGTCATGAAGGGGATTCTGCGCTGTACACAGAATGACATTGGAAATGGTATAGCAAGAAAAAAGGCACGGAGCAACCGACATCATTTCATCGGGTTGATTCCGTGCCCCGTGATTTCAATAACGATCAACCCGCGTGGCGGCGTACACTCCGCAGGGGAATATCCGCCACAAGACGCTGTGTACGGCCATCCCGTTCCAATCCGATCTGCACCGCTTCAGGGTCAATCTCAATATGACGCGAGATCGCCTGGATCAGGTCATCTTTCAGTGATTCCAGTTCTGCCGGCGTCAGGTCCGTGCGATCGTGGACGAGGACCAGCTGCAGGCGTTCCTTGGCGCTTTGTGCGCTGCGTTTGCGTGTGAAGAGTTGGAAGAAAGCCATGTTACTTCCTCCCCGCTAGGCGTTGGAGAGATTGCCACAAGCCGCCCTGCGGCACCAGGTCCATGAAGGGCACAGTCTGTCCCTGCAAACGTTTTGCTATATTTCGGAAGGCCTGCCCCGCCCGGCTGCGGTTCTCGGTCACTACGGGCATGCCGCGGTTCGAGCCAACGATCACGGCTTCATCTTCGGGCACAATGCCGATCAACTGGATACCCAACAGATCAAGCACATCTTCGGCAGATAACATTTCATTGTGTTTGACCAATGCTGGATTCAATCGATTAATGATGAGGGACGGCGTCCCCTTCTCTTCCGCCTCGAGGATACCCACGACCCTGTCAGCATCCCGCACCGCGCTGACCTCCGGGTTGGTGACCACTAAGACGCGGTCTGCGGCAGCGATGGCATTCCGAAAACCACGCTCGATACCTGCCGGGGAATCGATCAGGACAAAGTCAAAATCCACCCGCAGTTCGTTGCAGATACGGGTCATATCAGAAGGCGAAACTGCATTCTTGTCACGCGTTTGGGCCGCGGGGATCAAATACAGCTCAGGGTAATGTTTGTCGCGGATCATCGCCTGACGCAGCTTGCAGCGGCCTTCGATCACATCCACAATGTCGTAGACGATACGGTTCTCGAGGCCCATGACCACATCGAGGTTGCGAAGGCCGATATCTCCATCGATGCAGACGACCTTCCTCCCGTCCGCAGCCAGGGCCACGGCGAGATTGGCGACGGCAGTTGTCTTGCCGACGCCGCCTTTTCCTGACGAAATTGTCACAACTTGAGCGGTCATATTGATTCCTGTAATAAGTTCTTCGCGCTGCGTTGTCTCAGCGTTCTTGTGTGGCGCGGAGCGCAGTGCAGTCGAAGCGCTGGCCGCATATAAAAATGAATTTCACTTGTGTATTGTCCTCAGTCTAGGCCGCACACAGAACGTACGGCTTCGCGCGGCGAACGGCGGTGCAGGCAGGACGAATTACCCGACATTCCACACTTCCGCCTGCAAGCGTCCTTCACTGTTAATGCTCGCAACCTCGGGCCGCGGGGTTTTCTGCGGTTTCAATACGGCCGAGACTTCAGTGGCGATGCGCAACTGGGTGGCAGAGAGGTCGAGGGCACAGATAACAGCCGCACGGTTCCCTTTGGAGCCGGCATGGATCATACCTCGCACACGGCCCCACACGATCACGTTGCCTTCCGCAACAACTTCGGCGCCCGCATTGACATCTCCGAGGATGACCACATGACCGGGAAACTCAATCCGCGTCCCGGAACGCAGCGTCTTGTGCAAAAACAATGCGGTTTCATCATTCGGTTCAGGAATCGCATATTGACGTTGTTCCTCAGGCCGGGGCTTTGAAATTCGCGTCGCGAGGCCGAGTAACTGAGCGGTCTTCTCCGTGGTCGGCGACTCACTTACGACGGCCCAGAGAGAGACATTCCTCTCCGAAAGCTGATCGCGCAATTCCACCAGGTCATTGACCTTGAGAATCTGCGCGCCCACATCTATCGCCAGGCGTGCACCCTGAAAAAAAGAAGGCCGCTCGTCAATTTGTGCGAGCAAGGCCCGGCGCTGATCATCCCACACGGCATCACCAAGTGTGGCAAGCAAGCCATCGCGCAGACCTTTGATTTGAACAAGAGCGGTCGTCTCTTCCATTGGATTTCGCATCGATTTCAGCGAATTATAGCAGAAGAATTCGGCCGATTATCTGCGCTGGCACGAAACAGCCATGAACAAATGGTGCAAGCAGCGGTCTGAAGCTCACACTGCGAGCCCCGCCTGCTTAAGGATTCGCCGCTCCACCCTGTGTCACATCAATCGCCTTTAACTCAAAGTAAGCCTTGATGACGCGTTGCACGATGGGAGCCGCAACACTGGCTCCTTCACCGCCGTTGTAACAAAAGGCGATCACTATGATCTCGGGGTCATCATAAGGCGCATACGCCAGCGTCCATGAATGCGTAGGCCATTGGCCAAAGTTACAGCGCTCCGCCTTCAGCGCAACGTCGTCACAATACTCCGCGGTGCCTGTCTTGCCAGCCACAGCGATCGGAAAATTCTCAAATATCTTGTATAAGGTGCCAAAGGGAGTAGTAGTCACAGCCATGCGCGTGCCTGCCCGCACAGCGGCAATGGTCTCCGGCGTGATCACCTTCAACTGGTCGGGAAGCAAAGTGCAATAGCCAAGATCGCAGGTATAGCCCTGGATCATGGGTGTTTTGGTCACATCCCACTTGAGGTTGGGCACAAATGGCGAGATTTGATAACTTCCTTTGGGTAATTCAGACAGGACCTGCTTGGTCGTCGGATTGATCCAACCACGTCTCATTTCTCCATCGGTAGTCTCGTTTGTGTAAGGGAGCCACACCGACAAGTCATTTGGGTCAAACCAGGCCTCCCGCACTTTGCCCTGACCATCGGTCACTTCATGGACTATAGTGGGCTGCATCAATTTGCCGTTATTCGCGATGGTCGCACCGGACATCAGGATCTGCAGCGGCGTCGCCAATACGTATCCCTGCCCCACACTGGCAATATATGTATCGCCGCTAGACCAGGTCTGACCGGTGTTAACACGCTTCCACTGCGGTGTCGGGATCAATCCATCGGATTCGCCCTGCAATTCAATCCCGGATGTTTGCGCATACCCTAGCGCACGAGCATACTGTCCAAGGCGCTCAATCCCCAACCCCTCCGGAATTTCATTTTGCCAACCACCACCGAGTTTGTAGAAACAAACATTGCTGGAATAGGCGATGCACTGCAGGAAATTGATCTGCCCGAAGCCTTCCGGCTTGACATCATAGATATGGTCCACGAATTCGCGCACATTGCGGCCCGGGATGCAGGGATCATTCGGCGAAAACTTTTCGCAGATTTCCAATTTTCCCGGGGCATAGATAATTTTATTTAGATCCACTACGTGCTCATTGAAAGCGCCGGATGCGGTTGCAAGCTTGAACACAGATCCAGGCGGATATTCACCCGAGATGGCGTTGTTCAGCAAAGGATGACGCGGATCCTGGCTTAGCTGTTCGTAATAATAGGACGGGATAAAACGCGCCATACGGTTGTTTTCAAAGGTGGGATAGGAGACCATCGCAAGGATTTCGCCGGTCTTCGGGTTCATTGCGATGACCACACCACTCGAAATGCGAACCTTATTGAAATATGTATTCCAGTAGTTGATCTCCTGCATCAAAGAGGCTTCTGCGGCGGCCTGCAAACGCGTATCAATCGTCAAATAGACGTTGTAACCAGGCACGGGTGCGCGAGGCGGCTCAAGGTTGCGGAGCTCCTGCCCTGCCACATCGATCTGTACAACGCGCAGTCCATTCCTGCCAGCCAGGATCGGCTGTAAGGAAGCCTCAGCACCCGAGTATCCAACCTTGTCGCGGTTGGCAACAAAGTCGAGTGCCTTATATTGTTCTTCCAGCGAAGCAGGGATCGGTCCCAGAAAACCGACCAGTGCGGAAGTCAGCGAGCCAGTCGGATAATCGCGGATCGGCTCAATCTCGACCGTCACGCCGGGCCAATCCATTGACTTTTCCTCGACGACCCGGGCTACTTCCTCGGTGACATTGCACTTGATCTTGACAGGGCTGTACGGCGCCAGGGTATCCTGCAGGGCCACGAGCTGGGCAATGCCAGGACCCGGCACACAGGCAGAATAAAGCTTGGCCTGCTCCAGCGACTGATCCGTCACGGGTCCACCCTCGGGCACTCCGGTCAATTCAGAGACTTCGCGATAGATGCGTTGAATATCCGTTTCATCATCGGGCAGGCTGGCAGGCGTAATAACCACATTATAGGAAGCAACATTGCGTGCCAGAACGTAGCCATTGCGGTCATAGATAATTCCGCGTGCTGCGGGGATGCTCACATCCTGCGTGTAATTGTCCACCGCGCGTGTCAGCCAGTTGGGGCCTTCGACAACCTGCAGCCTGATCAATCGGAAAAGAAGAGCCGAGAGCACCACGGCTACTACACCATAGACGAGAATCAGCCGCCATCCTTCAAATTGGGCGGGGCGATATACAGATTTTGAACTCATGAACTCTCCTGGGACGGATACACCCAACGCGCGAGGTCCCGCATGAAAACATAGACCGGGATCGCGAACAGCATATTCAATAAAAGGCTCGGCAGAGTAACCAGTCCAAGCACATCACCAAGGGGTAATGGGGTTCCAGTAAGGGTGAGATAGAAATAGGTTAGCATCTGCATACAGAGCGTGCCTGCAAATGTGACACTGAACATAGCCAGCAGAGGGGCTTGCCAGACCCGGCGCTGTAACAATTGCGCCATGGAAACCACGGCCAGGTAACCGATCAGAATGACGATCCACGGCAGGTGTGTGACGAATCCTACCATAACCGTGGCAAGCAGCGCCCAATGCCAGGCAGACTGGACGCGTTCCTGAAGCGCCCATGCCGCTAGCAGAATCAAGGGCAAATCTGCATAGCCGGAAAGCAAAACAACCTGGCTGACGATCGAAGATTGAAGAATCACCGCCAGCCCCAGCAAAGGGAATGCGATTATATTGCGCATCTGAGAATTAAGGGGAAGTCTGCGGGACGAGAGGCCCGATATCCACCGGACGGAAGTTGGTGATCACAAGTACGATCTCCAACCGCGTAAAATCCACAGCAGGCTGGACCGTGGCCTGTTGGAACAACTCAAACTCAAGACTGCGGACCGTCACAACCTGCCCGAGGATAATGTCAGGCGGGTAACCGCCTCCCAGCCCGGACGTCAGAACGAGATCGCCGGGTTCCACGGTGACATCATGCGAGAGCATATCCAGGGAAATATCCCCGGTCACCGAGCCGAGCAGCACAGCATCCGCGTCGGCATGTTGAAGATGGACATTGACCGTCGAAGCAGGGTCTGTGATCAACTGCACACGTGCGGCGTCAGCAATGACCGCGTCCACGCGCCCCACCAGGCCTTGATTCGTCACGACCGGCATCCCACGGCGAATATCATCGTTGGAACCACGGTTGATAATAATGTAATGGAGGAAGGGACTCGGGTCACGGCCGATCACGGCGGCAGCTTTGTAAGTGCTCTCGGGACTGGTACGCGAAAAATCCACGAGCGCGGCGAGGATCTCGGTCTCGCTAACCCGCTGCTGCAACTCGATAACCTGAGCCTGCAGCTGTGAGACCTGCGACTCCAATTCGGCATTCCGAGTACGCAACGATGTGATGTCGCGCGGCGCCGTCGCAAAATCGCGCAGGCCGCGATAACGGGTAGCGATCCAGGTCTGCACAGAAACAAGCGAGGTGGTGAAACGGTTCGACGCGGAGCTGAAGAAGCCTCCAAGTGCCAGCGCCAGAATGCCCCCTACGACCAGGAATATGATCGTTGTTTGCAAGGAACGGGAAAAGAAATCTCTCATATCAACGTACAATCAGCACGACAGCGCGCCGGCGGGCGCGTGCCATTAAAGCGTGTGACGCGTGCTGCCGCGCTCCAGACCAACCAGATAACGCATAAGTGGTTCATCTTCGAAGATCGTGGCTGCACCGCGCGCAACGCAGGTCAACGGATCTTCGGCAACCCACACTCGCAATTTCAAATCGTCGGTCAGACGTTCGGCGAGACCCTGCAGAAGCGCGCCGCCGCCTGCCAGGCAAATACCAACATCCATTAAGTCTGCCACAATTTCGGGGGGGATTTCATCGAGCGCATCACGCACTGTATCAAGGATCACCTGCACGGAACCGGAGAGCGCTTCCCGAATTTCCACCGAAGACACTTCGATGGTTTCCGGCAAACCCGTCACGAGGTTGCGGCCCCGCACTTCCATTGTTTTTTCAGGCTGCAGTGAATATGCCGAACCGATCTGCCACTTCACGTGCTCCGCAATTCCTTCACCGATCAGCAGGTTGTACTTATTGCGCAAATACTGGACAATATCCTGATCCATTTCATCGCCGGCCACACGCAGAGAGCGTGAGGCGACCACGCCACTCATCGAGAGGACCGCGACTTCGGTTGTTCCGCCGCCAATATCAACGACCATCGAGCCTTTGACCTCACCGACCGGCAAACCTGCGCCCAACGCCGCCGCAATCGGCTCCTCGATCAACATGGCCTGACGCGCCCCCGCCGCCATGACCGCGTCATAGACAGCCCGTTTCTCCACTTCGGTCACACCTGTGGGGATGCCCACGATCACGCGCGGACGGGGCAAAGGCACCATACTTTGTTCATGAACTTTTCCAATGAAATATTCCAGCATCACCTGGGTGACATCAAATTCCGAGATCACACCATCACGAATGGGCCGCACCACCATCACGTTGCTTGGTGTGCGGCCGACCATTTCCTTGGCTTCCAGGCCAATCGCCAGCGGCTGACGTAAGCGTTTATCAACCGTGACCCACGAAGGTTCGTTGATCACGATACCCTTGCCACGTACATGCACCAGGGTGTTTGCGGTACCCAGGTCGATGGCGATATCCAGAGAGAAAAGGCCTAGCAGCCAGTTAATAGGGTTGAAGGCCAACAGAGGCTCCTCGATGAGATTCTTTGCAGAAACAGCCTTACTCGGGTAATTATACCATGAGCAGGATTCTCTTCTTTGGGAGTACCTAAGATCGAAAACAGAATAAAATGAGAGGCATGAACTGTCCAACGTGCCAATCGAATTGGAAACAATACAAAGCGGGCTTCAATCCAAGCGGAAGTCAACGCTATCGGTGTGGTGAATGTCATCGGGTCTATACGCCTGAGCCAAAGCAGCACGGCTACTCGGAGGCAATTCGTCTGCTGGCCATCCGCAT
>JAKOVF010000275.1 GCA_029782225.1 Chloroflexota bacterium | reverse complement strand
AGTGCACCAAGCGCTGGGCTACGCCGCGCGGAAGTTTGTTGTTGTTCCTAATGGTTACGATCTGGAGCGCTTTTCGCCCGATACAGAGGCGCGCGAACGCTTGCGGGCCGAGTGGGGTGTCGATGCTCAGACGCCACTAATAGGTATGGTAGCGCGTTTTGATCCACAAAAAGACCACGCCAACTTGCTTGCGGCACTTGGTTTGCTCAAACAGCAAGGCGTTAAATTCCGTTGCGTCCTTGTAGGCACGGGAATGGATAACACCAATGAGGATTTGACGAAGCGTATTGCCGAGGCAGGCTTAGATGAGTACGTGTACCTTCTAGGACCGCGAAATGACATTCCCGCGATCATGAACACTCTTGATGTGCATGTATTATCCAGTGCTTTCGGTGAGGCATTCCCCAACGTGCTGGCTGAAGCCATGGCTTGCGGAACGCCGTGTGTGACCACAGACGTCGGGGATGCCGCGTTGATCGTGGGCGAAACGGGGTGGGTGGTCCCTCCGAGGGATAGCCGCGCTTTGGCGGAAGCGCTCGTCGCTGCGCTGACGCAGCGGCAGAATGAAGATAGTTGGCAGGCAAGAAAATTGGCGTGTCGCGAGCGGATAGCGACGCA
Organism: Chloroflexota bacterium; assembly: GCA_029782225.1. GTDB lineage: Bacteria > Chloroflexota > Anaerolineae > Anaerolineales > Villigracilaceae > JAKOVF01. Next base: position 992 of record JAKOVF010000275.1, on the reverse strand, counting down.
CTTTACCCTGGATGCGATGATAAGCGGTTATCGAAAAGTGTGGGTGAAAGCGGCTGAATCCACTCGCACGACTTCCGTAGAAGCTCCTCGAAAGGGTTAGGGTGGTTTTCATATCAAACAGTGTAACACGCTTTGATGCGCAGCCTGCGGCTTTCGCTTATTTTGGTGGGAACAGGGGCGAGAGTATGACTACGGAAACAATAATGCATCAAAAACTTGTCGCAAGATCCGCAACGGTCGGCGTGCTAGGACAAGGCTACGTCGGTTTGCCTTTGGCCTTAGAAGTATCTCGCGCTGGATTTAATGCCATCGGGTTCGATGTGAGTGCGGAACGGGTGGCACAGCTTAATGCGGGCCGTTCGCACATTACCGACGTGAGCGACGACGACATCGCCAAGGCCATTGCCGGTGGAAAGTATCGGGCCACGGACGATTTCGCGGAGTTGGGCCGCTGCGATGTCATTGTCATCTGCGTGCCGACGCCCTTGCGAAAAACGAAAGATCCAGATATTTCCTACATCGTTTCGGCAGTGGACAGCATTAAGCAGCATATTTGTCCGCCTGCATTGATCGTGTTGGAAAGCACGACGTATCCGGGCACGACAGATGAATTGGTCGTGGCCGAGCTGGAGTCTGTTGGACTGACTCTGGACCAAGACTTTTTCGCTTGTTTCTCACCGGAACGGGTCGATCCGGGCAACGCTCTGTTTCAGACGCGTAACATTCCGAAAGTGGTCGGAGGCGTCTCCGAATTGTCCACGAAGTTGGGTGTCACGTTTTACCAACAAGTACTGGAAAAAGTTCATCCGGTCAGCTCAGCTCGGGTCGCGGAGATGGCCAAACTGCTGGAAAATACGTTTCGCGCCGTCAACATTGGCCTGGTCAATGAACTGGCGCTGCTGGCGGAACGGATGGGTGTAGACATTTGGGAAGTCATCGACGCGGCGGCAACCAAACCTTTTGGCTACATGCCGTTTTATCCAGGGCCTGGC
>JAKOVF010000274.1 GCA_029782225.1 Chloroflexota bacterium | reverse complement strand
AGCTAGTAGTGGTTCAAATCCATTGCCCCCAGCTAAAAAGGCCCTCTGTAAGAGGGTCTTTTGCTTAGGTCGTTCAATTCTCCACAGGGGGATGCTGTCGGCTGCATCTATAGCCTGGGAACACTTTATTTCTCGTCGGTATTATGGTTTTCCCAATTTTTTAAGCAATTAGAAGGCGAATTTCCGGCAAATGTTTCCAGCACCCGGGCAGGGAAGTATGCCCGGTCTGCTAGATGAGCGGGCTCCAGTAAAGAGTCATGAAGAATGAGATCGTAGCAAATAAGCCTCCCAGGGCAACAAAGGCAACGGTCACTTCAAGCTTCTCACTGATCAGGATCTTCCGAAGCCGTGCATCCTGGAATACGTTTTTCAATCCGGACAGGCCCGAAGCAGGAAAATACTTGCCACCCGTCAATGCGGCGATTTGCTTCAATGTTTTTGTATCCACTCCGCTAGGTCTGGCCGTTCCATGTTGAAATTCTCCGCCGAAGCCGGACGGATCGCTGCTCTGACAGCTTGTTTCAAGGGGGCCAGTGGGAGAGCTTAATCCTATGGTGTAAACTCGAATCCCTCGTTGTGCAGCCAGCCGGGCTGCATCTAGGGGGGATCGACCAACAGTGTTGACTCCATTTGTCACCAGGACGATGACGGCTGGCGAATTTCCGCTCGGAGGGGGCGGCGTCGATCCGGAACTGTCCGACGAGTCGGGATTTTCTTCCCGCGCGATCACATCCAGTGATTCATAGATACCTTCCCCGATCGCCCTTTCCCAACCCGTCATCAAACCCATGATAGCCTGATGCAGCGCAGCCTGGTCGTTGGTGGGAGGCTGGATTAGCTCAGCAAAATCCGAAAATGCAACGATGCCAATTCTCGTGCTGTGGCTTTGGGCGGCGATGAAATGCAACAGGGTTGCTTCCAGCGCTTGTATCCGAGTGGGCTGGATGTCAGGCGAACACATACTCCGCGATACATCCAGTGCCAGGATAATGGTTCCCTGCTTTGAAGGAACATTGATCGATATCTCAGGCCGACACACCGCGACGAGCAGGCTGCTCAAGGTGACGAGAAAGAAGCCGAACGGAAGATGACGCCTCCATTGCGATTGTTTCCGTGCAGCCTCTGGCACGATAGACAGACTGGAGATACGGCTCGCATAACGGCCGCGGCGATGGAGACCCCAGATGTAGGCCAGGGCGACTAATGGGACGAGAAGGATGCAGTACCATAAATTTGGCCAGAGCAGACTCATGTGCTACCTGTCACTAACCTTTTTGATCACTGAGCCGCCACTCCAGTGCCGTAAAGCGATTCGCCACCTTGTTATTGCGCACTGCCATGCTAATCGCACGGCGACTGCCGGCCAGGACACACAGCCTGCGCGCACGCGTGATAGCCGTGTAAAGAAGATTTCGCTGGAGCATGGTGTAGTGCTGAGTTACGATTGGCATGACGACCACGGGGAATTCGGATCCCTGTGCCTTGTGGACGGAAACGACATATGCCAGAGTTAGTTCATCCGCTTCGCTCCAATCATAGTTGGCAATTCGACCATCAAAGTCGACGATGAGGGTCTGGTTGATCACATCCATTGAGTGGATGAAGCCAATATCTCCGTTGAAAATATCCTTGTCATAATTGTTCCGCGTCTGCATGACCTTGTCGCCGAGACGGAAGAGAGTCCCGAATAGCCTGCGCTCGGGCTTGCTCTTGGCTGGAGGGTTGAGCTTATCCTGTAAACGCTCGTTCAAGGCCGTCACCCCGGCCGGGCCGCGGTAAAGGGGAGAGAGTATCTGAATGTCCTGGATCGGATTGAAACCAAACCGCTGTGGGATGCGCGTGGTCACAATATCGATGATCCAGTCCGCGGCGGACTCGGCATCCTCGGCAGGGAAAAAGAAGAAGTCACCCTCGCCTTGAGAGAATACCGGGAATTTGCCCTGGTTGATGAGGTGGGCATTGATGATGATATTTGAATCCGCAGCCTGGCGGAAGATTGTACTGAGGCGGGTGACTGGAACAACTTCGCTATCGATCAGATCCCGCAGCACGTCGCCGGCTCCCACAGAGGGAAGTTGATCCACGTCGCCAACGAAGAGTACGTGCGTGCCGGGGCGGACGGCTTTTAGCAGATGATTCGTCAGCAGCAGATCCAGCATGGAGGCTTCGTCTACCACCAAAAAGTCCAGATCGAGGCGGTTTTCGTCGTTGTGCTTGAAGCCTTCAATCGGAGAATATTCCAGCAGGCGATGAATCGTTCTGGCGGGACGTCCCGTTGCTTCGGAGAGACGCTTGGCCGCGCGGCCGGTGGGGGAAGCCAGCGCATAAGTTTTGTGTTGATTTTCCAGGTTGGAGATCAGGGCTTTGAGGCAGGTGGTCTTGCCTGTGCCCGGCCCGCCGGTCAAGATGCTGACCGGATGAGTCAACGCCATGTTGATCGCGGCCTGCTGCTCTTCAGAGAGATTTTCAGCGGGGAAAAGGACATGGTTCATCGTCCGGGCTTGCGAAGCAGCAGCGGCCAGGGCGCGCAAGCGCTCGGCGACGCCTTTCTCGCCGAAGTACAGCGGCGTCAGGTAAATGACCGCCGAGGCATAGGTGGCTTGCGATTCAGCCACAGCTTTGGTGATCTTTCCGTCATTTTTGCGGTTAAGGGGAAGCATCTCAGGATGGATGCGGTCATCTTGCGCCAACCTTTCAAGCGCCGGAGCGATCAGCTCCTGGGAGACTCCAAGCAATTCGACCGCCCGCTCCGCCAGCATTTCGCGCGGGACGTAGACATGGCCTTCATCAATGGTCTCGTTCAGGGCAAACACCACTCCAGCTTCGATGCGGGAAGGATGGTCCGACGAGAGACCCAGCGCCTGTGCGATGCGGTCCGCAGTTTTGAAGCCGACGCCGTAAATGTCGCGTTCGAGTCGATAGGGATTCTTCTGCACCGTTTCGAGCGCGGCATCACCATAGGTTTTGTAGATCTTGACGGCCAGATTGGTACTGACGCCATGACCATGCAGGAAGACCATGATCTCCTTGACCTGCTTTTGTTCCTCCCAGGCGGCAGTGATCTTTTTGGTGCGGTCCATCCCGATGCCGGGGACTTCGAACAGGCGCTCAGGACTCTGTTCTATAACACTGAAGGTATCTTCCTTGAACTGGCTGACTATTCTTTCCGCCAGCTTCGGACCAATCCCTTTGATCAGACCGGAACCGAGATAGCCCTGAATGCCAGCCACTGTCGCCGGCAGAGTCTGTTCGCAAATCTCCGCTCTGAACTGCGGACCGTGTTTCGGATGGTTGTCCCACTGGCCTTGAAGTTTGACATGCTCGCCGGGCGAAAGCTCCGGCAGATTCCCGACAACGGTCGCCAATCCGTCCGAACTGAGGGCTGACTTGCGTGGAAAGTTATGCACTGACTCCGGGCGCAGACGCAGGACGGTGTATCCGTTTTCTGGATTGTAGAAAGTAATGCGCTCCACTGAGCCGGAGAGGGAATCCATAGCACCAAGTATACACGGGCAACGTGGAGTGAACAAAAAGAGAGGACCCGGATTGTTTAGATCGATGAACACTGATCAAAAGGGGCAACAAGTGTATTCTGCGTTTATCCGCGTCCAGGCCGGGCTTGTGTCGGAAATTGCGCACAAAGGGTTAATTTCCGAGTGAGCCATGTTTCTATATGTGATACCATATCTCCGGTGCGGGAACTTTGCCGGGCATGGTGGCGTCCCATCGATGAACGGAGGATTTGGGCCATGGCAGATTATCGAGAAACAAAGTTCAGTCTGAAACGTGCACTGGTGATCTTCGGGATCCTATTCCTGGTCAGCCTCGGCGCGATACTGCTGTTTTCAAAAACGCGGGCTCCGAACGCGGTTGCCAGAACGACATCAACGCCTGCAACTGGGACGCCTGGCGGTGCTCAGCCGACCGGAGAACCTTATAAGTTGGATGTGCTCTTGAGCGAAGGACAGTCTGGACCTGCACCGATCGAGACTCTGCCGCAGACAAGTGGGGAGCCCCTTTCTCAGGAGGAGATTCGGCAAATCCTTGCGCGTCTTCCTTCCCTGACGACTGATTCTGCCCAGCAAACAGAATTCAACCTTCCCGCAGAATCCCTGCCCGCGCCGCGCCCCGGTGAAACGATCAAACAGACCTTCCCTCCTCTCGAGACTGCATCAACTCCGGGGGAGGTGGATGCGGGTCCCCTAAAAGTGCTGCGCTTCTCTCCGGAAGGGGATGTCCCGATTGCGCCGCTCATCAGCCTGACGTTCAACCAATCGATGGTCCCCCTTGGGACTCTGAGTGACCTCGCAGCCGCGAATGTACCTGTCAAGGTCGAGCCGTCACTGCCGGGCACCTGGCGCTGGCTGGGAACCCGGACGCTGACTTTCCAGTATGATTCCGAGTTGATCGATCGCATGCCGATGGCAACGGAATATCAGATGACCGTGCCAGCCGGAACGAAATCGGTTTCCGGGGAGACGCTGGCAGAACCGGTCACATGGACATTCCGCACACCTCCGCCGAAGATCGTAACAAGCTACCCCGATAATTCCCCGCAGCCTCTGAATCCGATTTTTTTTGTAGCCTTCGATCAACGCATTGATCCGTCTGCCGTGCTGGAAACGACCCGGGTGATGGCAGGCAATCAGGATGTGGAAATTGCTTTGGCCAACCAGGCCGATATCGAAAAGGATGAACGGGTCAGCCAGTTGGTGGAGAACGCAACCGAGGGACGCTGGCTTGCGTTTCGTGCTACCAGGCCTTTTCCAGCGGACACCAACATCTTTGTGAATATTGGGCCGGGCACACCTTCTGCCGAAGGCCCGCTGACCACCACCGAAACACAATCCTTCAGTTTTTCAACATATGCGCCTTTGCGGATCGAAGAGCATCGCTGTTCCTGGTATGGTGATCGCTGCCCGCCATTGACGCCACTTTCCATCCGTTTCAATAACCCACTGGAAACGGGTGTTTTCCGTGAAGAAATGCTGCGCATCGATCCGGAAATCCCGGGTCTCTCGGTCAACGTTTACGGAAACTCCATGGAAATCAGCGGCGAAACCAGGGGCCGCACAACTTACACGGTGACAGTTTCAAGCGATGTACAGGATGTTTTCGGCCAGAATCTTGGCACGGATCAACGGCTGACCTTTAAGGTGGATAAATCCGATCCCATCCTGGTTGGGCCGCAGCAGAACTTCCTGACCCTGGATCCTTCTGCGAGCAAGCCGGTCTTTTCCGTTTATGCTGTTAATTACAGCAAACTCGATACAAAGATATATCAGGTCGAGCCGGCTGACTGGCCTGCTTTTAAGAACTATATGCGCGACTGGCAGCGCACCGACCAACCGCCCCACATGCCAGGCACGCTGCTTTCAGACAAGGCGATCAAGCTCGACCTTCCGGCCGATACGCTGACGCAGGTGGATATTGACCTGGGCCGCTTTATGGCAGGGCGGTCGGGCCAGTTTGCGATCGTTGTGGAGCCGCCGCCCGGTTTATTCGAAAGCGACGAACAGAAATGGCGGCGATTCTCGCAGACTGTCATTGCCTGGGTGCAGGTCACACAGATCGGGCTGGATGCCTATACCGATCACAGCGAGATGGTGGCCTGGGCTACGGACCTCAAAACTGGTGCGCCGCTGGCGGACGTGAGCGTTCAGCCCGGCGGCGGTGGCGCGTCTGTATCAACCGGCAGTGATGGCGTGGTGCGCTTTGACATTCCCTCCGGCGCGACCTATTTAATTGGCAGGAAAGGCAGCGATCAGGCGATCCTGCCGCGCTCCACATATTTTTGGGATGATTCGCCGTGGACTGCGAGTCCCCCGAATGACCTGCTGCGCTGGTATGTCTTCGATGACCGTAACATGTATCGCCCCGGTGAGGAGGTCCATTTCAAAGGCTGGCTCCGGAAGATCGGCGGCAAACAGGGCGGCGATGTCGGCCTGGTGGGAGAGGCCCTGACCTCGGTCAGCTATCAGATCAAAGACCCGATGGGCAATGACATCGGGAATGG
>JAKOVF010000258.1 GCA_029782225.1 Chloroflexota bacterium | reverse complement strand
CGGTTGATCCGATTATGCACCGCGTCGAAGTCATCGTGCGTTTCCTCGATCATGCGGTCGAGCTTGTCCTCGATCCGGTTGAGCTGGCCGACTATCATCTCTATCCGCCTGTTTTCCGTCACGTCCACCGCCTCCTGCCTGTCATAGTTCGTACACAACTAATCCGCCCCGTGTGGAGCGGCTTGTCTACATAGCCTAATTTGCGGCCCTCCCTCTCACCACATTGATGATGATGTTCGATAGGTCCACCTCGCCTGCAGGAAGGTCGAAGTAGACCAGATGAGTCATGATACCGAACGCGCTAGACTGTCTCTCCTGACCCTGTATGTTACGCTCCACGAACAGCCTGCCTAGTCGGTCGAAGGCGATGGTCACGTGCGAAGGTGAGTCCTCTGCGACGAAGGTGAAAGTCTGAGCCTCCTGGAGTGTGGCTCGTCCATCAGGAACGGTGATCGTGCCTGCGCCGATTGTGAGTGTGTCGCCATCTGTGGTCACCTCAAGCCCCTCAGTCGTGATGTTGCTCACATACTGTCTCATTATCACCCTGCCATACCTCCCGTCTTTCGTTTTCAGAACACTCCCAATAGACAGTCTGCGCGGCCGTGAGCCACGCTCTAATAAATGTGCAACCGCTTGGGACGGGCTTGTGAAAGTCGCCACAAATCAGAGCGTTGTCAGCCCCACATGAGCCTGCACAAAGCGGTCTAACGGCGCATGTGTCACAAGTCTCATTCTGTTTCGGGTCAAAGCGTTCCCACCAACCGCGCTTTACTCCGTCGATCTGCCCACCGTGTTCAGCCAGCCTCGTCGCAGGAACCTGAATTAGCTTGTGACATGGGTATATGTCGCCTGTCGGACTGATAGCTACAAACCCCTTCCCAGCACCACACGCCCCGCCCTGGCGTTCTCTCAGTTCAATTGCCCTGAACGCTTTCGACAAGGACGAAGTGCGAATACCCTCACCGTGCAGATGTTCCATGTGATACCTGAATACGTCCAGCAGTGCGTTGTAGGTCTCGGTGAAGTCGTAGCTAGCCCCGCTCTGCTGGTTCAAGTTGTACGACGTAAACCCAAGATCCACGATATGTTGTATGTTCGTTGTAGCTCGGTTCATCTGTTCTGGTGTGAAGGTCATGTTGGCCTCTGGACGGAGGCCTGCGGCCCAAACGTGCTGTAATGCAGCAACCGCAGCATCGTAGGAGTCCGATCTAGCTGACATAGCCTCACGGTCGCCGTCGATGGAAAACAACATACCAAAGTGCTTGGAGGCTAGATACTGCGCCTTCTCCTCATCGATCAGTGTGCCGTTCGTCGTAATCCCATAGTCAAACGGCTTGGGTATGGTCG
>JAKOVF010000251.1 GCA_029782225.1 Chloroflexota bacterium | reverse complement strand
TTGATTACAAATCCGATACGGAATTGGAATGCATGGGTCATGATGTGATTAACAGTGACCGGGGCTTCCACAAACACAAAATTTCCGAACAAATTAGCAATGACCGATGTGATCACGTAAAGCAAATAAAGCAGGCCGGCGATCCTTGCAGTCTTATTGATTGAGTTCATTCTATATCTCCTTTGAATAGGGAATAGCCCGCCAGGCCGATGCCCACCAGATATAGTATGCTCTGAAGGACATTCACCTGCCAGCGCCCATGCCCGATGTATGAGGAAGCGAGAAATGCCATCACCTCGATAAATCCGATCACGAATGCCAGCATCCAGAAAGCCGATTTTTGACCGGCGAGCAGGTTTGTGCGGATGAGCGGCCACGTCAGCACCGAGATCACCAGCGAGCAGGAGTTGTACAGGATCGTAAAACAATTGAGCGCTGCAATGGTCCTGGCGCCGAGGCTGGCAATCTCAGCCTCCGAAAAAGAAGCCACTTGCAAAATTGGGGAGTCCTGTTTGAGAACGATGACGTAGCCCAATATGATGAAAGCGAGTAAAAAGTTGATGCCGCACCATATTGAAAGAACAATTGAACCTTTTCTCAGCATTTTGCTTTTTCCTTATGAAGTATCGTGTACGCTTTTTAAGGCGTATTCCATAAACATATCGTTGGGCCTGAGTGGGGAGAGGGACAGCTCTCAACTCTCCCTCTCCCCACTATTAAAGATCTATGCAGCGCTCAGAAGTTCGTTCGTCGCTGTTTTCGCAGAGTGAGAAGCGATTGCTAACGGATTGAATCCTTTGACGATCAGCCAGACTGCCAGAACCAGTTCATTCAAGCCGATCGGGATGCTCAACAGGGAAGTTGACGTCGAAAAGGGATCAACCTGGGTGAACATCGTAATGAGCGCCCCGGTCAAATGCAGCAGGATGCCAACCATGCCCCAGACCGATAGCCACCGTGGAATGAGGCCTGATCGATAAAATACATAGTAGTACATCAGGGCTCCAAGGCAAAAGCCGAAGTGCGCCAGCACCAGGGCCGACCAAAAATGAATTGCGTGCAATGAAGTACCCGCGACTTGAAAAGCGGAAGCAGCAAGAGCGTCTGCTTTTACAGATTCCTGGCTTAATGTCAACAATGTTAGTAGAGCGAGCGCAGCAACAATCTGGAATATGTTCTCGATAATCCGAAAACCAACCGCTCCAAGAGCCAGGGATTCGTTATACTTTCTTAGGATTGGATACAATCCAATTGCTATGCCTGCACACGCGAGCGCCATAATTAATTGAGCAAGCACTCCCATCATCACCGTGTTTTGGTTCTCGAATATTTTAGCAAGATACATTGGGTCATCCAGGATAGGTTTCACAGCAACAGGGCCGAATGCGCCTGCAAACCCAAGAATAAATAATATCCCCACCATTGTTGCTGCCTTTCTGTTTGTATTCATTTTTTTCTCCTTTTTTGAACGATATGGATGAGTTTCATTGAGTTGGACTTGACCGACCGAGACCAAGGGCATTCCCAGATCACGCACTTTTTTCAGTAAGCCGTGCAATGCAGCCTGGTCAGCCACAGGTCCAGAAAGAAGCGTATTGCCGTCCTCTTCCAGCGTGATGGTCAAGCCTCCAAACTGATTGCCCCACCGAGCATCAAGGTGTCCCTTGAGGCGGATTTCGTAGCACTGAGCATCTGTGGCCGGTGTGGCAATTATTTTGTGCCTCATGTTTTCTCTCTTGTTGATCTGCTCGTAGCATATCGGCGAATGTGGTGAGGTGTCATCACCAGATGATGTGATTGATGTGGTGATTGATGGCAGTAAACAAAAAAAAAGCCCCGGCAGGTGGTTTTTGACACCTGGCGGGGCCGGAGTTAGTGATTTCGTACCAGCTAGAATAAATCGAGTTCCTCGGCTCGGCGGACGGCCGCCCGGCGGTTGTTAACCCCCAGTTTGTTGAAAATGTTCTTGGTATGGGTGCGCAAGGTGTTGAGCGACACGATCAATTGTTGAGCAATTTCCGGGCCGCCTAATTCGCTTCGGAGCAGCTTGAGCACTTCCAGCTCGCGTTCACTCAAAGGCTCTATTTCAGCCAGTTTCTGATGGATGACACTTGCACCGCGCTGCGCTTGGTGCAGTGCAGGTGTTTCTGATTTTGGCGCAGCCCCTGGTTGTGGAAAGGCAGCCAGGAGTTTGTCCGCATAATCGCTCAGCGGATGCTCTCGATTGAGCGATTGTTTTTCAAGCAATAATCGCATCGCTTCGCCTTCATCAACAAAGATGCGAACATAGCCTTCCGGTTCGGCCAGCGTCAGGGCACGTTCCAGCGAGTTGAGCGCGCGCGGCTGGTCACCCTGCGCCTGATAAGCAAGCGCCTGTAATACCAGAATTTCGATCACGCTTCCCTTCCCCCCGCGTTCTTCTGCTGCTTGCAAGAGGCGCGCCAGTAGTCCCAATGCCGCATGAAGGTCGCCTTCTACCCGATCCGTTTTGTATCGGGCGATGAGCACTCGGGCCAGGGTGATGTGATCGTACTCGCGCAGGTAACTCAGTTCGTTTTCAACGGATAACCCATGCTCACGCGCCCAGTCCAGGGCTTCACCCAATCGACCCTGAGCCACCCACACCCGTATCTTCCGCGTTGCAAGCGGACGCACATTCGGGGAAAAGGCGCCATTGTACAGTCGCTCGGCCTGGTCGAGCAGGTCGAGCGCGCCATCCAGATCACCCTGGGCCTCCCGCATGCGCGCCATCGCCGCGTGCCAGCGATATGGGTTTTGCGGTAATCCAGAAAGCTCGCCCAGAGACTGGCTTATGAGCAAATCCTGCGTGGCGGCCTTCAGATCATTATGCTCATAGAAAAGCGCGCTCATGCCCACGTACATGTCTGCCGCTCCCCGCAGGACTGGCGCGCCCGGCTCCGTTGCCCACTGCAATGCCCGCTCATAGGTGGTCATTGCCTCGTGGAGACGGCCTTGCGCAATCTGTATATCCGCCAGGACAATGGCGCCGCCGATGGCGGAAGAGATGTACCCGGCCAGCCGCACATTCTCCATGCCGTTGGCAGTCATCCGAAGGGCGGACTCGAGATCCCCGCTCGCCCATGCGGCCAGCCCAAGCACCGAAGCTGCCCCACCGAGCATCAAATGGGCATCCTCAGGTGCGAGATCGAGCACCCGTTGAGCGTTTTTTACAGCCTCGGGCATATCATCGCGGGCCAGGGCCTGCGCGGCGCGGAGAAGGGCGATCATACCCGGCAAACGGCGAAATTCCTCTTCGTCCACGACGACCATTCCTGCGGTATCGGCCGTCCTGTCCAGCCACCGTTCAGCGTCCCGCAGTCGAGGCTCCACGCCCCCGACCTCGCCGCCACCAAATAATGCGAAAGCATAGGCAACGCTGAGCACCGGCATGAAGTGAACCAGCTCGTCTGGAAGCGCCTTTAACCAGCCAAGTTCCGTGACCGTGGCTCCCTGTCTATTCCTGCGCATTTCTGGAACTGCAAGCTCAATCAGGGTCGCTGCTCGCTCGAAATCCTCGGCAGCCAGCGCATGGCGGATGGCGTTGTCCGGCAAACCATTATGCTCATACCACTCGCTCGCGCGCCGGTGCAGGGCAGGTACCTGATCGGGTCGCTCCGCCATCAAGTGCATACGTATAACATCGGCAAAAAGATGGTGATAGCGATACCAGTGCCGCTCGTTGTCGAGGGGGATGATGAACAGGTTGGCGTGTTCAAGATATTCCAGGGTTTTCTGTCCGGAAGCAGAAGGAGAACCCAAAACAGCATCACACAGCGGACCACACATACGGTCAAGGATGGATGTACGCAGCAGGAAAGACTGGACCCCTTCGGACTGCTGACCCAGCACTTCTTCAACCAGATAGTCCAGCACGAAACGGTGGCTGCCAGTGAAAGATTTGATGAAGCTGGTGGCGTCTTGATGCCCCTGCATGGAAAGGGCCGCCAGATGCAGGCCGGCAATCCAGCCTTCGGTGCGGGTTTCCAGCGCGGCGATGTCCTCCACCGAGAGGTTCAGTCCCATCACCTGGTTGAGAAATTCGGCGGCTTCGGAGGGAGTAAAACGCAAGTCGGCGGCGCGCAATTCGGTCAATTGACCACGGACGCGGAACCGGGCCAGGTGCAGGGATGGATCTTCGCGCGTGGCGATGACCAGGTGCATCTGTGGCGTCAAGTGCTCGATCAGAAACGTGAGAGCATGTTCAACCGGTTTGGCATCAATCACGTGGTAGTCGTCAAGAACGAGGATGAAACCATCTGGGATGGTGGTAATCTCATTGAGCAGGGTGGTCAAAATTGCTTCGGCTTGCGGCGGTTGAGGGGATTGGAGCACTCCCAACACGCCCGCGCCTATATTTGGAGCAATCGTCTGCAAAGCAGTGACGAAGTAAGTGAGAAAACATGTGACGTCGTTATCCCCTTCATCCAGGGACAGCCAGGCAACCCTCACCCCTGGCCCCTCTCCCAATGGGAGAGGGGAAGGGGTGAGGGCGGCGATCCATTCGCTGACCAGCGTGGTCTTGCCAAACCCGGCGGGAGCGGAGAGGAGCGTCAGTTTGCAGCCCATCGCCAACCCCTCGTTCAGCCGCTCGATCAAGCGTGGGCGGGATACCGCTTTGGGTCGCGGCAGGGGGATATATAGCTTGGTAGCTAAAACAGGCTCGGGCATGAGTTAATTATAAGGCTCAACTCCAATGCCACGCATACCAGATCGTGACCACGTTGAATCCCATGCTGACCGCCAGCAGGAATTTGTCAAATAATGGTGGATAGGTAGGCAGGCCAACCAGGTTGAACAGGAAGAAGAAGGCGGCCACAATGATATTCACCCAGCGGCTCACGGACTGGGGCAATACCAGGGTCAGGAGAATCATCAGGACGGGTGTCAACATCAAAACCGCGATCCCCAACCAAACGAACTGGTTTAGATTCATGCTAGCCAAGGCTTTTGCCTTGTCGCCGCCATAGTAGATGCGCAAGACATCGCCATACAGATAAATCAGCGTGACGACCACCCAGGTTGCGGAAAGAATGATTCTCGTGTCCGGCATTGTTTGTCCCTTCATTCTGTCACCGTGATGACCACTTTGCCGCGGGCGTGCTCTTGGTCTAGATAGTGGAAGGCCTCGGGTGCATCGCACAGCGGGTAGGTTCGTTCAATGACCGGCTTGACCTTTCCCGTTTCGATCCACTCCTTTAATTGTGTCAGGTCTTTGCCATTCGGCACAGCCAGGTACATGCTCCCCAGTTGACGCAGGAACGGCGAGAGCAAAAACGCCTTGCAAACGTATCCCATGCCACTGTGACCGCTGTTGGGAACGATCAACCCCCGCGGAGTGAGGACGCGCATCAGGTCTGAAAATGAATGGCTGGCAACATTGTCCAGGATGAGGTCGTAGCGTCGTCCGTTCCGGGTGAAGTCCGTTCGGGTGTAATCCACGATATCGTCTGCACCGAGGGAACGAACCATATCCACATTCCGCGTACTGCATACGCCGGTCACTTCGGCTCCGAGCGCTTTGGCGATTTGCACGGCAAATGTCCCCACCCCTCCCGAAGCCCCGTTGATCAATACCTTCTGACCCGGCTGCAACTTGCCGACCTCGCGCAGGCCTTTCAGCGCGGTGATCGCGGCGGTCGGAATGGCTGCGGCTTGCTCGAAAGTGAGATTGGCGGGTTTGAGCGCCAGTTTATCCTCAGCCACGCTCACATATTCGGCAAGCGCGCTACCACAAGAGGCATACACTTCGTCACCGGGGCGGAACTGTATCACACTGGAACCAGCCGCCTCCACCACCCCGGCCATGTCCCAGCCGAGGATGTAGTTTTTCGGTTTGGGAAACCCAACAGTTAAACGGATTGGCCACGGATTGCCCCGCATGGCGAACACATCCCCGGCATTGATGGAAACAGCCTTGACGCGGACCAACACCTGGTTATCTTTCATCTCTGGCTGGGCGACCTCCGCCAGTGCGAGAACATCGGGCGAACCATAATCATTTTGAACAATTGCTTTCATGGGAATTCCTTCATATTACTTTTCAAAACTGGAGAGGTTGAGAGTCAACCTCTCCAATATTCTTGTTTATTGTTGAAACTTGAAGCCGAAAAGGCCGTTGTATTACGCCGCCCGGCTTGGGTTATTGCGTAAAAGAACGATGCCCAGCCAGATGAACCAGATGATTTGTCCCAAACCAAAGATGCCGGTCAAAGCGTTCAGCCCCGGGATGATCGTGATGATACCCACCGCACCGACCGACAAGCCAAGGATATTCAGTCCCTTGGGAAGCCCGCCAGCCCGCAGTGCGGCCAGGCTGACCAGCAATGTCAAAGGTCCGCCGAGGATTTCGCCATTGGCATTGCCCAGCCCGTTTGCCACGGCTTCAATTCCCTGCCAGGTCAACGCAGCCTGTACCGGGTCTTTGGCATAGAGCGGAACAATCGCAGCGAGCCCGGCATTGGCGACCATGCCACTGGCGATCAACGAACCGGCCCAAATAATTCCAATGGCAACTGCCACCTGCATGATTGCCGGTGCGCCGGACTTCAAGCGGTCGTACAATGCCAGCGACAGGACGATCAACGCAAAGCCAAAGAATACATACATGAGCAGGTTGGTCGAAAAGATGACCGTTTGTTTCTCGACGTTCAAGGCAACCTTTTGAGCCAGGTCGGTGATGCTCAGATAGTCCAGGATGACGAGAAAGATAACGATTCCGATCAAGTGGGCGACTGCCAAGTACAGGGCAGCGAAACCGCCAAATTTGTGCAAGGTTTTCATGCTTATCTCCTTTTATCACTGAACAGATTAGGCTTCGTCATTGCGCCAGGTCCACGCCAGCCAGATGATCCCCAGCATGGCGACAACCTCGAGTGCGGCAAAGACAGGATAACTGGCGCTTTCCCAATTTCCACCGCCAAGAACATAAAGCAACGTCAACACACTGGCAACGATATTCAACCAGCGGTTCACATCCCGGCGGAACCAACGAGACACGAGGATCATCGCAATCGGAATCGCCTGAAACAAGCTGAAAAGTAAGATCATCGCAGGGGTAAGCTCAAAACCCACATTTCCGCTGATGATATTCTCCAGCGTACCCGGTTCGATGAAACCGATGATGTCGGCATATGCGATGCAGAACATCACAAAGACCCACAGGGTGGATAGGGTGACCTTCCTATCCTGGACTTCAATAAGCTTTCTACTTGCGTTCATTCTTTTCTCCTTATATGGTTGATTGATAGGATCCAATGGAGGAACCTGATTGACCGAAACTAATGACAAGCCTAGGTCGCGCAATTTTTTCAGCAGGCCATGCAGGGCGGCCTGATCAGCCAGCGGGCCGGTTAGAAGGGTATGGCCGTCCTCTTCCAGCATGATGGTCAGGCCCTCGAACCCGTCCGCCCACTGCGGAGACAGGTGACCTGCAACCCGAATTTCGTAAATAGTTTGGGGCGTTTCCATGTTCATACCTGTTTCCTCAACAGACGCGAATATATCGGCAAGGAGGTATTGCCGGGTAGCAACTTAAGTATTGTCTGGAGTACTGTTTTTGGGGTTAGAGCAGACCCAACTCGCGGGCGCGGACGATGGCTTCGGTACGGTTTTGGACTTGCAGTTTGTTGAAAATCCGCAGGTTATGACCCTTGACCGTACTAAGAGCCAGATATAACCGCTGGCTGATTACTGCGTTCGAGTGTCCCTCGGCGATGAGACGCAGGATTTCGAGTTCACGGTCTGTAAGAGGCTCTATGAGTTCAGAGTCTCGGTTTGTGATTGTGGACTGGAGAATGATATCTGCTGGCCGCGAGAAAGCTGCCAGTATTTTATTCACATAGTTGAGCAAGGGGTGATTGTGGTTTGCAATCGTCATGCGAAAATCAGAAAGCAACGATTGCATTGCTTCGCCTTCATCTACAAAAGTTCTCAGGTAGCCCTCCGGTTCAGCCAACATCAGGGCACGTTCCAGCGCGGCAAGTGCCTGAGGTCGGTTGCTCTGTGCCTGATGAACAAGCGCCTGTGTCAACAGGATTTCGATCACGCTCCCTATCCGTTTTTGCGTTTCTGCCAATGCCAGCAGGCATTCCAGTAAATCATCGACCCCGGTGAAAACGCCTTCGCCCAGTCGCACCCGCGCAAGGGTGAGATGTTCGTACTCGCCCAAGTAGTTCACCTCGTCAGTGACCGAGAGGCCGCGTTCGCGCACCCAGGCCTGCGCCTTGTCCAGCCGCCCTTGTTTAAGATGGATTCGCGCTTTGTGGGCTTCGATCGGTTGCAGATTGGGAATCGCGGTTTTGACGTAGCCTCGCCTGGCTTCGTCGAGCAGGTTGAGCGACGCATCCCACTCCCCGGCGGATTCTTTGAGCCGAACCTGAGCCAGATTCCAACGGTATTGCCAGTCCACCAGAGTGGTGTGTTGACCCAAGTCGGCAGCAGTTTGCCAGTGCCCGGCAACGGCTTTATCGTCGCCTTGTTCATGGGCCAGCAGGGCCAACCCCAGGTGATGATGGGCGGTAACCAATTCCGCTTCCTGTCCCAGCTCTGCGGCTTGTTGAATGGCCTGCCGGAGGGTCTTTTCGGCATCACCCAGGCGACCCATTGCAACTTGCATATCCGCCACGGCAAAGGCGCTGGCGATCACAAATACCTGGTTGCCCATTCTCTGCATGTCGTCCGTCCAGGCGTGCATTGCCCGCAGGGAAGCTTCGAGGTCGCCAGTGGCCCAATGGGTTAATTCAAGCGTGATGGCTGCCTGGGCGCGGAGGTAAAGATTATCCTCGGGGATGATC
This sequence comes from Chloroflexota bacterium, assembly GCA_029782225.1. GTDB lineage: Bacteria > Chloroflexota > Anaerolineae > Anaerolineales > Villigracilaceae > JAKOVF01. Next base: position 7,210 of record JAKOVF010000251.1, on the reverse strand, counting down.
TGAATGGAAAGTTCGGCGTATTTCACCGTTTCGACCAGGTCACCTCGGTTTTGGGCGTTGGAGGCGCGGATCAGGGCGATGTTCCCCGCCATGGACTTTGACTCATAGGAATCCGTCACACCAGCCAGAACACGCTCGGCGTTCTGCAAATGAGTCTCACTCGTCTCCAGCTCCCCGGCATCCGAAAAAGCCGAACTAAGTTGAAGGCATAACCTGGGGCGGGAGCACACCACCGCATCGGGCAGTTTCTTCACCCAACCAAGCCAGGCGGCAGTCTGGAAGTTGCGCTCCATGCCCTGCCAGGCAACTTCGGCAAGGCGCGCCGCCCGCTCAAAGTCGCTGGCCTCAAAGGCATGGTGGAAGGCTTTCGCCAGGTCGTCGTTGGCTTCATACCACGCGCTGGCTCGAAGGTGGTAGTTGGAGAACTCCTTAGGCTGACCGAGGCGCTGAAGCAACAACTCGCCAAAGAGATGGTGATAGCGGTACCAACGCCGCTCGTTGTCGAGTGGAACAAGGAATAGGTTGGCGCGCTCGAGTTCTTCCAGGGTTAACTGCCCGGAGCCGGGCGAAGTTTCTAACACAGCCTCGCAGAGTGGCCCACACAGTCGTTCCAGAATGGACGTATACAACAGGAAGTTCTGAGTCTCGGCGGGCTGGCCTCCCAGAACCTCTTCGACCAGATAATCAAGAATGAAACGGTGGCTACCGGTGAACGATTTGATGAAACTGGTGGGATCAGATTGCCCCTGCATGGAGAGCGCAGCCAATTGCAGGCCGGCTATCCAGCCTTCGGTGCGGGCTTCCAGCGCAGTAATATCTTCCGTCGAGAGATTCAGCCCCATCATCTGGTTGAGGAACTCGGCAGCTTCGGCAGGGGTGAAACGCAGGTCGGCAGCGCGCAGTTCGGTCAGTTGGCCGCGGGCGCGTAACCGGGACAACGGCAGAGGTGGATCCTCGCGCGTGGCGATGACCAGATACATCTGCGCCGGCAGGTGCTCAAGCAGAAAGGCGATTGCGTTGTCTACTGGTTTGGAATCAATAATGTGATAGTCGTCAAGGACAAAAATGAAGTTGTCGGGGATGGTGGTGATTTCATTGATCAGGGTTGTCAGAATCGATTCAGTCGGTGGTGGTTGAGGAGATTGGAGAACGCCTAACATCCCTACTCCAATATTCGCCTTAAGCGTCTGCAAAGCAGCGACAAGATAAGTTAGAAAGCGTGTGGGGTCGTTATCCCCTTCATCCAGTGACAGCCAGGCGACCCTCACCCCTGGCCCCTCTCCCAATGGGAGAGGGGAAGGGGTGAGAGCGGCGATCCATTCGCTGACTAGCGTAGTTTTTCCAAAACCGGCGGACGCTGAGATGAGAGACAATTTGCGGCCCGAAGAGAGACCCTCGTTCAGTTGCTCAATCAGGCGGGGACGGAGGACGATTTTAGCCCGAGGTGGAGGGATGTAAAGTTTCGTGGCTAAAATTGTCGTGGACATAAAACCATTATAAGGCACACACCCCAAAATTCAAAAAGCAGCTGGTGCAGCGCTTTGTTAGCCGCCCGTACAAGTTATAGTAAGGAACTGTGCTACCAACACTTTAATCGCGGTCACTTCATGGTAAATGCAATTGCCCTGTGTTTTTTTTGCGTGGACCATACACTCGCACTCCAAACAAGGATTGCGGCCACCAGATAGATCCCAGCCGTAACGGCTAATAGTGACAGTGTTGGCCCGAAGCCCAGCCCACGCGCATCAACAAGGTTCAGACTGGCATTGAAGGAAAAGTGAGTAATCACGATCGGAATAAGGCTATTGGGTGTTTTGCTGGATATCCAGGTGATCAAGAATGTCAGTGAAATAATGCTCACGCTAAAGGCGAGAACATAGATCACTAAGTCAAGACCGGAATAACCACTGAGGATCCATAGGGGTAAATGCCAGAAATTCCATAGGAACCCCAAAATCAGACTTGCCTTAACCGGCCCATGAGTCTCCTGGAGACGTGGGAGAGCAAAGCCCCGCCAGCCGGCTTCTTCACCGGTTGCACCTTGCAGCAGGTTGAGAATAATCAAGCCAGCCCAAAAACCCACTGATAAACTCATATTTTCTGGAGCGGCTCCTCCCGCTAACCGATATAGACCAGCCGCAACAAAAGCTAATGGAAAAGGCAACAGCGCAACTAAATACCAACGAACGGCTATTCGATATGCGAAGAATTTGCCCAGTAGTTGCCGGATACCTGCACGACCTGCGATAACACCTGTCACGATCACAGCAGCGAGATTGGGCATCCAAGAACCTAGAATACCAATAATCGGCATCGCCCATCCTGGCAATGCATCCGGTCGTAACCGCAACATACCAAGAATGAAGATAATCAGAACTAGAAATCCCCAGAAGAACGTGTAGCTGAGCACAAAATACGCCAACAGTGGCCTACGGACGATAAAGTTGTTTGACTTTTGTTCAGTTGAATTCACAGTCTCGTCTCCTTGAGTTGAAGAACTTCGGGTGAGTCGTATTTTTTATATAAAACCGCTTTCATCTTTCTCTTCTGCTTGAACGCTTTGGATAAGTTTCATTTCAGGCAGATTCAGCAGCGCGTTTTCCCCATTGTTCGATGTTTACACCCCTAATCAAAAGCCAAAAGTAAAACAATGATTCTTCAATAAACGCGAACAAACCAAATATCGTCGCATCGAAGTTGGGAAAAAGAAAGAATAAAACAGCCGATACTGTGTAGCATAAACCTCCAAGCATCAACAAGATTCCCAGAATTTTGGGAAGGAAACCCGACTTGAAAACCAGATAACCGAGGAGAAGTACCCAAACGGAAAGAAGCTGGGGGATAAACGTTCCATATTTGCGCAACTCGAGAAAGAACATAACCAGGGCACTCAATTGATCTGCTTTGAATGCTGTTAAATGACCAGCGCCACTCGATAGCAACAGGACAGCAAAATGGTTAAGCTCATTGAGCATCGAGATGGGGACACAGACCAGATAGAAGATAACCATAAGCGATGCAATGGTTTTGTTAACCGGTTTGAGTAATTTGTATAAAATCAGTGTCAATAACATCAATAGCATCTGGCGGATTAGATCGCTCACCAGGGAGAGACGGAAGAGCGCTTCAGACGCCGCAATATTCCTGACGGTTGCCGCGGCGTCTCCCGGCACAATAATGCCCGGGCGAATAAAAAGTTCAGTGGACATCCCCAGAATAAATATAATTAGAAATACGAACGCCGCAACTCTTGCGGTCTTTTGGGGCGAATTCATCTTCATATCTTCCTCCAATACTGTCTTGAATTTGTTGCTCATGCTTTGCAGGACTGGCAATCCAGCGTCATTTTCAGGACTGCCAGTCCCAAAGTGCGTAAATTCAATCCGTTATTCTGTTTTCGCAGACAGGGCAGCGATTGCCGATGGATTGAATCCCTTGGCGATCAGCCAGACTGCAAAGACCATTTCTTGAATGCCGGGGAGTTCTAGGTATGATCCTCTTGGTGGAGCCGTGGCATCAATAGGTAGAACCATTAGGGATTTCGACTTCATCTTTAGTCTGAGCATTTAGTCGGAAGCAAAACACGACTTGCTTACTTGTGTATCACCGAAGCCCATCCTAGTTTATGGCATTGCGGACACCTGATGTATCTATGAAAAAGGAAGTGAGGTCCTAGGTAGACTAACCAACTTGTTGGCTGGAACTCAGCGTGGCAATGGGGACATTTATAACCGTAGTTTTTCCTTTGCCATACGAATAAACGGAAGATTATCCAGGCTATTATGACTAGGAAAACTAAATGGTACTCTTTCATTTGTATTTCTCCTTTATATTTTCAATTACTGTAAATCGTTTAATCCCTTTTTAGCAGACAGGGCAGCGATCGCAGATGGATTGAATCCCTTGACGATCAACCAGACCGCCATTACTAATTCCTGCGGGAACATCACCATTTCCAAATAAAACCCAACACCGGTATCCATGTGGAAGAATTTCAACAGGGCGGCAGTCATAGAGGTAACCACGGCGATAAAGCCCCAGACGGACAACCAGCGAGGGATCAACCGGGTGCGGTAGAAAGTGAGGTATATACATGTAGCCCCAATGAGAAAAATGATGGAACTGACCGGGGCTTTGAGGTTTTCGAACTGATACAAGACATTGCTTATGGACTGTAAAACAACCGAATCCGCCCCGCTGGCAATGTAATTGTTGCCAAGCGCGACCAGTGTCAAAATAATGAGGGCCGAAGAAAAATAGAAGATTCCCTCCAGTGCCCCGCGGAAAAGGACCATCCCCATCGCCAGTTCTTTGCTTGCTTTTCTCATGACCGGGTAGAGGAAAACCGTCATTGCCACCAACGAAATCCCCATAATGAAGGTTAAAAAAGCACCCCATGTAAGCCGGGACGCATTGGCGGCAACGAGGCTCAGCATATCCACACCGACGAGCGGTTTGCCGGAAATGAGCGAGGTAAGCACTTCACCGCCAATGAGTCCGCCTGAAACCCCAAAGACCGTGCCCAGGAAGTAGAGGACACCTGTCATTACTGCATTCTTTCTATATGTATTCATTTTTTTCTCCTTTTTAGTTGATACTGATTCATTTCTCAGGAACATAAAGCCAGTTATGATTTACGATTTGACCTCCTGCATTTTTGCCCGACCGGGGTTAACGAAATTAACTGAGACCAATGGCATTCCCAAATCACGCACTTTTTTGAGCAAACCATGCAGCGCGGCCTGGTCAATTAACGGGCCAGTTAAGAGAGTATCGCCATTCTCTTCCAGTGTGATGATCAGACCCTCAAACCGGTCGGCCCACCGGTCATCCAGGTGCCCCTTGAGGCGAATTTCGTAAAGTCCAGAACCATCATAGTATTCAGGTAAAGCGTGTGCTTCATTCATGCAGTGCCTCGTGCAATTTTTTCGATTTGGATGAATTTCCACAGGTGCGCATCCATTCTTTATTGCAGCCAAAAGATAACGGAAAACATGATGAGGCGTCATCATTGCATGTGATGATTTATGTGATGATTTTATTGATCTGGAGGGAATAAAAAAAAACCGACGGGGGGTGAGTCACCTGTCGGTAGCGTGGGATGGTAAGTGAATAATCGCTACAACAAACCGAGTTCCTCGGCGCAGCGGACCGCCGCACGTCGGTTGTTTACCCCCAGCTTGGCATAAATGTGTTGGGTATGGGTGCGGATGGTACTCAGAGACACCATGCGTTTCCGGGCAATTTCCGGGCCGCTCAATTCGGTTTTGAGCAACCTGAGCACTTCCAGCTCATTTTCGCTCAGCGGCTCGATCAAAGGCTGTAAGATGAGCGACGAAGGATGAATTTCTTCTGTTCCAAAGGCGGCCAGTAATTTGTGGACATACGTCTTCTGCCTCGCCGTGTGGCCTTCACGCGAAGCGTTCATCCTTCCTAAAAGCTCCGCCATTGGTTTGCCTTCATCCACAAAGATGCGGACATAACCCTCCGGCTCGGCCAGGGTTAGCGCATGCTCCAACGGCACGAGAGCCGGGGGAATGTCACCTTGTGCCACATGAGCAAGTGCCAACAACGCCAAAATCTCGATCACGCTGCCCATCCGTCTACCTTCTTCTGCCGCTTGTAGTAGGCGCCCCAGCAGACCGATTGCCTCGTGAATGGAATCATCCACTCGCTCAATCTGATATCGGGCGATGAGTATCCTTGCCAAAGTGATGTGCTCGAACTCGCGCAGATAGCTGGGCGCGTCGTCAACGGAAAGACCCTGTTCACGGACCCACTCCAGAGCTTTGGTCAATCTGCCCTGCGCAACCCATATCCGGGCTTTCATGGCAGATATGGGACAGAAGTCAGGCAAGGGTGATCTGATATACAGGCGTTGCCCTTCATCCAAAAGTGCGAGAGCTCCTTCCAGGTCGCCCTGTGCTGTCTTGAGCCGGGCCTGGTCAATACACAAACGGTACCGCGAAACAGGGGAATGCGCTTTTTCGCCCAGTTCCCTGCTTCTCTGCAAGTGTTGCGCAGCAGCCTCCAGATTACCCCGTTCAAGATGCAGCTTACTTAATTCCCTGTGCAAGTCAGCAGCATCGAGAGGAATTGGTTCACCTTGATCCATTACAAATTGCAGTAACTGTTCGAGCGTATTGATCGCCTCGTGAAGGTGCCCCAGTGCCAGCCTGATATCAGCCAGAACAACCGACGTGCCAATTGCATCCGGGATGTTCCCGGCTGTCCGCAGTTTCATCGTGTATTCAGCGAAGACCCGCTCCGCAGCTTCCAGGTCCCCGCTTGCCCAGTAGCTCATCCCCAGGAGCATGGATGCCTGACTGTGTCTGAAAGGATCCGCTTCGGTGAGTTCGAGTACTCGGCGGGCATACCGCACCGTGTCCGGAATATTGCCGAGGGTCTGAGCGATATAGGCGCGGCCGACAGCAATTGTCGCCGATAGAGATTTAAATTGTTGCTGGTCTACAACAATCATCCTTCGGCTTCGCTCAGGACAAGTCTCAACTGGCGGAGTTTCCAGCTGCACTTTCATCGTATCTGCTGATACTAACCATTGTTCGGCATCCTTAAATCGGGACTCTGCGGCTTCCATCTCACCACGGCCCAACAATGCATAGGCATACCAAACATTGAGCACAGGCCGGGCGTGGATCAACTCTTCCGACAGCCTCTTTACCCAGCCAAGCCAAGTAACAGCCTGTATACTTCCCTCCTCTGCTGCCGGCCATGCCAGTTCGATTAAACCTGCGGCGCCTTCGAAATCCTCGGCAGCCAGCGCATGACGGATGGCATCGGATCGCAGACCGTTCTGCTCGTACCACTCGCTCGCCCGCCGATGGAGCGTGGACACGCGATCGGGTTGCGCCTCCCGCAAGTGCGTCTGGAGAACCTCAGCGAAGAGGTGGTGATAGCGATACCATTGGCGCTTATCATCAAGGGGAACGGTAAACAGGTTGCTGCGTTCCAGGGCAGCCAGCATTTCCTTGCCATCTTCCTGCTCAGTGACCGCATTGCACAGCGGAGCGCAAAACTGATCGAGAATAGCGGTCTGTAGCAAGAAGCTGCGGATATGTTCAGGTTGGCGCTGCAGCACTTCTTCGACCAGATAGTCCAGCACAAAACGATGGCTGCCGGTGAAAGCCTGGATAAAACCGGCGATGTCTTCCCGGCCTTGCATGGAGAGTGCAGCCAATTGTAGACCGGC
>JAKOVF010000245.1 GCA_029782225.1 Chloroflexota bacterium | reverse complement strand
ACCAGGCTAGATATTTCGGAGGAGGATATACCAGTGAGAACGACACGTGTGTTAGTAGCAACGTTCTTGGCATTGTTCCTTTTGGTGAGTTCATCGGTCGCGTTGGCCGAGGACTATGTGCTGCCGTCATTGCGGGAGATCTATAAGGACTACTTCCATATTGGAGGAGCGGTGTCAGTTGCCAGCTGGGCACCGAAAACTTTGGTTTCTCACAGATACCTGGTTGTGCTGCTGGCTGTTCTGCTATTGGTCGGAGCAGGCTCGTCTAACACACTTGCTTGGGAAGGTATGCCAGTACCGCCTTTGCATGTTGAGGGCAATCAACTCAAAGATCCTGCTGATAATAGCGTGTTACTGCACGGCTGGATGCAGCCTACGGCGAGCTATTTCAACGGACAAGGAAATAGTACCTAGATCCGTGGAATTGGAAGCAGCTAAGGTCTCTGGTGGTGCGGGCAGGTGTGAGCGACCTACTGAGCTACATGAACGAACTTGCAACGGTTATGAGCGACACCAGTCCAAGATGCGGAAGGGTTCATGGATGGTACTGCAACTTCGTTCGCGTAAACACGGATTCGGTGGGCGGCTGGTCTAGTGCCGAAGGACTAATAGACTCCGAGCAGTTTGATGCCTGGATAGCCAATTTCCTTGTTCCCTACGCCAATCACCTGTGGACCCGGGGTATCTATCTCGTACTGTGTGCGACTGGTCCTGTAGTCGTAAACGTGGATGGAGACATGTCCAAGAATGCCAGTCAAGGCACTCAAGAAAGGTTGCTGACGTTCTGGGAGAGAGTCGCCAGCGCCCCGGGAGTCAAGAACGCCGACAACATAATGTTCGAGCTGATGAATGAGCCTGTGAAGATCGAATCTGCCCCGGGCAATGGTGTCTGGGGGATGGGGAGCGCCGTCTATTTCAAGGCCTTTGCCGAATGGTTGCAGCCAATCATCGACGTGATCCGCGGCACAGGTGCGAACAACATCATATGGGTGCCGACACTTGAATGGCAAGGCTCACCGCACCAGTGGGTCCAGTTCCCGTTTTCTGGGGAGAACATCGGAATTGCAGCCCATTTTTACCCTGCGTACGGAGGAGTCTTTAACAACGCTGAGGCCATACAGCGGTTGCGGCAGAGGCAGTACAAACCTGCTGCGGACCGGTGGCCTATGATTATCACAGAGATGTTCTGGACGCCTTATCCCGATGACCCCAGGAATCTCGTCAACGGGAGCACAGCTGGGTTTGGAAACAGTATCAAGAAGGCCATTGACGATCAAGGCAACGTCTCATATTTAGTAGGCTTCATCGGCGATCTCCTTGAGGATCTCAATCAGGCACGGCCAAGCGACTGTTCTCTGAGCCCAAGAGAGGGCGCACAAGCGTATTTCGATTGGCTAAAGGAATACGCTAGCCAAACCACGATATCGCATGGACATAGGGCGGTCCCTGGCAAGATCGAAGCTGAGAGGTACGAACGGATGTCAGGAATCAGAGTCGAATCCACTCCCAAGAACCTCTCCGATAGGTTCATCAGTTACACTGACTTGGGAAGCTGGGCAAGCTATTTGATCGGCGTTGCAGAGGCCGGCAGTTATGTGATGGACTTCAGACTCGCAGCAGAAGTTGATGCATACGGTC
>JAKOVF010000244.1 GCA_029782225.1 Chloroflexota bacterium | reverse complement strand
GACGAATCTGGCGATGCCTGGGTGGCGTGCTTGCCCTGCGAAAATCTGAAGGTCACTTACGTGATCTCTTTTGATGACGTCTCCATAGGGACTCAAACCTTTGTCGCGGAGGTTACAAGAACAAGGTTTGTCGAAGAGATTGCTCCTTCCAGGACTTTCGTCAGGCTCAAGGATGTGGAGGAGCTGAAAAAAGAAGGGTTGGCCCGCGGAGGAAGCCTGCATAATGCCTTGGTCTTCGGCAACGATGGTCTGCTGAACGATACCCAGATACGTTTTGCCAATGAATGTGCCCGCCATAAGGCCCTGGATTTACTGGGCGATTTGGCGTTAGTGGGGTTGCCCCTGCAGGCGCACGTGATCGGTTATAAGGCAGGCCACAGGCTTCACTTGCGTTTGGTGGACCGATTAAGACGGCTGTGTAAAGGTGGTTGGAGCTGATGGACTTGGAGAAGTATGTTGACATTCACAAGATAATGGAGTTTCTCCCTCACAGGTACCCCTTTTTATTGGTGGACAGGATACTCGAGGTTGACGAAGGAAGGATAGTGGGGCTTAAAAATGTTACCATTAACGAGCCCTTCTTTCAGGGGCATTTTCCGGACGAGCCCGTCATGCCGGGCGTCCTGGTCTTGGAGGCGATGGGGCAAGTTGCAGCCATGATGATAGTCCTTCGTCCCGACATGCAGGGCATGGTCACCTACCTGACGGGCGTGGACAAGGCCAAGTTTCGAAGGCCCGTGTGTCCGGGAGATCAGTTGATAACCGAGGCAAAGGTTTGCAGGTTGCGAGGACGCGTTGGGCAAGTGAAGGCAGTGGCACGCGTCAACGATGAGATGGCTGCGGAAGCGTTGTTCAGCTTCGTGGTGGCCAAGAATTTGTTGCAGAGGGGATAGACATGAAGGGGACCATACATCCGACTGCTATCGTATCTTCCAAGGCCGAACTGGACGAAGGGGTTACCATAGGTCCCTACAGCATCATTGAAGATGAGGTATTTATCGGCAAAAATACCGTGATAGGGGCTTACGTGAGGATATTTAATTTTGTCCAGATTGGGCAGGATTGCAGGATATATGAAAATGCTGTCATAGGCGGGGAGCCGCAGGATCATTCCTTTCGTGGCGAAAGGACGAAGGTCGTCGTGGGCGATCGCACAATAATAAGGGAAGGCGTGACGATACACCGTGCCACGGGCGAAGGGCAATCTACCGTGATCGGTGATGACGTGTTTCTGATGGAGGGTGTTCACGTGGGACATAACGTTAGGATCGGAAATCACGTCATTGTGGCAAACAAAAGCGGGCTGGCCGGCTATTGCGAGGTGGAAGATTACGCCAATCTCGGGGGAATGGTGGGAATACATCAGTTCGTCAAGGTAGGCAGGTTGTGCATGGTTGGAGGTCTATCCAAGGTCGTAAAGGACATTCCCCCCTTCGTCCTGGCGGACGGAAGGCCCGCAAGGATCTACGGCATAAATAAGGTCGGCCTTCAGCGCGCAGGCTTTGACTCGACGTTAAGGGAGCATATAAAGCGAATTTACAGACAACTTTATCACAATGGATTGCCCTTAAGACAAGCTGTCGAGATGATGCGAAGGCAAGGCCTTGGCGATCCCATCATCACTGAGATAGTAAGCTTCTTCGATAGATCCAGGAGAGGCTTGGTGCCATGGCCCAGCGCGCGCGTCTTCATGGGAGATGTGGAATGATGGATATTAAGCTTTTGGCGCTGGATGTGGATGGGACGTTGACCGACGGATCGGTTTACATGGACGGCGAAGGCCATGAATTTAAACGTTTCGACATCCAAGACGGCATGGGAATTGCCATGCTAAGGCGCCAGGGCATCGAGGTTGCGATTATAAGCGGAAGGTTTTCTGCCTCCACCGATCAACGAGCAAAGGACCTGGGCATACCCTTTGTATTTAATGGCGTGAAGGATAAGCTGGCTACCCTTGTATCCCT
>JAKOVF010000243.1 GCA_029782225.1 Chloroflexota bacterium | reverse complement strand
TCCTGCAAGGTTACGCACCCTCATCGTCAGTATCTACCCATGATTTGTCCCACGCCCTGTCTGTGTATTGGCGCAAATAGCCCAATGCCATTTCCAAAAATGCCGGACCGTTCATCGCCCCGTTTACGGTGATTTGTAATCCCAGGCTTTCGCTAAGCCTTATTGTTACTTCCCCAATTGCCTCCTCTACGCCGTTAGGTCCAGTTTTATTATCAGCTGCCATACAATGCGCCCCCTTCTTGATGATGTAAATTTAATGCGCTTCCACCCAGTGCCAGAAAATCTGTTAGTCAAATCTAGTTCTGTTGCTAAAATGTATTCTTGCGTATTGTTGCCAGGGGCAGACGCTAAATCCTGCCCCGCATCATAGCCACTTCCGTTGTCGCAGTAAAGCCTGACGTTGGCAGGCGTTGTGTCCAGTGCTATGTTATAAATAAGGTCATGGGTGTGGGTTTCCGACACACTAGTAGTATCAACGGTTATTGATGTAGTTCCAGTAACGCTCCCCACTTCCGTATCGACATAGACAAACTCGTGGGTATGGGGTTCCGATATTGGTATATCATGAGTATGGCCGGCATAGCTTACGTCAGATACGTGCCCACCATGGGTTCCGCTAGTTGTCGTGGTGCCCGTAACATTGTGAGAGTGATTATACGATCCAACTGTGATGGTATGCGCATGATCACTGACCGCCCCGATGCTGCTACCCGTGTGGCTATGAGCGTCTTGCACCGTGGTTAAGTCCACACTATGGGTATGGCCTCCAGATGCTGCCGTATTGCCTGACACAGTGTGAGAGTGCGAAGCGGAATCTGTCGTAAAATCATGGGTGTGGTTCCCCACATCAATGTAGCCCGTTGTGCGCGTCTTTCCTGTATGGCTATGGGTATGACTACTTGTGGATGCGCCCGACCCCAACACAGTATGGCTGTGCGGAACCGATTCGATTTCCAGGATGTGGGCATGACTGCCCGACGAAGAAATGCTGCCTGAATGCGAATGAGAATGCGATCCGGTCGTCACACTAATCCCGTGGGTGTGATTGGATACCGAGGACACATCACCGCGGACTTTGTGGGTGTGCGTATACTCGCGAATTGCCAATGTATGGGTGTGTCCCCCAGCGGAACTTGCTGACGCTGTGTGAGAATGTTCATCGCGGCTTGTTGGCAAACCTAGACCATCGGCTCCCAAGCTATGGCTGTGTGCTCCACCCTGGGATAGAGTAAGGCTTGCGACTGTTTGCGTGCTTCCAGTAACTCCGCCGATGCCATGGGTATGTGCGCCACCGCTTTTTGTTACCGCGCTATTGTACGTTGTTTTCGAAACGGTCAAAGTGTGAGTGTGACCCGGCACGGTGACCGAATGGGTGTGACTTCCACCTGCTGCGGCAGTCCTTGCGTACGCTCTATATCTCAAACCCTTTGCCGATAGCATTATCTTTACAATGTTGGTCGTTTCGCTGGGTATATAGAAGTCTACTTCAATAGGGTGGTTTTGGTCCAGGCTATCTGCACCCACATACGGCAATACGTTTCGGATGTCTGCATACCAATCAGCTTTAATACCGCCAGCCCGGATAATACCAGCCACTACCATGTCTGCCGTAACGGCGTTTGCGTCTAGTTTTTCCGCAGTGACCGCACCTGCTTCTAGGTGCCATGTTTGAATTGCTCCGGCGGCAATCTTTTCGGCAGTCACCGCTCCGGCGTTGATTTTCTCCGCTGTCACTGCCCCAGC
>JAKOVF010000202.1 GCA_029782225.1 Chloroflexota bacterium | reverse complement strand
AACAGAATACAACAATCTGCAAACCGCACGGGAAGTCATCAAGCAGATCGATGGTGAAATCTCCAGCCTCCAGTCTCAGGTCCAGAATATCAACGCCGAGATTACTCAACATCAAAAGGACTTTGACAGGGCTGCATCTGCGCTGGCTGAGGCCGAGTCTCAGGCGCCTGATCTCGATGATGCCGAGCGTGAGTTGTTCCGATTGCGTGAGCAGGAGAATCTGGTCCGCGACGAAGTGGGCATGGCCCGTCAGCGTGTGGATGTCCTTGTTACATTGCGCTCCCGCCGCCTGGATTACATCAACGAGCGCGAGACACTGCTCAAACAAATCGTTCAACACAAAACCCTCGAGCGGGCCTTCGGAAAGGATGGCGTCCCTGCGCTGTTGATCGAGCAGGCGCTGCCGCAGATCGAATCCCGCGCCAATGATCTGCTCGACCGCCTGAGCAACGGGCAAATGTCCATTCGGTTTATTACACAGGCTGAATACAAGGACAAGAAGCGTGACGACCTGAAGGAAACGCTCGACATTCAGATCAGCGATGCGGTGGGGATTCGCGGCTACGAGATGTATTCCGGCGGAGAGGCATTCCGTGTCAACTTCGCGGTTCGGCTCGCCCTCTCCGAAATCCTTGCCCAGCGAAAAGGTGCACGCCTGCAAACCCTTGTGATCGATGAAGGCTTTGGCTCACAGGACATCGAGGGCCGTCAAAGGTTGATCGAGGCCATCAATCTGGTCAGGCATGACTTTGCGAAGATTCTCGTCATCACGCATCTCGATGAGCTCAAAGACGCTTTCCCGAATCGCATCGAAGTGGAAAAGACCGAGCGGGGCAGCGCGGTGAGAGTGATCTAGGTCCGATTGAAAGTTGAAGGTTACAGGTTGAGAGTCTAAAGGTAAATCTTCAACCTGAACCTTTTACCTTCAAATTCACATGCCCTACTTTATCGTCTCCACCATCTTCTTCATCCTCAGTCTCATCATTATTTACTGGCTTCATACACGATATCATCTCGATATTGTCGTAAGACCAGTCTCTCCTCCTCAAGGCGCTCCACTCACTTCCGTGTGCATCCCCGCGCGTAACGAAGAACATAATATTCAACGGTGCGTCGAGTCTGTGTTGGCTCAGGATTATCCGAATTTCGAAGTCATTGTTTTGGATGACGGTTCGACGGACCGGACCCCGTTGATTCTGAATGAACTTGCCTCACGCGCTTCCCGTTTAAGAATCATCTCAGGATCTGACCTCCCCGAGGGCTGGGCCGGAAAACCCCATGCTTTGTACCAGGCCGCAAAATCTGCACGCGGCGAGTGGCTGTGCTTCATCGACGCGGATACGTTCATCTCGCCAAATACTCTTTCCGCCTGCTATGCCAAAGCCATCGAATCAAAATCAGACCTGTTCACGATCATGACGCGTCAGATCATGGGCACGTTCTGGGAGAGAGTCCTTATGCCGATCGTGATGACCGCGCTCTCGGTCGGCTTTTCGCCGCGTAAAGTGAATGACCCGAGTCGCCGCGATGCCATCGCCAATGGACAGTTCATCATGATCCGCCGCACTGTTTATGATGCCATTGGTGGGCACGAGAGCATCAAAGACCAGATCGTTGAGGATAAGGCCATTTCCGAAAAAGTAAAATGGAATGGTTATCGTTTGATTGTGGCTGACGGGAGACATGTGGCGCAAACGCGCATGTATACGTCGCTCGCCTCCATGTGGGAAGGCTGGACGAAGAACATTTACCTTGGCCTGCGTGACCAGCGGTCCATGTTGCTGCTGGGTGCATTCGGTGGCATCGTAGCGTTGATCGCCGCGTTATTTATGCCCGTCTGGCCGCTGCTCGGCTTGCTATGGTTTTTGAAGGACGGCGGCTGGCTGGCGATCGGTGTGATCATCCAATCACTGATCGTCTGGGCGGCCATTCTCGCGGCCCGCGGCCTGACTGCACGCAGCATGGGAATCCCGGCCTGGTATGCGTTTACCACGCCGCTGGGCGCCGGCATCTTCGCGGCCATGATGCTCACATCTGCCTGGAAGGTGTTATCCGGTAAAGGGGTGACCTGGAAAGGCCGCGTGTATTCGCCAAAATAAAAAAGGACAGCGCAAAACATGAAAAGAATCTGGTTCGCATTCCTTGCAGTCACCCTGGTGCTGGGCGCCTGCCAGCCTGAAGAGGGAGGAATCGAAGCGCACGATTACTGGATCCGTGCCGCGGCCAGGAGTCAGAACAGCGCCCTTTACATGCTCTTGCATAATCACTCGGCGCAAAGTGATGAATTAACTGAAGTCTCATCCGATGTGGCTGAAGCGGTCGAGATTCACGAGACAACCGTGGATGGCAATGGTGTCGCGCAGATGGGACCGGTCGTCGCCGTGATACTGGACCCTGATGCAGAAATCTATTTTGAGCCGGCAGGGCTGCATGTCATGTTCGTTAATTTAAAACAGGATTTGATCTCTGGCGACCATATTCAGGTCACACTACATTTCAAGATTCATAAAGACATCGTCCTCACTGTTGCGGTGCAGGAAGGAGGAGGGGGGAGTCAGATGAATATGCCATAGAGACACAACCTTCCGAAGGTTCAAGGCCTTCGGGAGCTTTCTTGGAGGGGGAGAAAAGCAATATAGCAGATGCGGGCCAAAGGGCGGCATGAGCGGAATGTTTCCGCGAAATTTGTGACAAAAGTCACATGTCATTTTTTGCCAAACCGGTAATATTAAGCGTAGGTTAATCTTTCACGGTTGAGGATATCCATGTCCAAGATTCCTTTCGCTATTGCTGTGCTGGCAGCAGTCATCGCGCTGGGTTACTTCGCGTTCGTGAGCGACGCGGCTGCCTATGCTGGCTCGGCCCCCGAAACGTGCAACAACTGTCATACCATGGACTCACAGTACGAGAACTGGCTCCACGCGCCGCACGAAAACTGGGCAAAGTGTACGGAATGCCATCTGCCTCATGAGAACATCGCAGCCTATTATCTTGAAAAGGGCAGGCAGGGTGCAAAGGACGTTTATGCTTTTACCACCGGGAATATTCCAGCTGCGATCCGCGCCAGTGAAAGGACCAAAAGGATCATCCAGAGCAACTGCATCCGCTGTCATGAGGAGAAGGTGGAGAACATTGTGATGGGGGCACAGCCCTTCGACCGAAATTGCTGGGATTGCCATCGGACGGTCGCGCACGGCTCACGCGGGATTTCACTTGTTCCCTATCAGGACTCAGTCTTGTATCCATCCAAGTAGAGGAGAATGCATCGATGAAGAAATACACTACTTTTATTTTGGTCGGTCTGATTCTGGTGTTGGCTGCGGCTTTGATCGGCGTGCTGACCTTTATGAAGAACCAGCCGCCCCAGCAGCGCGCGGTTCAGCCTTTGGTCGAGATTGCGGCTATGGAACCTGACTCTGCAAGATGGGGAATTAACTTCCCGAACCAATGGACTTCGTTCCAGAAGACGGCTACAAACAATATCGATACAACCTACGGCGGTTCTTCCCAGTTCTCGTGGCTGGAACGTGACCCGCGCCAGAAGATCCTGTTCGCGGGATATGCCTTCAGTAAGGACTACAACGACGACCGCGGTCACATGAATGCGCTGACCGATGTAAGAAAGACGAAACGTCTCGTCCTCACTCACGATGACCTGACGAAGACCACGCACGCCACCTGCTATTCCTGCAAGTCTTCAGATAACCCCGGTCTGTGGGCCAAGCTGGGCATGGAAGCTTATGACAAAATGCTCTTTGATGAGATGACGCCCCAGATCAATAATTCCATCGGCTGCTCTAACTGCCACGAAGCCGGGACCATGAAGCTCATCGTCACAAACCCGGCTTTGAAGGAAGCTCTGGAAGCGCAGGGCAAGGATTGGACCACCTTCACCCGCCAGGAAATGCGGACGGTCGTCTGCGCCAACTGTCATGTTGAATATTATTTCAAGGGTGATGGCAAATACCTGACCTTCCCCTGGGCCAAGGGCACCGATCTTGATTCGATCATTGCCTACTACGAAGAATCAGGCTTCAAGGATTGGGTCTATCCCGATACCGGCACGCCGATGTTGAAGGCGCAGCATCCTGAATATGAAACTTTCACAGCGGGCAGCACACATTACAATGCGGGAGTGTCCTGTGCGGACTGCCACATGCCATACGTGAGCGACGGCGCAGCCAAATACTCATCGCATGATGTTCACAGCCCCTTGCTCAACGCAGAGCAGGCCTGCGGTCAATGCCACACGGATGTTGATTATGTCGTCGGCCGCGTGAACGAAATCCAGGACCAGGTCCATACCACAAAACAAAATACCGAAGATGCGATCGTGGATGCCATCAATGCCATCAAGGCCGCGGCGGCAAATCCCGGTGCGGATGCCAAACTGCTGGATCAGGCCCGCAATTTGCATCGCAAGGCGCAATTCATGTGGGACTTTGTCTCGGCCGAAAACAGCACGGGCTTCCACAACCCCGAATATGCGCTGAAAATCCTGGCTGAGTCCACCAACCTGGCTCGGCAGGCGCAAATGCTCGCAGCCCAATCTGTCGGCGACATGTCCCTCTTGGCGACGGGCACTTACTACGAAAATGGGGATGCAGCGCCAGTTGCCACACCTACTCCGTAAGCGATGAGTAACGAGAAATGAGACGAAAGCGTCATCCACAAAGGATGGCGCTTTTTTTCTGGGAACTTTCTCAATCCTCGATTCGTCAATCACGCAAAGGAGAAACCATGAAAAAGTTCATTTTATTTGTACTTGCTCTCGTTCTGAGCGCATGCTCATTTGGTTCGAAAAGCGAGTTCGATGCGAATCGCCAGAAATGGCAGGATGCTCAGGTCAATCATTATCGTTACTCACTCTCTGTCATATGCTTTTGCCCCGGCACGGACAAAATGCCGCTCACCGTTGAAGTACAGGATGGCAATGTTGTTTCGATGACCTATGCTGATGGCACGCCGGTTGGTGCCGAAGACCCTCAATTTGGATTCTATTCTCAATTTGCCACGATTGATGGCATCTTCTCTGAACTCAAGGCTGATCTCGGTGGAGCCGCCGACGAGGTCACGGTGACATACGACTCGACCTACGGTTTCCCAGCCGATGTCAATATCGACCGGATCAAGCAAGCGATTGACGACGAGCTGGCCTTGAAGATCTCAAACTTCGAAGCGCTGGACTAGGTTGAATGAAAAAGCAACCACACAAGGTTGCTTTTTTGATCCTTAGCCCTGAGCGGAGCCACACGGATTTTTTGGCCGTAGTCGAAGGGCAGGTTCCATCGACACCACGATTTGCAGGTGTTCGTGTTTCGACCGCGTTCGGGCGAAGAACAGGTCCTCCCTCCGCTCGGCACGGAATTAATTATACGGTTGTGTCCACTGTTCCAGCGCAGACCGATCGGCAACCTGGATACGCCGATCTTCAATACGGATCGCCCCGCTCCGTTCTAATTCCTTCAACGAGCGCGCCACCACCTCCCGGACGGTGCCCAGCCTGGCCGCGAGCTGTTCCTGCGTCCAATGCGGTGACTTGTCCGTCTGTGGCAGTTCGCTGATCAATCGCGCCAGTCTGTGGGTGACCTGATAGAAAGCCATCTCGCTGACAGTGTGCACCATGCCGCGCAGCATCTGTCCAAAATTCTTCAGGACTTTCTCAGCAAAAACCGGGTGAAGCAGTATCAACTTGCGCAGCAGTTCGCCTTCGATTACCCAAACGCGGCAGGCCTCCAGCGCATCCACATTGACCGGGTTCAGGCCTCCATCAAAAGCAGGGACCTCGGCGAACGTATCACCTTCCTGTAACACCCTTACGATGTACTGCCTGCCCTGCGGCGACAGGCGATAGATCTTCGCGCTCCCTTGCTGGATAATGTGCAATCCGGCGCAGGGATCTCCTTCCCAGAACAGCACATCTCCCTTCTGGTATTCACGTAACTGCATATGTGCCGCAATCTCCCTGAGCATTTCCTCCGGGAGATCGTTGAAATATTCATTCGCACGCAGCGTTTGGATCTTTGCCGCCGCGTCCACTTCGATTGGCTTCATAGAATGGATTATACCCATTGCGGTCACAAATTGCGCTTTCTTAGATATGGGAAAGAGCAATTCCCTGGCACCGCCTGCCAGGGCAGGTGTGTGATCCTGAGTATTATATATCGCAGGCCGAAATTCCCCAAAAATGATGGCGGAAGCTGTGCTTCCGCCATCCAGGTGGTCGGGATTGACTTGTGGTCGTTCTAACGCTGACAGACGCTCAGATCTCGCCCAGTAAAACCTTATCTGTGCCCCTGTCTATTTCCCAGGGATAGACGACGTATGCATCTGTGATCGCCGCGTAATAATCCGGGCGGACCGTACCGAACAAGTTACGATATGGATTGAAGTGCAGAACGCACGTTTCGGGAAACCCGCCGGCTGCCGAAACGCGGTGTTTTACGGCCGTCATTGTTTTGCCTGAACCCCACACGTCATCCAGGATCAGGGTCGGCCGGCCGCGCAGCTTGTCATCTGCCGGGAATTGGATGAACTCCGGCCAGGCCAGCATTTTGGCTCTTTCACTCTTCAACTGGGCCGGGAAGTCCACTGCGGCCGTCAGGATGTGCGTAATATTCAAGGCCTCAGCGACCAACCCGCCCGGGATGATGCCGCCGCGGGTGACCATCACCATCGCGGTAAATTCGCGCTTGAACTGGGGTAACAGGTGGTCGATCAAACGGTCCACCTCTTCCCATGTGATCAATTCACGTCGTGGTTCTACAGGCATACGCGTCTCTTTTGCTGAGGGATCTGTCATGTCTCTTCGTTCCTTTCCTGTTCTTCAATTCAGTTTTTAACCAAATTGCCGAGGGAGACATGTCAATATGGGACTACGTTGTGCCCAAAACGGCAGCCAACGGCGCCGGGGCAGGGACCCGGACAGGAATCCCCTGCTCCTGTCCAACGTTGGCTTTCTCCACATCGCGGGCCCAAACATACAGGCAGGTATGATAAGCCGTGGTCGTATAGGTGCCTATCACACTCGCCACCATGAAGAAAATGGAACCCACAATGACTCCAAACCCAATCCCCACGATCAGGCCCAGGGTTCCAAACCCGAGGACCGCTGTGCTGACGTAGAAAATGCCGAGTCCGAGTACGAGGCCAATCACACCAAGAACAAATCCGATCAATCCAGTGACCCAGCGTACACCGATTGTGCTAATGCCAACCAGCAGCAGGTTTTCCTTTGTAATCTTCAAGATTTTGGCCAGGCCATCTTTGAGGCTAAGATCATCAATGACCATGGCGGGCAAAACCAGATAGGATGCCTCCGTCCACAGAGCCTGGAAGATACCGGCGGCCGAACTGACCAAACCGGCCGCAATGCCACCGCGTCCACTTCGGTTTCGAGCCGCGTTTCTGAGCAGATTCACGAGGGTGGAGGCTGCTGCGAGGGTCAGGATGTCGAAGAAATCGCGGCGCACAACGGCCCAGGCCTTGTCCATGCGGCCATCGCCTTCGGAAATGTAGCCGAAGATGAGATAAACGGTCATGGCAGAGAAAACATAGCTGACGACGAACTGCGTAAACACGAGCAGGGCGCCAAAGACAAACAAGACCGCGCGCGCGATAATATTTTCTGTCCCCAGGACAAACGCTGCACCGACAATCGGAATGATGCCAATGGCCGACACAATCAAACCAACGATCAAAGCAAAAATAGAAGGCTTGAGCAGGTCCGTATCTTTAAAAGCCATACTCCAGGCCTGCTGCAAGAACGACCAGCCTCGGGAAAAACTTTGCATTGTTCACACTCCTCCGGGAGATATGTAGTTATTATAGCAAACTTACAGGTTCCACTTCAACCCGCCAGCCATCCAGTTTTAGTCCACGGACAAGCTCTCTCGGGTTGGACCCGCGCAGGACAATTTGCCAGCGATACTGCCCATCCTGTTTCCAGAAGAAGCAGGGAACAGGACCGATCACACTGATCTGTTGCAAGTTGCCAGTGGTCCGCAGATTTTCGATCTTCGTAGCCAGCGCGCGCGCCTGCTCTCCGGCCACAATTTCATCATGATGGCGAAACTCCAGCCTCACCAGTTGGGTGAAAGGGGGATAGCCGAGCCGCCTGCGCTCCTGCAATTCGCTTTCGTAAAAACCAGCAAAGTCATGTCGCGATGCAAGTTGAATGACGCGATTGGCAGAGTCAAAAGTTTGCAAAACGACCCGTCCGCCATGACTGCTGCGCCCCGCCCGGCCTGCCACCTGGGTCAGCACCTGGAAGACGCGTTCCGCCGCGAACGGATCGGGCAGGTTCAAACCCACATCGGCCAGCACAATGCCCACGAGCGTCACCAGCGGCAGGTCGAGTCCCTTCGCCAGCATCTGGGTGCCCACCAAAACGTCCGCGCGATGCGAGGCGAAGTGGTTGAGAATCAATTCATGCGCGTCCTTCTGGCGGGTTGTCTCCCAGTCCCAGCGCAGCGTCTGCGCCTTTGGGAAGAGCGCATTCACTTCCGCTTCCACTCTCTCGCTGCCCAGTCCGTATTCACGAATGCTTGGCTTTCCGCAGGCCGGGCAGGTCTTCGGCTTGCCGCGCGCATATCCACAGCGATGGCAAAGCAAGCGTTCCTTTCCGTCTACATGAAAGGTCAACGGTGTGTCGCAGTTCGGGCACTTCAACACATAGCCGCACTCGCGGCAAAAGACATAAGTAGCGGTGCCGCGGCGGTTCAAAAACAGGATGGCCTGCTCGCCGCGCGCGAGAGTATTCGACAACGCCTCGGTCAGTTCGCGGCTGAAGATATTACGATTCCCTGCCTTGAGTTCCTCTCTCATATCAATGATCGAGACAGGCGGAAGCCCCGCAGCGGACTCCGTTAAAAAGACCGGTGTCACCCGCCTCGGCAATTCCAAACGGACACTTTCCCCAACCTCAGCCTGATACCGTTGCATGATGGAGGGGGTGGCGCTCCCCAGAATACACACCGCCCCTGCGATCTGTGAGTACATTTGGGCTGCCGTCACCGCGTGGTAAAACGGCGGATCGGCCTGATAGTAGGACGAGTCATGGCATTCATCTGCAACGATCAGGCCAAGATCCGGCAGGGGCGCGAATAGAGCGCTCCGTGCGCCGATTACAACCTTCAGCAATCCTGCGCGTGCCCGCCGCCAGGTGTCGTATCTTTCGCCTTCTGATAATTTCGAATGAACCAAACCCACCTGCCCCGGGAACCGTACCAAAAAACGATGAACAGTTTGTGGGGTGAGCGCAATTTCAGGCACAAGGACAATGGCTTGTTTGCGACGTTTGATCACCTCTTCAACTGCGCGCAGGTAGATTTCAGTTTTGCCCGAGCCAGTGACACCATGCAGGAGAAATGGGTGACGGGTATCAAAGGATGAGATGCTCTGTTTGATTTCATCAAAGGCATGAGCCTGCTCAGGCGTCAATTCAACTTCCCGGGCGCCTGTGTCCATATTTGCGCGTTGGCCTGCCTGCTCCAATGGATCGCGCCATATTTCGCTCTCAAATAGCCGGATCAGCTCGCGTTCTTCAAGCTCCTCCAGGTCTGCAAGATTGCACCCAGACTCGGCATAGACCCACGAGATGTTGACTGCAACCTTCGTACGCAGCAAGAATCCCAGTGCCGCCGCACGCCGTTTCTGCGTGGCTTCCGTTTTGCCTAAATTCTGCATGGCGGCTTCCGCCACTTCTGGAGGAACTGCCAGTTGTGCCAGGCGGACATGCTTTGGCCTCACCCTCGGCGCAGGTAGTACGGACTGCGTGGCAAGCACGCCCCTTTTCACAAGATATTGGACTGCCTTGCGCCAATCTACTTTCTTGATGTGGCTGTCAATCTGCCGCCCGCGCAGGGGTCCGCGCTCGTTGAGCAGGTCAACTACTCGCTTTTGGATGACTGACGCTTGACCGCTGACAACTGACCACTGATCACTGTTCACAGAGTATAGAACATCCCCCTGCTGGTTCAACCCCGGTGGCAGCATCAAGCCGACCATGGCAGCCAGATGTGCAAGATTTGCCTTTGCCATCTCCTCTGCCAGCATGATTTGAATATGTGTCAACACGGGCAGCGGATCAAGGATATCCAGAATGGGTTTCGTCTCTGGAACGGATGGCGTTTCCATAAAGCCGACGATCACCCCCTGTAAAATCTGCCTGCCAAAGGGGACTGTCACCAATTGCCCCATGCTCACGCGGCCGGCCAGCTCAGGCGGGACGCGATAATCGAAAGTCCCTGTGACGGCTGGAACATTGACAACGACTGCGGCAAACATCAGCCTGATTATAAATTACTGATTACGAATTACTCTTCAGAATTGCCGCCGCTCCATATCCCACTACGGAAGCGTAATCTCCTGTCACGTCGCCGGAAGTAGCATGGTCTAGGATCTTCACCGTGTCCGCGCCCAGCTCACGCGCGGCCCACAAAACTGCCGCGACGGCAGCGTGCCCGCAGGCGAAACCTTTGCCCTGCCACTCGGCTTCGAAGACCCCTTCCGGCGAGAAGGATTCGATTTGATGCAGCATCGTGTTATCAAGCACGAGCGCAGTTTTTTGATCATAAAAGTGAGAAAGATCCGTGCTGGCGACGAGAATCGCATTTTTGTTGCCCACTACTTTTGCCAGCGCTTTTCCCAATCCCTGAGCGACCTGCGGTTCCTGTGAACGGACCATGACCGGCAGAAGTTTCCATTCGCCGTTAAGGGCGCGCTGAAGGAATGGCAATTCAATTTCGAGCGAATGCTCGGAGTCACGCGTCACAGCTGAGAGACCGAAATCCAATTCTGACTTCAAAATAACGTCAAGTTCTGTTAGAGCGGCGCGGTCTACGGGAACAGCGCCGAGGGGCGTTGTGTAGGCATCATGGGATGTTGTGATGAGCGGTTCATAATAAGGGCGGTGCATCGGCGCGATCACGGCGACCAGGTCAAAGGTCCGGCCGCGAAGCGCAGCAAAGGCGTGGGCGGCCACTGCGCCGGAGTAACGGTGTCCAGCGTGAGGGGCGATGACTCCGATGATGTCCCCACTCAAATCAGGCAATTTCGCGCGGTCCAGATAATCGTCCACGCTGCGTGCAAGAGACTTGGGATTCCCGTCATACCATTGACCGGCAATGGGGGAGGGGCGAACGTCGAGCATAAGTCAGGCTCCGGCGGCCGTCATTTCAACAGGCTCGATACGAACCCTGGCGGCTGCGAGTGCATTTTTATTGTAGCATGAAAGAGACCGGCATTTGCCGGTCTCTTTCTGTACTTTTGCTTTATGGCAGGCGATAGCTTTGTATGACAGAGTTTACGATATCAGTATACTGGTCTTCATAGCTGTTCCCCCAGTTCAGCGTAAAGAACAGGAACGTGGTGGTACCGCGCGTTTCAAGGAAAGATACCCCGGAGTATCCACCTCCCTTGGAGGTCCAGGTCAAACGTTCGCTTCCATCCTTCTGCATACGGTCGTCGCTGATGCGGATATCGCCCTCTTTACCGGTATAGCTATACCAGTTGTTCAGGAAAAAGAGAGCAGCATGGCTCTTGTCATTGCCAGAAAACGGTTTGCCATCATCGTAGACGATGCTCTCGATCACAGCCCCGCCATCGGGAGAGGTAAAGGTATCGATGTAATAATAGTTGTCCTGCTGATCCACGGTCTGTTTGTATGTCCAATCAGACGGGACATCAATGGCGAACAGTTTGTTTTGATCGGTGAATGTGGTCCACCCACCGGAAGAGCTATTGGTATTGTTAGATGTATTGGAATTATCCGTATTCTGTGTCACTGGAGTGGGAGGCGGGACGAACGGCGTTGGCTGCGGAGGGACAGGTGTTGGCGGAGGAACAAACACTGTCGGCGTGGGTTGGGCAACACCTCCCGAACAGGCCAGCCCAATGGCCAGGACCAGGACAGCAAAGGCAAAAAGGCGGAATAGACCGGTGGCTTTCATTGCATTCTCCTTGAATTAATAATAGTAAATTGCGACAGCCCGCATTATATGCTTTTTTTCAATTAAACAAGCAGTCTGCTAGTAGTAATTTCGGGGGAGATATGGAAACGCAATTGTATTGCGGTGTGGTTTCATACTATGCTATCATGCGGGGCATCGATCGTAGCCCATTTGGAGGAGAGTGCCATGAGAAGTTCGAATTCGAGATTCACGCTTCCCATCGTTCTGGCGGTGTTTGCGCTGGTCGCCGCCTGCTGTTGTTGTATTGTGGCGGTGCTGTATATCTATGGGGATCAAATCGTGGCCGCGCTGCGCGGTTCAAATCCGGAACCCATTCCAACTGTAGGGCCTGCCACACAGCCGACCCCAGATACCTCCGGCCTGCCCGAATGGACAGTCATCGTTTACTCTGACGCAGATGATGACATTCTGGAAGAGCCGATGTGGTATGACGTCAATGAGATGGAGCTGGTTGGCTCAAACTCACAGATGAATATTGTGGTTCAGATGGATCGTTATGCGGGCGGATTTACCGGTGACGGGGATTGGACCGAGGCGCGCCGCTACTACCTCACACAGAACAGCGACATGACCACGATCGCGTCTCCCGTCATCCAGTCCCTTGGTGAAGTAGATATGGGTGGTCCCCAAACGCTCGTCGATTTTGTCACGTGGGCGATGCAGAGCTATCCGGCGAAGAAATATGCACTGGTCATGTCGGATCATGGCGGCGGTTGGACTGGCGGTTTCTCGGATATGTCCACCAATTCAGATGAGCTGTCACTGCCGGAGATCGTGGGCGCGATGGAACAGGTCCATCAAAATACGGGTCAAAAACTGGAATTACTCGGGTTTGATGCCTGTCTGATGGGGCAAATCGAGGTCTTTGGCTCACTCTATCCGTATGCGAACTATATGGTTGGGTCGGAAGAAGTTATACCGAGTTACGGCTGGTCCTATGCTGCCTGGCTGAACCAGCTGGCTCAAAACCCAACCATGGACGGCCGAGGCCTATCACAGGCCATTGTTTCCACCTACGTGATCAACGATACTTTGCTGACCGAACTGCGCGCAAGCTCTGATGACATTGCCCAGGAGGAATCCACAACCACATTGAGTGCAGTGGAAAGTGCGCGCATGCCGGATGTGATCAACGCCATGAACCAGTTCGTTACGGTCATGGCTTCGATGGATCAAACCCAGGTAGCCCAGGCGCGGACCTATGCCCGCAGCTACGACTCTGTTTTTGGGGAAGATTTTTCCAATCCTTACATGGACCTGGAAAGCTTTGCTGAAACGCTGGTACGGATGACTGGCGACCCCACCCTGACACAGGCACAAACCCAGCTGCAAACAGCGATCAAGTCCGCCGTGACCGCTGAAAAGCATGGGACCGCCATGGGCGGCTCGAACGGGATTTCCTTCCACTTCCCGGATTCTGCCCTCTACCATCTCACCGAATTCGGAGATGTGGGTTTCACGTATGCCCAATCTTCCTCCGCGTTCCTTCAGCAATCTGACTGGGATGAGTTCCTGGCTTATCACTATACAGGCCAGGCTTACGTTCCTCAGCAGGGACAGGCCTACAGTCCCCCCAAGACCTCAGAAGTAATCGGCCCTGGGGCATCCCAGATAAGCATTGCCCCTCTTCAAATCTCTGATAAGGAAGTGACAGGTGATGAGACTGTGACCCTGACTACAACTGTCACCGGTAACGTTTCCTATATTTACTTTATCCTCTACTTCTACAACAAGGACGCCAACGCTTATTGGATCGGTGATGAGTCATTTGTGATCGCACAGAACACGACCACAGTGGGGGGCGTCGAAATGCCGGATTACGGTCCAAGCCCAATCCAGGTTAATTACGAGTGGAGTCCGACACTCTTCGTGTTGACGGATGGGCAGCACGAGGCTTTCGCTTTGTTCCAGCCGGATGAATATCTCAGTGCGGCGGAGGGAGTAACGACGTATTCCGTCTATGGTCAATATACCTACGTCAATGGAAGCAAGCCAGACGATGCAAAGCTGGTCTTTGACCCCGACGGCAATTTACTGCACATTTACGCGCTGCCGGATGCCAACGGGGATGGTGTGTCAAACCCGGTGGAGGTCACACCGCAGATTGGAGATAAATTCACCGACTACGTCCAATCTTACATTTACGACCAGAACAATCAACCTACATTCGATTATTCGTTAAGCGATGACGTCTTTACTTATGGCGAACAGGGATTTAAGTTTGAATCGCGCTACCCGGTGGATGGTGACTATGCCATCGGCATCATCGCCTACGATTTTGACAACAATCCCTATTCCAGTTATGAGTTGATCACTTACAAGAAAGAGCCGTAACATGCACAACGTCCCGAAGGTTTCACTGGTGCATGCGCGCCAGCACAGGCAAACCTTCGGGACGCTTTTATTGTTCCAGAACCTTTTGTGTGGCTTTAAATGCCAGCGGGGGCAGTGCATCCCGGCTGAACCATTCGGCGGCGTCCGCATCATCGGCAGGACTCAAATTCCCGGAAATGGCTTCCCCTAAATAGACAATGACAAAGTCCGCGCCGCGTTCGTGCTCGCGACCGGCCACCACATCCAAAACACGCGTCACGCGGACCGTGAGACCTGTCTCCTCTAAACATTCACGAGCGGCCGCCTCCGCCGGGTCCTCGCGGGCGTCCACGAAGCCAGCCGGTAAGGTCCACAGCCCGCGAAACGGTTCGTTGACGCGGCGTACGAGCAGCACGCGTCCCTCCTGTTCAACGAGAACAGCCGCCGCCACCTTCGGATCCGCGAAATGGATCCACCCGCAGTTCGGGCACGCGGCACGAAGCTTTCCAAACCGCTCCTGTTTTCCTGTTTCAGTGCCGCACAGCGGACAGAATTTGATCAAATCATTGTGGGACATTTTTGTATTATAAACCTGCAATTTCCGTAAAAAAATCCCCTGTCTGTGATCAGGCAGGGGATTGGTCTGTTTGACTATTTCCACTTTTGTTTTGCGGACCTGTACATGAAGAAGGCAATCAGTCCGCTCAGCAAGCCGACGATCGCAAGACCCACCTGCCAGGCGGCCGGGACCAGAGTCGCTGCCGGGGCTGTTGTTTGCTGAAAATGGTCAAGTGGAGCGGCTTCCGTGGGCGCTTCTTTCGGAGTCGCCGTTTCCGACTGCCGGGTACTATCTGCCGCGGCGAGTGCTGGTGTTGCAGTTGGCATTACGATAGATTGGGCAGCGGGTGGCAATTCCGTTGCCGCCGGTGCCTGCACTGCTGGAAGTTCGGTCGGTGCCTCTGTCGCTGCATTCAGTGACTCAGCAGCGCCTCCTCCACCACAGGCCTGGCAGGGCGCCCCGCCGAGTCCGTATGCCGGAGCGGGTGCGGCTGCGCTGTATTTGAGGCTCGGGCCCAGCGCATTGACTGCAAACGTGACGACCAGCAGCAAGGTGGCGAGCGCTGTGGCAAAGCGGAAGGTGGGATAGGCGCGTGGCAAGGGCGGCTTGAGTCCAACCATTTGACGGGTCAGCGTAAAGTTGCGAGGTGCTTTGCGAGCCGGCAGTTGACGGAGCACACCCCGGGCTTCGCGCAAATCATTCAAAACGGAACGCAGGTTAGCGTCAGATGAGAGGCGGGATTCAAGTCGCGCAGATTCGGATGGAGAGAGTTGTCCATCCAAATAAGAAGAGAGGAGTTCTGTATCTCGAAATTTCATGCGATGTTTTCTTCGTTCAGACGAAATGTAGCAGGTAAAAGTTCCCAGAAGCCCTGCAAACACTCACGTAATCTTAATCGTGCACGCGCCAGGCGGCTCTTGATAGTGCCGAGCGGGACGCGGGCCGCCTGAGCGACCTCGGTGTAATCCAGACCCTGGATATCTGCCATGACAACGACCGCGCGAAATTCTGCCGGCAGAGAGTCGAGGCAATGCTGGATGGCATGTTCGAGATCGTCAGCTTCGGCTTTTTGCTCGGGAGTCATACCGGGGTCAGCCAGCCAGCGGGGGGAGTCCATTTCCTCGCCGTCTTCGGTTTCCGGTTCGAGTTGAATGGTGGGACGGCGTTTCTGCCGGCGCAGCTCGTCATAGCAGGCATTGGTCACGGTGCGGAGCATCCACGCCTTGAACGATCCGCCGCGGAAGGTAGAAATGCTGCGGAAGGCTGAAATGAACGCTTCCTGCGAGGCATCGGCGGCAAGCTCGTCATCGCCGAGGATGCGCAGGGCGGTGTTGAAGACCATATCCTGATAATTGAGGATCAGTGTATTGAACGAGTCAAGGTCCCCCCGTTGGGCCGAGGTGATGAGTGCGAGTTCGTCCATGAGACTATTTTATCATCAGCTATGAGCGAATATTTGTATTGTTTCCAGAATGTGAATGTGCTAAGATAGCGGCCAATTAATGGAATTCCGTCACTGCCCGCCTGCTTTCGGTGCGACAATGACGGCAGAAACGGAGACTTTAATGGATACAAAACCGGCGGTCATTGCATCCGAATTGGTTCAGGCATTTGTTGGGAATGCTCACGGCGACCTGGAGAAGGTCAAGGAACTTCTGTCTCAGGAACCAGCCCTGGTCAACGCAGCCTGGGACTGGGGCGGAGGAGACTGGGAAACTGGCCTCGGCGCGGCGGCTCATATGGGGCGAAGGGATATCGCGAATTACCTGCTGGACCATGGCGCGCGGCTGGACTTGTTTGCAGCAGCCATGCTGGGAAAACTGGAGATCGTCAAGGCGACGCTGTCTGCTTTTCCCGAAGCTCTCAATATTCCCGGGCCACATGGGATTCCGTTGATCGCACATGCCAAAGCGGGAGGGGAAGAAGCCCGGGCTGTAGTGGATTATCTGGAGAGCCTGTAAATAAACTGCTCACCATTGCGAGGAGCCGTGTAATGGCGACGAAGCAATCTTATAATAATTGGAGATTGCTTCGGGCTAGCGCCCTCGCAATGACAAAAAGTTTTTATTTTGCCCGATTGAGAAGCCACCTGTAGATCAAGCGCCAAATGAACATTCCCAGGGCGGAAGTCAGGCCAAGGATTAGTGTAAAGAGGGGCAGGGCGGCCGCGTTGAGCATGGCGGCGCGCAGGATGGTCGCCATCGGTGCGGCAAGGAGCATGGCCAGCACAGGCCGCCAGAACAACCCGGGGCTCAAAACGACCTCCGGGTTGAATAGTCCCAGCCAGGGAGCGATGAGGAACCAGGCAACCACAAGCGGGAATAATGTCGTTGTCATGCGTGGGAGGAAGGAGAGTCCTGTCTCGCCGTGAGTGGCAAAGCCAATGACGGTGACAATGGCAAGCGCGATGATGTCGCCCAAGATGAGGATTGATCGTTTCATTCAATTTGCTCTTATAAAAGAAGAGTCCGAAGTCAGGAGACTTCGGACTCCGTTTCGTTATTCTTTGTCGAACACTTCGTTTTTCAAAGCGGGAAACAGCAGCACTTCGCGGATTGAATGCTTGTTTGTCAGCAACATGGTAAGACGGTCCACACCCATACCAAAGCCGCCGTTGGGAGGCATGCCATAGCGCATGGCGCGCAGGTAATCCTCGTCCATGGGGTGCTTTTCTTCATCGTCGGCTTCATAGTCACGGCCCATTTCGAGGAAGCGCTGTTCCTGGTCGAGTGGATCGTTCAACTCCGTAAACGCATTGCATAACTCGAAGCCAGCTATATAACCTTCAAAGCGCTCCACCGTGAGCGGATCGCCGGGCATGGACTTGGCCAGCGGCGAAATATCGCGTGGATAGTTGTACAGGAACGTTGGCTGGATCAGCGTGGGTTCGAGGTATTCGCTCAGCAGGAAGTCGATCAACTTGCCGCGGGTGAACCTGGGATCAGGATATTTGCCCTTTGCCCCGATCGCCTTGAGCAGGGACTTAGCTGTGGGATAGTCAGCGATGTCGATGCCGCTGGTCTCCTTGATACCGACGCGCATTTCAAGTCGCTTCCAGGGAGGCTTGAAGTCAAGCTCGTGCTCACCGTATTTCACTCTGGTTGAGCCTGTCACCTGTTCCGCCACGTAGCAGACCATTTGCTCGGTCAATTCCATGACCTGCAAATAGTCCGCGTAGGCCCAGTAGAACTCAAGCTGGGTGAATTCGGGATTGTGTTTGTAGGAAACACCTTCGTTGCGGAAGTCACGGCCAATTTCGTAGACTCGTTCGAGATTCCCAACCAGCAACCGCTTGAGATACAACTCGAACGAGATGCGCAGATACATATCCTGGTCAAGCTCGTTGTGATGAGTCGTGAAAGGACGCGCTGCTGCGCCGCCGTATAGTGGCTGCAGGATCGGCGTCTCCACTTCCAGGAAGCCTTTGCCATCCAGAAAGTCACGCAGGCTCTTGAGCACTGCGGCGCGCTTGCGGAAGATCTCGCGCACTTCAGGGTTGACGGCCAGGTCCGCGTAACGCTGCCGGGCGCGCAGTTCGGCATCCTCCAGCGCGGCAAAGCGGACGATCGTGCCGTCCTGCTGAGTCACATCTTTGTCAGCCGGGAGGGGACTGATTGATTTCGCAAGCAGCTTGAAGTCATGCACATGAAGCGTGATCTCGCCCGTCTTGGTGCGGAACATCGCGCCGGAGGCCTGGATGAAGTCGCCGATATCGAACATGCGGTTGAAGAAATCCACGCGCGGCTGGGTCAGTTCATTGATGCGGAAGAAAAGCTGGATTTTGCCGGCCCCGTCTTCGATGTGCGCGAAGGAAATCTTGCCCATCGCACGCGTGGCGCGGATGCGGCCGGCCAGGGTCGCCTTCACTTCCCCGCCTGTTTTCTCCGCGGCTTCGAAGGCGGCGATTGCTTCCGCGCTGGTATGAGTCCGTTCGGCGCGGGTGGGATAGGGTTCCACGCCTTCGGCACGCAGTTCTTCGACTTTCTGCAAGCGGATTTTTTCGAGGGAGTTGTATTCTGCCATGATTCATCTTTCTCCCTTCTCCCTGTGGGAGAAGGGTAGGGGATGAGAGTTTCCCTCACCCCAACCTTCTCCCTGTGGGAGAAGGAGTTCTGGAATAAAAAACCCCACGCGCCCAAACAGGCGCGCGGGGTTTTTGACTGCGCTCCTGTTCTAGCTCACTTTAATGATCTTGACGTTGTATGTGCCAGCCGGGGTTTCAACTTTTACAACGTCGCCAACCTTATGGTTGAGAATGGCTTTGCCAATCGGCGATTCGTTCGAGATCTTGCCCTCACGGGGATTGGCCTCTGCCGCACCGACGATGGTATACGTCTCAGCCTCGAAGTTGCCTTCCTTGATGGTCACCTTCGAACCGACCTGGATGGAATCCGGCTTCTTGCCCTTCCCGTTCTCCTCAATGACACGTGCAGTGGCGAGCAGCATCTCCAGTTCCTGAATGCGCCCTTCCACAAATGCCTGTTCATTCTTGGCAGCTTCATATTCGGCGTTCTCGATCAGTTCCCCGCCCTCCATGGCCTCATGCAGCCGCGCTGCAACCTCCTGGCGCTTGGCTGTACGCAGGTAATCCAGCTCGTCTTGCAGCTTCTGAAAGCCCTCTTTTGTCAGGAAATTGGTTGGCATGATATTGTCCTGCCTAGATAGAATTTTGCATCTCTAGTTAGAGATGCAATTAATAA
Organism: Chloroflexota bacterium; assembly: GCA_029782225.1. Lineage (GTDB taxonomy): Bacteria > Chloroflexota > Anaerolineae > Anaerolineales > Villigracilaceae > JAKOVF01. The sequence goes on along the minus strand of JAKOVF010000202.1, from coordinate 4,447 downwards.
AAAAGCCCTACTTCGATTCCGTAAAGCGGCCTTAATATATCACGTTTCGAAATTCAATACAAGTCCCTGTTAAATATGTCTATTCAGGTGTGTATAGGGATATTCCCTTTTGTGTTTCCCAGTATTTTTGTATGGATTCGTGCAGGTTTTCAGGACTATCCAGCAGGCTGGTGAGCTGGGAAGCATAGGCATCCACCGCTTCCTGCCAGGACTTCAGGCCTGCTTCCGTTACCGGTTGGAAGAATTCCTTCATCCCGGCTGTATTCTGGCCCAGAGATCCAGGATGCCTGAAGAAATAAGGGATGTCTATATAATAAAGCAAGGGACGGCCGAGCATTTCAGCGGCCTGCCGCACGAGGAGATGGTCAACGTGAGAGCCAAGCCCAAGCTGGCAGACCAGGATATCGTCGGGCGCGAGGCGAGGGAGCAAAGCTGCGGCAACCTGGCGCGGGATATCCGCGTCTTCCTCATCGGGAGGGACAAACACATCCGTATACAGCCAGTCGCCGTTTTGACCGCGTCGGTATAGACAATCGAGGAAATCAAAATGGAGGGTCTTCGCGCCAAGAATGCCCGCCGCCCGGTCATCCTCCGCCCTCCGCAAGCGGACCGTTTGCTCGGCTGAGGATGTACCCCAGATATGATGCATCACCTGTGCAAATGTGGAGAGTTCGCTGCCTTGCGGAATGCCAGACATAATGGTCCAGATTTCCACTGGCAGCCCGGATTGAGTCTGTTCATAGATGAGGCCGCCCGCGGAGAGCACTGCATCGTCGAGGTGAGGAGAGAGGTATATCCAGCGCATTCCGCATTTTTACCATAGAATAGTAATGGAATATTGTCGTGCCTTCATGTAAACTTTGTGTGTTTATGGAGGTGGTCCCATGCAGGAGCGACGGAAAGAAACACGCAAGCCTCTGATGGCTTATACCCAGGTCTTTGACCTGTATGGCGGGCGGCTACTGGGTTATCTGGGCGACCTTACCGCAACGGGAGCCATGGTGATCGGGGATCGGTCCCTGCCTGTCGATTTAAAGCTAACGCTGGCAATCGAAATCCCGGAACTGCGAAATGTGAAGGCATTACGGATGATCCTGCCTGCGCGCACAGTCTGGTGCGATGCAGATATCAGCCCTCAATATTTCAATATCGGGTTTGAGTTTTTGGAGGTCAAGCCGGAGCAGGCGGAGATCATTGGCGCCATTGTGGACCGGTATGAATTCCAGCGCGATATGCCCAATTATCCAACCAACCCGTCATCCGGGCTGAAAGTATAATAATTGTTCAGGATGAGAAAGTCTCCGAGGCAAAATCTCGGGGACTTTTTTTGTGAAAAGCGTTAAACTCTATATATGACGAAAGCGCGCAAGGTTTATTTCACAGCCCCTCGGGGCGTGGAGGTCCGTGAAGAGACGCTGCCTGCCTTGAAAGAGGGTGAAGTGCTGGTGGAAACGGTCTGTTCCGCGATCAGCGCGGGGACTGAAATGCTCATCTATCGCGGTGAGTTTCCGGATGAGACAGGTTCGCAGGACAGTATCAGCCATGACCTGCGCTATCCACTGGCTTATGGATATGCAACGGTCGGAGTTGTCAGGAAGTTGGGGAAACAGGTAGCCAAATCATGGCAGGAGAAACACGTTTTTGCCTTCCAGCCGCATTGCTCACATTTCGTGGCCGCGTCCGATTCCCTTTTTCCTGTTCCCGACTCGCTGTCTTCCGAAACAGCCTGCTTCCTCCCGAACATGGAAACGGCGGTCAACCTCGTGCAGGATGCCGCACCGATCCTTGGGGAGCGCGTCCTTGTTTTCGGGCAGGGAATTGTAGGGTTATTGACCACTGCTTTGATGCGCGAGTTTCCACTCGAATGTCTTGTCACTGCTGACCACTTCGCGCTGAGACGCAAAGCCTCGCTGGAACTTGGTGTGACTGCTTCATTGGACCCAGGTCCGAAGAATTTTCACGAGACGGCGAAAAATCTATTGCCGCAGGGCGCCGACCTGACGCTGGAACTGTGCGGGAACCCGTCTGCTTTGAATGATGCCATTGCTCTCACTCGGTTCTCTGGGAGGATTGTCATTGGCTCGTGGTATGGCCGAAAGAAGGGTGATGTTGATCTGGGCAGCGCGTTCCATCGCTCACGCATCAAGTTGATCTCCTCGCAGGTCAGCACCATTTCGCCCGAGCTGAGCGGCCGTTGGGACAAGCCTCGCCGTTTTGAGGTGGCGTGGAAAGCGCTGGAGAGAATCCAGCCTGAGAAGTGGCTCACCCATCGCTTTGCGATTGGCGAGGCGAGCAAGGCTTATGATTTGCTGGACAAAAATCCCCGCGAGACAATTCAAATTCTATTGACACCGCAATGATGAAATCTCACTACGCCACCCTCGAAACCTGCCAGGAAGCGGCCGGGCTTGTGATTGTGATTGACGTGATCCGTGCCTTCACCAATGCCGCTTATGCCTTTGCAGGCGGAGCGGAGAAAATTTATCCCGTTGGAATGATCGAAGAAGCACTTCAGTTGAAGAGAGAAAATCCTGGAATGCTGGCCTGTGGGGAAGTGGGCGGCATCCCGCCGGAAGGTTTTGACTTCGGCAATTCGCCAACGCAGGTGCTCCAACTTGACTTGAAAGGCTGCACCCTCGTTCAAAGGACAGGCGCCGGGACACAGGGGATCGTCCGGAGTCTAAAGGCGGAAACGATGGTGGCGGCGAGTTTTGTCGTTGCAGATGCGACCGTGAAATACGTTCAGAGCCTCGCGCCGGATGAAGTGACCTTCGTTGTGACGGGCCAGTATGATGAAACCAGCGGTGACGAGGATCAGGCGTGCGCGGAATACCTTGAGCTTTTACTGCGGGGTGAAAGTCCGAATCCTGCTCCGTTCCTGCAGCGGGTCATGAGTTCACGCGACGCCAAACTGTTCGAAAATCCTGCGCGTCCGGAATTCCCTTTCTCAGACCTGACCTACTGCACCGATCTGGATCGTTTCCACTTTGCGATGCCTGTCATCAAAGAAAATGGCCGCTTCGTGATGCGCGCCATCTCCCCCGAAACCTGACACCCCAGAGGAGCAACCTATGTACACCCTTGCCGTCCGCCGCGATTTCATTGCCCGTCACTTTTTGATTGGAGGAGATTGGGGGCCTGAGAATTTTCCAAATTCCCATCACTATGTGCTGGAGTTGCAGCTCAAAGGCGAGCAACTCGATAAACACGGTTATCTTGTCGACATTGTAGAAGTGGAAAAACACCTCGCTGAAATCGTGAATTATTACAAGGAGGAAATGTTGAACGAGAAAGATGAGTTTGTCGGGTTGAACCCGTCCATTGAGAATTTTGCGCGCATCCTTGCGACTTCATTGAGTGATCGCATCCGGGCGGAAAATATATCCAAATTGAAAGTAGTGTTGTGGGAGAATGAGAACGCCTGGACATCATATTCAGTTGAACGCTAAATCAGTTGTCATAGGGCTCGGGGCGATACGTTCGCGATGAAATTAGGTCTGGTAATTTATGGCTCGCTGGATACTCTCAGCGGGGGGTATCTGTATGACCGCAAGCTGGTGGAATATCTGCGTGAGAAGGGGGACACCGTCAACGTCATTTCCCTGCCGTGGCGGAATTATGCCGCACATCTGACAGATAATTTCCACTTCCGCCTCCCGCGTGACTTGGACCTGCTGATCCAGGATGAGTTGAACCACCCTTCATTATTGTCCGCCAACGCGCAGCCTCATCCTTATCCTGTAATCAGTCTGGTTCATCATTTGCGATGCTCCGAATTGCGGCCCAAATGGCAAAATGGCTTATATCGCCTGGTTGAAAAGAAGTATCTGAATTCGGTAGATGGATTTATCTTCAATTCACAGACGACGAAGAGAGTGGTGAAAGGATTATTAGAGAGTAGTAAGCCCGGAATTGTTGCGTATCCGCCGACGGATCGGTTTGGCGATGCCATTTCTGAAAGTGAAATCGTCGAGAGGGCAAAAAGGGATGAGTTCCGGATCCTTTTTCTCGGTAATGTGATTTATCGCAAGGGATTGCACACGCTGCTGGAAGCAATTAGCAATCAGCGATTAGCCGTTAGGCTGGATGTTGTGGGCTCGCTGACCGCTCAACCGGAATACGCCGGGAAAATGCAACGATTTGCCATGGTCCATGGTCTATCGTCTATGGTCCATTTCCAATCGTCTCTCGACCGCGAACCGCTCCAACGAAAATTGAGGGAAGCTCACGTGCTGGTCGTCCCTTCTTCTTATGAAGGATTTGGGATCGTCTACCTGGAGGGGATGTGCTTTGGTCTGCCTGCGATTGGGACCACAGCCGGGGCCGCGGGAGAAATCATCAGCGACGGGGTTGACGGATTCGTGATCGAGCCGGAGAACACTGATATGCTGGCAACCAGGCTCAAGGTCCTGATCGAGGAGCGGGATATTTTAGTCCGCATGAGTCT
>JAKOVF010000198.1 GCA_029782225.1 Chloroflexota bacterium | reverse complement strand
TGTCGGAGCTGATGCCATGATGATGAGCCTGGCCCGGTCGTCCAGAGTGATCGGCAAATGCATCCCTGGCATGTCCACCCACGATGTGCTGCCCGTAGAAATTTTATTTGCATATCGCACCATGTGGATTGTGCTTATCGATCCATAAACCAGGTTGATGCGCTCAATCGAGTCAGGCGGAAGTTCGTCCACCTCTACCTTCCCCGTCTCTCCCCGTACCTCATCGCTGTACGGACCGCGCTTGCCATCCGCATCGACATACGCGGCGCGGACGTACACTGTGATGCCACCCGCCATACCGCCTAGGCTAAACGTTGTGTTGCGCCCAGAGGAGACAAGCGTTGATGGACCGGGAGTAAAGCCTGGATTTTCACTTAAGTATATCTCTGTGTGGGACCACCGCCATGAGTGTGTAGGCGGAGGCGGTACATTGATTTCCAATCCGCCCATGACCGACCTTACGTTCACGTTTTTAGGTGCTGGGAGCGCAATACCGCCGCCGCCAATATCCTCTGGTTTTGTTGGTTCATGTAGCCCAGGACGGGTTTGCATACGCCTCCATTTTTCCCGACCACCCACAACCTTGCCGCTACCTACAAACTCGGTCGTGAATTTCTGTGAAACGAAGTCCAAAGTATGTCGAACGATATCGACACCGAAGAACAAGTCCTCCGAAGCTACGCGTGGATTGTTGATCACCACGCCGTGAAATGTGTCGAGCTGGGGGAAAAGCGGCATGGTCACCCGACTTAGCGTAGTGTCGTCACTCAAGTCATGGAGCGCAGCTGTTGCGAAGCGAATCGCTTCTGCTTCCATTCGAATTAGGTCCGTCTTACCAAGGCCGAACTTGGCAGCGCGCCGCACCATGCCTGGCTCAAGTTCCTGTGACACCTCAACGGTGTTCTCTCTCTCCAGTTCTTCATCCCAATACTCAACAATGATGGCGTTGCGATAGTGCCGATCCGTCTGATCAAGCTCTTGGATATAGAAATCACTCGTCCAGCTAAAGCGGAAATCCGCTGTAGAGGCATTCTTGTCGATGGGGGGTTCCATAAAAGTGAGCCGGTGCTGCTTTGTTTGGGGGTCCCAGCGGTCGCCCAAAAACCAGCCCACCTTGCCTGCCAGTTCTTGCAGAGCATCCCAAACGGTCTTATCCTTTACCACGTATGGCCGCACATACGCCTGGCTTGGGACCGGACAGTACAGCGAAACGACACCGGGACCAAGATTGTTGTCAATAATGGCC
>JAKOVF010000165.1 GCA_029782225.1 Chloroflexota bacterium | reverse complement strand
TGGCGTTGACGGTGCTTTGATGGACAACATCATTGATTACCTGACTTATGTCATTGTGCCTGCACTATTTCTTATTCAGGCCGATGTGCTGCCCGAAGGTGTTCGGATGTTCAGCGCGTGTGCAATTCTGCTGGCATCCGCCTATCAGTTCACACAGACAGGTGCGAAGACCGACGATCATTATTTCAAGGGATTCCCTTCCTATTGGAATCTGGTGGTCGTCTATATGCTGGTGATGGGACTGAATCCCTGGATCAATTTCATCCTCCTGATGCTGCTCACTGTACTTGTATTCGTCCCGGTAAAATATATCTATCCCAGTCGCAACACTTACCTCCGGCGTCTGACATTAGGGCTGACCTACCTCTATGGCATCATCAGCATCTGGGGCATTGTCCAATATCCGAACGTGCCACGCTGGACGATTTGGGCGTCGCTGCTGTATGTGGTTTATTACACGGTAATAAGCCTGATGCCCAAAAATCATGCAGGCATTCATGCGGATTGAATTAGTGGAGAACGTGTCAGATGAGTTGTTCGAGGCGTTTCAACATCTCGTCCCACAACTGACGCAAAACAACACGCCTCCCACACGGACCGAGCTGGCGGCTCTCGTCAGGTCAGAATCCTCCACATTGTTAATTGCCCGCGCCGACGGCGGAGAGATCATCGGTGCACTCTCATTGACCGTGTACCGCGTTCCAACCGGAATTCGCTCGATTATCGAAGATGTGATCGTTGACACATCGGCCCGTGGACAGGGGATCGGTGAGGCCCTGATGCGCCGTGCTGTCCAAATTGCGAAGGAAAAAGGCGCGACGCAAGTTACACTGACCTCCAACCCAAAGCGTGAAGCGGCCAATCGCCTGTATTTGAGGATGGGATTCAAAAAGAGGGAAACCAACGCCTATATCTACAAGTTTTGAATCAGGTACTGTCAAGAAATCGACACGTGGCTTTGCTGCTATCTGAGTATTCACCGCGATATTCTTCCGGGAGCAGGGCCGCGATGCGATACATCATCTCGTCGACGATTTCCTGACGGACCTCGCCGGTCACTTTCATGCCCTTTGTATCCACTGTGAACGGTTCACCCACTCGGATGTGAAAATCTGTCCGTTTCAGGCGCTTGAGATTAGAAAGGAAATTTTCTCCGCCCCAATGGGCAAGCGGCAATATTGACACACCTGAGCGCATCGCCACGATGACTGTACCCGGCAATGCGCGGCGCAGACGGCCCGTTTTGTTGCGAGTGCCCTCGGGGGCGATTCCAAGAATGTAGCCCTGCTCCAGTGCGCGCAAAGCCTTTTTGAGCGCGTTCATATCAGCCTCGCCTCGGCGGACCGGGATGATGCCCCAGATGCTAAAGATCCAGTTCAGGAACCAGTTGTCCCACGCCTCCACTTTGGCCCAGCCGGTCAGTTTCCGTGGTTGCAGGTGCGCAAAGACCAGCGGCACCTCGATTTGACCGGTGTGATTGGAGATAAGGATCAATGGTCCCTGCATGGGAATTTTTCGCTGCCAGTCCGGCGCGTCAATACGGCAGGCAGCACGCGTGAAGACGCGGATTGCAAAGTTGACAAACCAGAACAGGGGATTCATGTGCGTTGATGGCTCCTATGGCTTGAATTTTAGATAATCGTCCGGTGTGTCCAGGTCCTGGATCACGCTTGGCGTATCCACTTCCATGTATTTGATTTCTCTGGCATGTGCGTTCAGAAAATCGCGCGGCGTTTGTGGCGACTCCATTTCGAGCAGATCGTTCCACAAAGCGCGCGCGACGAGCCACGGATGGCCTCTATGCATTTGATAGCTTGGGATGACAAGCTGTGCCTGGGTTTGACGGAATACTTCGCACACGCGTTGCACGCTTCTTTCCTGGACCTGTGGCTGGTCGCCGAGACAAACAAGGCCTGCCTGCGTCCCGGGCAGTTGGGCAATGATGCCAAACTGCAGGGACGATAACATGTTGTCATTGGCGTAATCTTCGTTGAATGTGAGACGGATTCGACGGTCCGCGACCGACTCTTCGACGCGGGCCCGTTCTCCTCCGGTTACCACCACGATGTCATCAATCTCAGCGCTTTGCAGCACGTCTACAATGTGACCCAGTACAGTTGTCTTTCCCCAGGGTAGCAGCATCTTGGGTTGTCCCATTCTTTTCGATTGTCCTGCGGCAAGAATGATGGCTGAGATCATTTATGCACCATTACAGGGTCTCATCTTCAATCAGGCGCTGATAATCTTCAGGCTTATCAACATCCAGCAAAAGCCTGTCATCATGCCAGGGCATGTATTCCACTTTATATTTGGAGAAGAGTGCGCGACCGCCAACATCGCCTTCGAGCGT
>JAKOVF010000150.1 GCA_029782225.1 Chloroflexota bacterium | reverse complement strand
ACCAGGTTCCAGCCGGGCACGAGGTTGATGCTGTGTGTGGCTGTGGCCTGGTTGACCTTGATGGTCACATCCTTCGACGCGGGAGTATAGGTCTCGGGGTCCGTTGGTGTGAAATCCACGTGCAGCGTGTGTGTGCCGATATCCAGCATGGTGCCTGCGGCCGGGCTGTAGGTGAATGTGCCCGGCACGGAGGTGGACGCGCTCAACTGGTCCGGGCCCAGCAGTGTGCCGTACGGGATGTCCGCCGGGTTTTCCCAGTTAATGGTTGTTGTAGCGACGACTTTGTAGGTCAGCGCAACCGATTCGATCAGCGGGGTCTGCGCCGGGTCAGTCGTTGCCAGGGTGACGCGATACTGGATGTATTGTCCGTTCGGGCTGGCGATGGATGAGGAGGCCGGCTCCCACCCGGACCAGGTCCCATCTGGTGTGGATGAATTTCCGCTGCGTGTTTCAAAGCCGACGGTTGTTCCGGTTGGTGTAGTGCCAACCCAGCTGAGGTCCAGCCAGTTCGCCGGCGAACCCGCGTCCAGCACGCGCGATTCGAAGGTGCAGGGGGAGATATAGGGAATGACGTGCATCCAGTCGACCGTAAGAGTCGTGGTATTCAGCAAGTAATCGCTTGCCATCAGGATCAACGGAGTTGAGATAGACACATTGTGTGTGACTTTCAAAACTCCATCAATGTAATACTGCACGGATGAGGCGGACCATTCGATTCGATAGCGATGCGGTGTACCGAGGTAGCTCCCGGAGATCAGGGTGTCTCCGCCACCAGTTGTGCGGGCATACAGGTTGGCGCCGTCACTAAAGGTACTGAACATTGCCCATGGACCACCGAAGCTCAAGGAATCCGTAAACCCCACATGTTGAGACTTGTCACTGCCAAAAGTGGCTTCAAACTCAAGGACACGCCCGGCGGTGTATGTGGATGTTGTGCCAGCTATGGCACCATCCACAGATACCTGGCCATTCGCGACGGCGACCATCCCTCCAGTCCACTGCGCGCTGGCCCAGCCAGCCGGTAAAGCGCTCCCGGAGAAGTTTTCGTCCAGCGTGAGCGGCAGGCGCAGTGCTCCATCGCCAATCGTCGCATCGAGTGCGCAGGCTCCGGAGCCGCCAGCGAACGTGGAATCGGCAACGGAATCGGCAATGATAGTGAAGCTCCATGATGTATCTGCTCCCAGCAGGTTCCCGGCCGCGTCTGCGACCGTTGATCTGACGGTGACAGTGTAAACCCGGCCTTTTTGCAGCGGCGCGGAGGGAGTCAGCGTGACCGCATTTCCGGTCAGTGTCACGGTTGCCGGGACATTGGTGGCCTCGCCCAGTGCGCGCAGATAGATGGATGCGCCGTTTACCGTCGCGGCATTGAGCAGTTCATTGAAGGTGATCGTTACGTCTGCATTGATGGCAATGTCCGCGGCATCGGCTGCCGGCGTGTGAGCAAGGATCGTCGGCGCGGTTGTATCGGCCTCATTATCATAAGTGAAGCTAACATCCTGTACGACCGGCGCGGTGGATGGGTCGGTGGTGCTGAGCGTTGCCCGGTACTGGGCATACCGCGCGTGTCCGACGATCGGGCTGCCGGAGGTAGGGGCGGGGAAGAACGTAGTCCAGCCGCCGTCCGGAGCCGCAGTATTGCCAACGCGATAACTAAAGGTAAGACTGGTCCCCGCAGGAGTGGCAGCCGTCCAGTTCAGGGACTGCCAGTTGACCGCGGAGCCCGCGTCGAAGACGCGTGAGGTGAAGGTGCATGAATTGGAATAGGGGCTTAGCCGCAGCCAGTCCACGGTCAGTGTTTTGGCGTGATCCGCCGGTTGACCCGGCGTTGTAAGATCGCTGAACGCTGGCCGGAGTTGAGTGCTGCCAAAGACTGCATTATGCGTTGCCACCGGTGTTGACATATCATCGATGTAGTACACAACCGTCGCCTGGTTCCAGACTATTCGGAAATGGTGAGGCACTCCTATTGCCGCTGGCGTTTCCGTTTCAGTCTGTGACCCTCCGGCATTGGTCCGGACCTTGATGGTCGAACCGGCAGGTGAGCCGGTGCTAAACATGGCCCAGTTGGCGCTGGCGTCATAGTCAAGAGCAAAGCCGGCATGTTGCAGGACGTTTGGCCGGAAGGTCGCGACAAAATCCAGAGCATGGCCCGGGCTGTAGAGAGCAGAGGTGCCAAGGAATGATTCGTCAATGCTGACCACTCCGCCATTTACTGTGCTGCTCCCTGCGGGTTGATATGCCGTCCAGGGGATATCAACCAGACCTGCCGGCAATGCACTATCATCAAACTCGGTGCCGAGCGCGGGCGCCAGGATGAGTTCACCGTCTCCCATGCGGGAGATGTAACAGGTATTTGATATCGCACGATTAAAATCTGCCGCGCTGGTATCGTTCATTGCCTGCGCTGGCGTGGTGAAACTGTACTCGGACGAAGTGGCGCCATGACCAGTGGAGTCTTCGGACGTGACTTGATAATAATAGGTTCGGTTGGGCGCCAGGTTTGACAGTGTGATCGAATGCGTTGTGATCGAAGCAGAATCACTGACATGCAGATCGAGCGCGCCCGAAACTGTTCCATAATCCACCAGGGAATCCGATGGCTCATCGGTGTTCCACGTGACGCGCGCTGTGCCGTCAGCGGCGGGGACTGCATTGACGTTCGTGATGACCGGAGCCGTTGTATCGGGCAGATAACTGGCCTGGTAAGTCCCTGCCTGGGCAATAAAGACCGCGTATTGAATTCCCTTGATGGTCTCCGTGGTGTATGGAACCGGGCTGCCGCCCAGGGTGATCCCGCTCAAGGCCCCGATGTTGGATTGAGTGGGCACCATGACCTGCAGGCCATTTGCACCGGCACCTCTGGCAACAGAGAAGGAAAGTACGCCGCTGTCCCAGTTCAGCGATGTGAACGAGGAGTTGTTGCGCCCGTCCAGCCAGGTCAATAACTGGCGGCCTGAGACAACGGGCACACTATTAGCCTGCGCAGAGGCGATGATGGCATCCGCGCTGGGGGAGCCCAGCGAATCGGAATGCATGTTGGCCGTGAAGACGCCGTAGTAGCCTTCCGGTCCCAGGGCGTGCCCGATCAGCGTGTTGATCGTGAAGGGATAGGTCTGTCCACTTTCATCGGTCATCTGCGTGACCGCCTGGTAGACATTGAACATTGTCCCATCCAGATCCGCAAAGCGCATGGGCATGCCCGAACCTGTGAACAGGCCGGGCCGGTCCTGGATCCATGCATCGGGCCAGTAGTAATAATTGGTATCCAGCCGGATGCCTTTTTGCTGTTTGACATCCGCCTGGGTGGCCCAGCCGCTCCAGGCAATACAGTGAGTTCGTTCGCTATCCTGCTGGGGAAGCGTGGGAAACCGCGAGGCAAATTCCGCAAGCTGCGAAGTATAGAAGGACTGCAATTCGTTCAACAGATATGTTGAGCTCTTATCGCAGACGGTAAGGGTGTGGACGCCGATCTCAAAACCATCGGCCGTGTACGCCTCGGCCTGGGCAGCGCTCAACGTACTTCCAGGATAAATGTAAATACTGGAACGAATGCATTCCCAGTCATTCACCGAGCAACCCGTTGGGCTGAGGGCCTTGAAATGATCCAGTCGGCCTGCGGCATTCGAACTGGCATGGTCGTCACTGGTCATGAGCACCACGGCCTTTTCGCCGCGCGGGAAGTACCAGAAGCGCGGCAGGGGATTGTGGTCCTGATTCATCGTGATGATCAGGTTTGCCAGCAGGCGCTGCTGCTCATCGGCCTGTGGGATGGCGACCTTATCGAGATTGGCCCAATCTGGGTCGGTCCCGTTGTGGAACAGGTCATCCGCCCGTACGGGGCCATCGCTTCCATCCCCATTGATGTTGATCCAGGCCGGGTTGCCCTGGCGAGTGTAGACGATCGATTTTGCCAGGTCATAGGTGAACGCCGCAGCCTGTCCGCCGTTCGAGCCGACACTTATCAGGGAGACAGCCGGATTGGACGTGGGCGTGGCGGCGTCGGAGTACAGCGTGGCGATCGCCGCGGCTCCATTCAACGTATAGCGGTCGGCCGCGTCATGATATTGGATCGTCTGGCTGACAATCCCTGCCCCCGCAGCGGAGCTGGTATTGACCAGCAGGTAACCATTCGAAAGTGTTCCGTTGGGAGCTGTCAGACCTAAAAGACCGGCCAGTTGAGGATCGGGCCGCATGGCGATCAGGTTCCCGCCGGCGCTGACCCAATCGGTCAGCATGGTCACCTGCTCAGGTGTCAGACTCATCTCGCCGAGGATTGCGACCTGATAGGTGGAAAGCACCGTTGTATTGATGGTTGAAATATCAATCGCGCGGAATTCATTGAGGCCTTCTGCGCGCAAAATCTCTGTGTAGTAGCGCGAGAAAGGATTGGAAGCTGAGGAAATGACTAGGATCGGCCCGCCCGGCCCATCGTCTGGAGGGGGAGGCGGAAGCGCGGCCGTAGTGAAACTCCAATTATGGTCGGCGGCCAATTTGTTGCCGGCCAGGTCCGCCACGCCGCTGGTCCCTCCTTTGATCGTGGCTGTATAAGTTGAGGAATTCGCCAGCAGGCTGGTGGGATCGAGAGTCGCTGTGTGGGTGCCGGGATTGTAGGTAACGGCTGCCGGCACGAGAGCGTTCGCCCCATCGTGCAGTTCGAAATTACTGCCGTTGATGGTCGAGGCGTCCACACCCTCGCTGAAGATCGCCTGGAGGTTGACCGAGGTGGAAACGGCTACCTGTCCGTTCGCCGGAATGGTGGATGCAACCGTGGGCGGCGTCAGATCAAGAGGGACGTCTGGTGTGAACAGCACATCCACCCAGTAATTGCCGCTATTGAAACTATCTGTTGGGAAGCCACCGCCGGCACCATAATGAAAGATTCCATTAGGGCCGGCTGGATCATTATTTGCCAGTGCCCGTAGCGGCGCATTGTATATCTCCGTACTGAAGTAATTTGCGGCCGCGGCGTAGTTGCCTGACTGAGTGAAATAGGAGACAACATATGTTGTGTTCGGGCTAATTGGGATGGGTGTGTTGAACGTAATGGTTTGCCATCCCTCATCCGCTGTGTTGTTTGTATAACTTTTTTCGGCGAGCTGTATACCGTTGGATGCCCATAGATGTCCGAGGAAAGGTCCTGTATTGGCAGCTCCTTTGTAGAATGTTACGCCCGTGACAGAGCCGGAAACATCCGATTTGAATTTCATTCCCAGTTCCACCTCAGACGGGTCACTCGTAGAAGGACTGCCAGAGATCGCGCCCTGTTCCCAAATACTGTAGACCTGCGGCGTATTATCGAAGATAACATCCACCCAGTAATTGGGGGCATGACCAACCCAGGTGTCCGTTGGGAAGCCGGAGGTGTCATACTTGTACAGGCCATTCGGGCCATCTATACCGCTGGCAAGCGCGTGGAGGGGAGCATTGTCAATACTGGCATTCAGACCGTACTCTGTGTCTGAGAAATAGCCGCCGGGTGAGAAGTATGATGCAACATAGGTCGTTCCCGCTGTGACCTGCACGGGTGTGGAGAAGTAGACGTTCTGCCAGCCGGAAGCCGTCTCATTGACGAAGGTGGCTTCGCCCAACATCAAGCCGGCACTGCTCCACAGGTGACCCGTATGAACTCCGGTATTCGAACTGCCCTTGTAGAAGCGCACGCCAAGGATATAACCATCTATATCAGAGCGGAACTTGACCCCCAGCTCGATCGGCTTACTGTCCGATACATTGGCATTCTCGGGCGCAGCGCTGTCACTCCAAATGGTGCAGGGGCAATCGCGCAAGGCGTCCACATTAAACGCATTACTGACCCCGCTGGCGGCGGCATCCTGTGCAGTGATCGTCACGTTCGTGTTCGTGGGTGAGAGCGTTACGGAGCCTGTCCAAACCCCGTTGACGAAGATGGCTGAGGCGGGCTGGATGGTCCCGGCCGAAGCGGAGAGACTCGCTGTCCCGTTGTAGCTGACGACCGGGTTATTCGCGGCATCGCGCGCCCGCAGGGTGATGGCAAAAGGCACGCCCGCGTACTCTGGACTGCTGACTGCGTCGAACGCGAAATGGTGCATCGTCGTGGCTGTCACATTGACCGTGGCCGTGCCGCTGACCGTCCCGAAGCTGGCCTGTACCGTATTTGTGTAAGTATCGGGTGTGATACCGGCCGTGAAGAGGCCGCTGCTGTCTATCGTCCCGCCCCCGTTGACGACCGACCAGCTAAAGGTCAGGTTGGGGATCGGGTTGTTATCCACATCGTAAGCAGTGGCGGTGAACTGCCGGGCTGTACCGGCAATGACATCCGCAGGATCCGGCGCCACGGTGATGTGATGGAGCGGACCGGGGAGGGTGAAATCCACCTGCCCGGTTCCGTTCAATACGGGAACATCCACCAATTGCTGAACGATCTGTCCGGCGTTTTCGGTGAAGACATAGAACTTTGTGGCCATGTCGGTCGTGCCGCTCAGGTTCACCGTGATGCGCTTCAGGGTGGAATCATAGAGGCTGCCGGTGATGTTGCTGTCATGTACGGCGCGGGCATAGGCACAGGCGTAGTCATGGGACACATAGATCGGGTTGTAATCGGCGATCCCTGTGGTAATGCCCTGCATGATGGAACGCCAGTCCGTCTCGGACATGGAACCAACAAACGTGTATTCATGGCTAAAGAGGTCTGCGATCGCCATGCTGTCCAGCGGGCGCTTGAGCCACTCGATACCGTCGGCGGTGGCCGTTGGCACACTGGTACGACCATTGCCCAGCCATTCATAGCCGGTGACATCGCGGATCTCGGTTATGCAGTTAAAGAATTTGCCGTTCAATTCCGGGTGTCCCGGGATGGTCATGTAATCGGCATAGTAAATGTTTTGGTTCCGGTCATAAGCAGCGCCGCTTTCATACAGGCGGAACGGCCCGGCCATCATCCATGGGGCGCTCTCCTCTCGCTGGCCGGGGTCCATCACGGTGCTGATGTAGGTGGTTCCCCACGCCAGCATGTTCGCGAAGACATTGCTGCCAATTTCATAATAATGCGGCGTAGCATACTTTGCGATGGGGATATTGCGGTTGGTGAACCACTGCGTGGCTTCTGCAAAATTGCTGGTTACTGTTGCGTCACTGTAATTCTGGCTGTTGTTGTGGTCGTAGTAGAAGAAGCGGCTGGTTCCATTATTAAAGGCATGGATGGAGGATGTCGCTTTGCCGCTATTGACCAGCCCTGAGAGGTCAGCGGCTTCGGCTGAGTCAATATCGTTGGTAAAGATGCCGGCCCATGGGATAAACCCGTAATCGTTGGCGGCATGGATCCACCACAGCGGACCCGACACATCGTCCATGCGCATCGTAACAAAGGGAGGCAGGCCCTGCATGGCGAAGGGTTTGCGCGCCGCCCACACCATGCTCCGCCAAAAGAGGTCATCGAGGCCAAACAGCGGACCTTTCACACTGTGTGAGATCCAGTCATAGCTGCCGAATTGGACGGCGCGGCCGGACCCGTATCCGGTCACTGCTACGAGGGGCTGTCCGCTGCTGGAGGCCAGAGCGGTCACACCGGCGGGGAGAGTGATCCCCGCCAGGGACATCGTGTCCGTTGAAATGACTTGACCATTCGTATGCCGGGCGATGATGTAGTTCAGCGATGGGTTTGCAAAGGTTACGTCAGAGCCGCTGGTTGCCGTGTTGTAGCCGAATCCGAAAACGTCCGTGATGAATTGATAACGCCCACTGCTTCCATCGGCGGAGAGCGCATTGTCGAAGTTGACAAGCCCGGAGCCTGAGTTGACTGCCGAGGAGATGAAGCCCTGCTCGGTTGTATCCAGATAACTCAGCGCATTATCCAGATTTCGATGCCCGGTGATGAGCAGGGCATACTCGTTGATGTTCGTGGTCACATCGGTCGTGGCAATATCCAGCGTTGTATAGGGAATCCCAAAGTGATCCAGGTATGGCTGGATGAAGTGCTGGAAATCCGTGTAGTTCGCGCTATTCGAATTAACAAGGACCAAAGCACTCTGACGATAGGTAATGCTATCGGCCTGTTGTGGCGCGGCCATTACACTCTGTATGGGCGTGCCAACGGCGCTCAGCAATATGCTCAGAATCATGATTACAGAAGCAAAGTAATTCTGGACCTGGGATCTCATCATACCCTCCACAAATCAAACATAATAGATGATCTATCTCTGAAAAACAAAAAGCCGACCTTCACGGTCGGTTTCGCTATTTGCTCCTCAAGGATGTTTGCCTTCACATCGTAACGTGTTCAGAAAAGGAAGGCTAAGCGACCAAATTGGATCCTTGGATCATCGCTTCCTGTTGCAGAGAAATCTTGGATTGTCCCCATACCGCTAAAGTTGCACTGCCTAGGAACAGAGCAACTTACCTTGCAAATCTGCAAGGCTGATAGTTTCATTATATGGATTCGGTCTGGAGTTTCAATTATCTAATTTATCCCTATTATGATGGACTAATGTCATACGACTCTTTCGATAATAACGCGCTTGCCGGTTCATTCCGGTGCAGCTCAGAATGAGCCACAGGCACAGCAAGTACCGCCAGGACATTCCTCCCTTTCTTATGCGGTCGAAATGCTGCGAGCCCGCGATGTGCCCGTCAAGGGCATGAAGCCACGCCGCAAAGTACCCGATTGTCAGCAGGGTGAAGACGAAGCCGACGGGTAACCACATAATGAGACCGGTGAGCTGATCGGAGATTGCGGCCTGGAACAGATGGAAGTTGAAGGCGTACAAATGGTGGAGCTTGGTTATGATTTCCGCAGCGACTTCTGGCATCAAGGATACGCGACCGAGGCAGCGCTGGCTGTGCGCGATTTTGCGTTCGACGTTTTGGGACTGCCGGGATTGATCAGCTTGATTCGAGTGGGCAACCTCGCTTCAAAACGTGTCGCCGAAAAGGTCGGCATGAAACTTGCCGATGACTTTACCCGTTACGAAACTCGATATTGGAGGTATGCGATACAGCGACCCTAGTGTACTGTCCACTCGGACAGTAAAAAAACTCTCCCGCTGATGGGGGAGTTTTTGGTTCTGGAACGTTATGATGACAATATCTCGGCGAAGAGAAGGAACAAGGATGCCCATGTATGTTTATGAAAATGGGCCGGTATCCGCACCGACCATTGTCTTTTTGCACGGCGGCGGGGGAAGCGGCTGGATGTGGCAGCCACAAGTAGGAGCATTTACTGACTTCCATATCCTTATCCCTGACCTGCCTGAACATGGGCAGAGCGCGGATGTCAAGCCTTTCAGTATTCAG
The DNA here is from genome assembly GCA_029782225.1 of Chloroflexota bacterium. Classification (GTDB taxonomy): domain Bacteria; phylum Chloroflexota; class Anaerolineae; order Anaerolineales; family Villigracilaceae; genus JAKOVF01. The sequence continues at coordinate 5,710 of JAKOVF010000150.1, read as the reverse complement.
GATAGCGTCATGCAAGTGGCAGAATTGATTCGTATCCGCGCACATGGCAGCAAGGCTTATGTTGTGGGGCTATCTGAAGGCGCACAGATAACACTTGCTTTGCTGCCCCAGGCTCCGGAATTGGTCGAGCGCGCCATCGTCAGCAGCGCGCTGGTTCGGCCGCTTCCTGGCGCGAACCTCATCAGTCCCGGTTTGATCGCTTTCTCTGTCAAATGCTTTGTGGAGCCCTTCAAGAATATGGACTGGTGGATCCGGCTCAATATGAAGTACAGCGCAGGTGTCCCTGAGGCGTATTACCCGCAGTTCAAAAGAGATTTCCAAAACCTGACGGGTGATCTCTTCGCTCATGTGATGGTTGAAAACCAGCGCTTCCGCTTGCCGGAGGAGTTACAAAGAGTCACTGTTCCAACACTGGTGGTGGCAGGGAAAAAGGAATATGGCGTCATGCGCCAATCGGTGAGAGACATTACACATGCCTTGCCGTGCGCAAAAGGGTCCCTCGTCGTGCATACTCGCAAACTGTCTCTGGCCGAGGAACACAATTGGAATATGACCGCTCCTGATTTATTCAACCAGCTGGTCCGAGCCTGGATCACCAACGAGCCTCTGCCTACTGAATTACAGCCATTGTAAGAATGCAACTATGAAACGATCCGCTTTCTTTCTTTTGATCCTATTTGCCTGGCTTGTCGCTTCCTGCTCTCCTTCGCCTGCTCAACTAGCCGTGAAAGAGAAGGTTCGGCCCAGTTTGGAGAAATATTTTCAGGGCTTCGATGGCGCATTCGTGTCCTATGACCTGCAAAACGATCAATATACTCGCTACAACCCTGAGCGATGCACGGAAAGGCTTCTGCCTGCTTCCACGTTCAAAATCCTGAATGCACTGATCGGGCTGGAGACGGGGGTTATCCCGGATGAAAATTATGTCATCCTCTGGGATGGTACACAGTATCCAACCCAGTCCTGGAATCAGGATCATACGCTGAAGACAGCTTTTCAAAATTCTGTAGTCTGGTATTACCAGGAAGTTGCCAGGCGCGTGGGGCGCGAAAAAATGCAGCAGTACGTTGATGCAGTGGGTTATGGGAACGAGGACATCACGGGCAACCTGGATTCATTTTGGCTGGATGGAGCCATACGAGTTTCCGCGGATGAACAGGTGGAGTTTCTGAAGCGGCTCTACAGCGGCGATCTGCCTTTTTCGCAGCGGTCCATTGAAATTGTGCGGGACATGATGATTTTTCAGACGGAACCAGATAATCAGATCAGCGGCAAGACCGGTAGTGGGCTGATGGAATCCCGATATGTAGGATGGTTCGTTGGTTATCAGGAGGTGCGTGGAAATGTATTCATCTTTGCAACCAATATCACCAGTTCCAGCCCGGAAGCAAACGGCCTGAAGGCCCGAGACATTGCTTTACAGATCCTCAAAGACTCTATGGAGAAGTAAATATGAATCGCAAACAATACACCACCCTTTTTATTGTTTTGATACTGCTTGCATGGTTTGTCGCTTCCTGCGCGCCTGCCGCTCCGACCGCGACACCCATTTCGGCGACAAGCACTTCAGCCGCGCCGCTCCCCACGGAAGTATTCAAACCCTTCAATCTTGATACGATCCCCGCGCCCTCCCTGGAAGGGAACCTGGTCGACGAACCGGCGAAACGCGATATCTACATCTATTTGCCGCCTTCCTATGGCATTCCTGATAAACGATTTCCGGTACTCTATTACTTGCCCGGTTACGGAGATAGCGGCGTGCTTGACTTCTCCTTGCCTAAGGACATGGATGCGTTGATCCAAAGCGGTAAAGTCAACGAGATGATCATTGTGGTCGCCAGTGGGACCAGCAAGATGGGGGGCAGTTTTTATGTCAATTCGCCGGTGACGGGCAATTGGGAGGATTATATTGTCAAGGATGTGGTCGGCTATGTAGATAGCCACTTCCGCACGCTGGCGCAGGCCGAGTCGCGTGGGATCACGGGTCACTCCATGGGCGGATTTGGCGCACTGAATATCGCCATGCGCCACCCCGATGTGTTCAGTGCCGTCTACAGCATGAGCCCCGGTTTGTTTGACGAGAACGGGTTATCCGAATCGCAAATGTTCGATAGCGAGGCGACCATCCGCAGGTTCGTGAATTATGAGGCCGGGCTGTCAGCTCTCCCGTTGGAAGATGCGCAGACGCGAATGCTCCAGTCGCCCCAGCAATTTGCCTTATCCTATGGTTATGCCTTTGCTCCGAACCCGGACCGAAATCCACCGTACTATGATTATCCCTACACGGAAAATAATGGCGAACTGGTGCGGGATGATGAGATATGGAATAAGTGGGAGAGCGGCTATGGCGGGATCGCCGACGAAGCCATCCGATATAAGGATAACTTCCTGCAACTCAAAGGCATTGTCGTGGACTATGGCACATCCGATGAGTATCGCTGGATCCCGAAAGGCTGCGTCTATTTCGGTGAGCAAATGGCGGCGGCGGGAATCCCCGTCAAAGTAGAAGCCTACGATGGAACTCATCAAGGCAGTCTGGGCACACGGATTCGGGAGTACATGCTTCCATTCTTTTCGACGATCTTGAAGTTTGAATGAGAAGTAAAGCGCGTTTTTCAGGGAGGCGCAAAAGCCACCTGTCCACCCGACCAGTCCAAGACTGCCCCAGCGACAGGGGAGTCTTTCATTGCGGCTGAGTACGATTGAGCATGAAAGGAGCTTCGAAAATGAAAAGAGTTTTCTTTCTACTCTGTCTATGTGTCGTCATCTCCGTGGCATGCGACCTGTCGGTGACGGTTTCTCCCAACAATCCGGTTTCCCTACCCACGAATCCGGTCACTCCCGTTCAAATTTCGGCTTCTCCCATTCCCGCGACTTTAGCGCCCAACGCGACACCAACCGCGCCCCAACCTTCCTTCGAAGGTGTGCAGGTATCTGTTGATCCTCTCAGAATCGTCTTGTCGCCTGCGTTAGCCAGTGGGGTGCGGGGAAGTCGGGTTCCGCGCGCCGACGGGCAGGAGCTTCCCCAGCGGGAACTGACTCCCGGCCATACAGTGCTCACGCTGGAGGGCTATCGCCTGCAGGATAGAGCCCAGCAGCCCCAGATCTTTGTTTACCCGGCCCAGGCCTACGCTGAAATGGTACCGGCTGCCTTCGAAAGCATCCACCGTTTGGATAACATCCTGTATGTTCCCGGTGGCCCGACGATCAATGACCAGCTTCCCGCGGTGCCGTTCTTCAACGATGCGCAGGTTTTTGCATCCAATGCCCAGGTGATCTCTTTCCAGGGCGGGCAGGGAGTGCGCTTTCTGACGGAATATTCGCAGTATGCCGCATCAGCCAACAACCATGATCTGTTCTATCACTTCCAGGGGCTGACCCGGGATGGAGCCTATTACATCGTTGTGATCCTTCCTATCAGCAACCCCATGCTGGCAGAGACCAGCGATGCTGGAGCACCCCTGCCTGAGGGCGGCGTGCCTTATCCCTACTTCTCCGACCCTGATGCCGATATGCAGAGTTATTACACATCCGTCAAAGACGTATTGAATGCGACACCCTCTGAGGCCTTTACGCCGACGCTTAACCAACTGGACCTGCTGATCCAATCCATGCTGATTACTCAGTAGTGCCCCGTTGACAGGTCTGTGCGGAATGACCTGGAGGCAACAAAATGAAGACGCTTACCATTCGATCCTTTGCACGAAAGGCGGGACGCATCATGTTGAACACAATTTACATTCTCCTGGCCTGCATCCTTGTTCTCGTGGGAGTCTTGCAGGTCTGGAGCTATCCCGGAAAGCCGAAGCCTTTCGTGGATAAAAACGGAATTCCTCTCCCGGGCAGCATCTCGGAAAAAACCTTCGTCGACATCAATGGCGTCGACCAGGGGATGTTCATCAAGGGCAAAGATGTACGTAATCCCGTGCTGCTTTTTGTCCACGGTGGACCCGGTATGCCTGAGTATTGGCTCACCCAGCGTTACCCGACCGGCCTGGAAGACTATTTCACAGTGGTCTGGTGGGAGCAGCGAGGGGCGGGCCTCTCCTACAGCCCTGACCTCTCGCCTGAGACGATGACAGCAGAGCAGTTTGTGTCTGATACCATCGAAGTAACAAATTACCTGCGCCACCGCTTTGGTAAGGAAAAGATCTATCTCATGGCCCATTCGTGGGGCAGCTATATCGGCATCCAGGCGGCCGCGCGTGAACCGGACCTGTATTATGCCTATATCGGTGTGGGACAGATTTCCCATCAGATCCAGTCTGAACAGCTGGCATATCAGTATGCGCTTGCATATTACAGGGAGAATGGAAATCTGAGCATGGTGCGAAGACTTGAAGCCGCGCCACCCACCCTGACCGTTCCTCTGCCCGCCGCATACGATTTAATGCGCGACGACTATATGCATGGCGCCGGTATCGGCACAACCCGTGACATGAAATCGGTCGTTACCGGGCTTTTCCTGCCGTCATGGCAGTTTCGAGAGTACACGTTGGCTGAAAAGATTAACCTGTGGCGCGGCAAGATCTTCTCGCGTTCCCGTACCTTCAGTCTCTGGGACAAGATGCAGATCACGGATCTGACTCAACAGGTGACAAAGCTCGAGATTCCTGTCTATTTCCTTCATGGCGTCTACGATTATACGTGCGCCTACCCTCTGGCCAGGGAGTATTTTGAGAAACTCCAAGCGCCGATCAAAGGCTTTTACACGTTCGAGAATTCTGCTCACAGTCCTATGTTCGAAGAGCCTGAAAAAGTACAGAAAATTTTGCTGGAGGACGTGCTGACAGGGACGAACAGCCTGACCGACCAGTGAAAGAGTTCTTCCATTCCACCTGATTACCTGTCCATTTGGATAGTGAAGACTCCCCCGGCGGCGGGGGAGTCTTCTTTTTACAGCCTCTATACTCGCAAGATAACCGGATCATTTCTCAAGGAGAAAAAATGAAGATTTACGTTATCTGCGATCTGGAAGGCACCGCCGGGGTGGTCTCCCAGACTCATCAATGTAGTTTTGTGCATGATGCTTATGAGAAGGAATACGTGCCGGGCAAATATGGCCCATTCTATTTTCAGGCCCGGAAACTGGCGACCTTAGAATTGAATGCCCTGGTGGAGGGCATCCTCGAAGTGGGGGTGACCGAGGTCTGGGCATGGGATGGACATTGCGGCTTTCCCGGTGGGCTGGATGTGGAACTGCTGCATCCTGAATGCAAACTGGTGATGGCCGCCGGAGATGGTGGCCCCGCCGGGCTGGACTCTTCTTTCGACGCATTGATGATGCTTGGATTGCACGCGAAGAAAGGCACAGCGGCCGCGCCGCAGGCCCATATGATTTTCCCCGGTCTGGTCTGGAACGGCGAAGAAATCGGTGAGATTGGGATGTCCATCGCCACTGCCAGTGCGCTGGAGATTCCCGTTATCTTTATCAGCGGAGACCGAGCGGCAGTTCAGGAGGCCCAGGCATTTGTCCCGAACATAGAGGCCGTTATTACGAAAGAACCCTTGTTTAGCCATATAGCGGGGGTTTACGATCATGTTCCGGTTCTTTCACTCTCCCCACAAAAGTCCCGCGACGTGATTCGGGCCGGCGCGCGGCGCGCCATCGAGCGCATTCACGAGATCCTACTGCCGCCGAAACCACCATTCAATCCATTGGAGGCATAAAATCACCTATCCACCTGGATAGTAAAGACTCCCCCAGCGG
>JAKOVF010000138.1 GCA_029782225.1 Chloroflexota bacterium | reverse complement strand
GGGGATGGATATCGGCATCGTATCGGCCATTGTCGGTATTTCATCGTATCGTCTGAGTTTCATCGGCCGCGCCGATCACGCTGGCTCAACCACGATGGAAGATCGGCGGGATGCGTCGCTCGGCGCGAGCGCGTTCACGCTGGCCGCGCGCGAAATGGTCATGCACGATTTTCCAAATTGTGTCGTGAATGTTGGCAGAATGGATTTCGTCCCCGGTGCGTTTAACATAGTACCCGCGCAAGTTGACCTTTCTCTTGAATTCCGCGCACCGACCGAGGCTGATTTTGACAGGCTGGACTCCGCGTTGATTCAGCTTGCTTTTGCTGAAGCGAAGCGCTTCGACCTGGACTTGAAAACGGATTTCCGCGGCAGGCATTCTCCCACACCGATGAGCGATTCCATGCAACGCGTGTTCGCGGAGGCGTGTGAAACCCTCGGCCTGACACATAGATCGCTCGTCTCAGGTGCGGGCCATGATGGACAATCGTTTGCGGGGATTTGCCCGGTGGGGATGATCTTTGTCCCCTCGGCGGATGGAGCCAGCCATGCACCGCGCGAATTCACCCGTTGGGAAGATTGCGTGAACGGCGCGAATGTCTTATTGCAGACGGTGCTTAACCTTGCGCAACAGGAGTAACGAAACGGTACGCTGGAAAATCTTTAACCACGGAGAGCATACCTGTGCCTGCGCACGGTGCAGGCGGAGCCCATGGAGCTTCTTAAGCGCTTTTTCTCTGTGCTCTCAGTGGTTAAGCAGCCCCAGGATCGGCTCTTCTGGCGTCTGTCATCAGATGTTCATGAAGTCCCTGTATATTTGCGCAGAAAAGGAGAATCAAATATGAATACACCGAAGCGCTATCATCCTATGCTGGTTACTTTACACTGGCTCACCGTCGTCCTGATCCTTGGTGCTGGTTTTCTGGCAGAGGATGAAAGCCGTTCTCCCCTCGACATTCACATTGTATTAGGGGCTGTATTGCTCGCTGTCCTGATCGTTCGTGTCATTGTCCGCTTTGCCACCAAACGTCCTGCCTGGGCCGACAGTGGTCACCCGCTCCTCAATATGCTTGGCGAACTTGTCCACTTTGGACTCTATTTCATGTCATTTTTCATCCTGATCATGGGTGGATGGATCGCCCTCAGACGGAATCTATTTGCCGCCGTCCTGGGGACCGGCGCCGTGGGTGGACGGCCTGGCATCATTGGACCGATCCATCACCTGGGCTGGATCCTCCTGCTCATGCTGCTCGCAGTCCACGTGGGCGCGGCGCTTTATCACCAGTTTCTCCTCAGGGATAATTTGTTCAGCCGCATGTGGTTTGGGAAAAGCCAGAACATATAGGACCAATCCAGCAACTGCCAAGTATTAGTCTAATCGGGACGCAGATGAACGCTGATCTACAGGCAAGAATCAGCGTTTTCTGCGTTTACACTTGCACCTCGTTCGGGCCGAGCGCCCGCGGGGCGAAACGGCCTGGCGCAAGTGCAGGTGTCTGCGTCCTAATTGATTTTGCGGCTGATCAGATCTTCGAGCCGTTGAAGTTGCGCGCATCGGAAATTGACGGTAAGATTGGCGCACCCCACTATGTTTGACCTCTCCAGCGCCCATTTTGCCTTTCTCGACATCGAGACCACTGGCCTTTCCCCGTGGTTTGGGGACCGAATCTGCCAGATTGCCATCCTCCTCACCGAGGGCAGACGGATCAAATCGTCCCTGGACGTGCTCATCAACCCCGAACGACCCCTTTCCCCGGCGGCTGTTCATGTGAATGGATTGGACGAATCTGAACTGGCAAATGCCCCTCGATTCGAAGAAATTGCCGTCCAATTGGAATCGCTCCTGAGCGACAAGGTGATTGTCTGTCACAATGCCAAATTTGACATCGAGTTCTTCGACAGCGAATTTCGCAAACTGGGACGCGCCGTGGAATTCCCGAATCTGATCGATACACTTCTTCTGGCGCGTCAGTATTTTGATCTTCCCTCTTATAGTCTTCATCATCTGGCAGATGCGTTTCAAATCCCGGTTGACCTTGGGCTCTCGCGCCCGCAGGCCGACGCGCTGACCGCGAAGAATGTCTTCTTTGCCATAATGGATGTGCTCAAGTCATCCGGCAAACCGCTGGATGAATATATCGGGATTTACAATTCCCCGGCCTGGCCCGATGAAGGGGTACAGCTACCGATTGAACTGGGCGAAGCGATTTACTCCGGCAAGCGGCTCTTCCTCCGTTACATGAACAAAGACGGTGAGATTTCCGAACGCTGGGTCTCCCCGCAAAAAGTGATCGGTCTGACCGATTACGTGTACCTGCAAGCCTACTGTCACACTCGCCAGGCTGAGCGCACCTTTCGCCTGGATCGTATCCTCGATGTAATGGTGGAAGTGGAGAGTAATACGCCCTGAGCGGAGTGACGAGCAAACGCGAGGAACACAGTCGAAGGGCGCTTCGAGTACGCCTGCGGCTCAGCGCCAAGTACTACGGCACGATCACCACTCGAATATCGCTTGTAAAATTCTCAAGGTCATCCAATCGCTGGTTGATCTTTTTTGCATCCAGTGCAATGGTCTGCGAGACGACTTTTGACGTGTCCAGCACGCCGCGGCGCGCCATATCCACGAGTAGAGGGAGCTCTGAGAGCAAGTGGTCATTCGAGCCGATGATTTCCGCTTCATAACCGATCAATGTTTGGTAAGGATGCACTTCGAGCGGGGTCTGGCTGAGCCCCACAATGACTGCTCGTCCGAGCACGCCAAGTGACTCAACCGTTTGTTTCATGGTTGTGGGAAGGCCGATCATTTCAATGCTTACATCCACACCCTTGCCCTTCGTCAAATTGCGGATCTCCTCCACCGCATCGCAGCGCCCGGCAGGGATGGGTGTCGCCCCATATTCAGATGCCAGTTCGAGCTTGTCATCTTTGATGTCTACGGCAAAGACCTGGACCGCACCTAATGCTTTTGCCAGTTGAATTGCTGAGAGACCGAGTCCGCCGATGCCGAAGATCGCTACCGTTTCACCGGCTTTGAGACTGGCCTTGTGCAGAGCATGGAATGCGGTAGCCGACGCGCACATCAGGGTTGCGCCGGCTTCGAATGGAATTTCTTCAGGAAGGGGAATCGCGTTAAGCGCGGGCACGCAGACATATTCCGCGTAGCCGCCATCTACATGGTGACCAATCATCTGAACGCTTGAGCAAAATTGATCATTGCCTGTGCTGCAATGATAGCAATATCCGCAACTGAGGTTGTAATGCAAAGCGACTCTGTCGCCGACCTTTACATTCGTTACTTGAGCGCCAACCTTTTCCACTAGGCCTGCAACTTCATGGCCTAAAATGATGGGAAGCATGCCCATTTTTGAGCGCCCCGCGCGGTAATGTGCATCTGAGTGACAGATTCCCGCTGCGCGCACGCGTACGAGAATATCCTTGTCACCAAAAATTGGAATTGGAACTTCCTGTAACTCCAAAGGCGCGCCTGGTCCGGTCATGCGAACTGCTTTCATCTCTCTGCTCCTCTAAAATAAATTAGGTGACAGTCACTTCAAAGGTGACTGTCACCTCTATATTATTTCCCCAACGCCTGCTTCACTGCCGCGTACACATCCACAACCCCATAACCATAGGCATTGCTTGGTCGGTCACCGGTAAAGCAGCCAGGAGTTTTGGTACCGGTGTACGGTTGTGCCGTGTCGATGATCAATTGTTCTGTAGCATCGATATTCCCAATCAAATCGGGGTCGGCTGACCAGATCAGCGCCACGACGCCGACCACGTGCGGCCCGGCCATGGATGTACCCTCGAATGAGGCATATGTTCCCTCTGGCGTGGAGGAGACCACATTTACACCCGGTGCGACGATATCGGGCTTAACTCGGTCAGAGCCATCCACGGTCACCGGGCCGCGGCTGCTGAAAAAAGCCAGGTTGCCAGATCTATCAATTGCACCGACAGAGAAGACCGAGGCATAAAGAGAGGGAGGATCTTCCACAGTGCTGCAACTTGGCCCATCATTGCCTGTGGATGCAACCACAAAGATGCCGGCGTTACGCAAGTTATCTGCCGCGACCTTCAAGGCATTGGCATCGCAGCCTTCGAGGGTGGGGCAGCCCCAGGAGTTGTTCATCACGTGTACAGCTTTGGTGGGGTCGCCCTCTTTCAACGGGTCACCGTTTTGAGGGAATGGTGCCAGCATGAACTGCATACAATCCAGATAGAACGCCGGATTGCCGAGATTGCGGTCAAGGTTGACACATCCGATCCACTGCGCGTCAGGTGCAACGCCGATGCCATCCTTGCCCAGAATCGTTCCCATCGTGTGCGTTCCGTGGCCGCCCTCATCATTCGGCGAAGTTGTACCGTCCCACGGGTCGTACCAGTTGTAATCATTGCCTCCCGTCAGGCCGCGGTATTGATCGTGGATGGCGGGATGATTCCCGTCCACGCCGGAATCTGATTGCCCGACCACGATGCCCTTGCCGCGCACGCCAAACTCATTCCAGACTTTGTCTGCGCCGATCATAGCGATATTCCACTCCACGTCACCGCTGACTGAACTGATCGGCCCGGGCGCAGGCTGATCCGGGGGTGCATAGCGCAGATGTGGGCTGGGAATGATGCGATCCACTTCGGGGCGTGTCATCAAATAAAGCCGGGCGAGAGTCCCGCCGCGCACCTCCATCGCGTTTTCCAAATAATACGGAGTGTACTCAACGCCGACCGAATCGAAGAACTTCCGGATCGCAGCCTGCGATTCATTTGCGTGTTGGACCAGTCGCGTATAGGCCTCGGTCAATCTTTGATTTCGGTCTTTGATGTTGACAAGGTCCGAAGTGTCTGCCTGATCTTTGAAAATGACGAAGAGCCGGTCGCCATAATTTCCCGGATGCCCTGTGGTGAAGAACAACAATGCGACGAGCGCCCAGGCCGCTATGGCACTGACCCAGCCGATCCATCGGTTCGCTCCGGACCCGCGCCCTGCTCCTGTTAGCCTTTGAATGATCAGCGCCACGGCACCGGTAACCAATCCGAGCAGGATCACGATGCCACAGGCTTTGATCGCCAGTGGACCAATATCGCCAAGCAAGATCGTCAATTCTGTGGGGTCGAAGAAAGCAAGGCCGGCGAATGCAAGCAATCCGCTGGCTGCAGCCGCCGCGGACCTGGAGGGCATCAATGCCGCAATTGCGAACGCAAACGGAGGCAGGACCGCCATCAGGATGAGCTGTGCACCGTCGTAGCCGACTGCCGCGCCGAGCAAGGACAACAGCGCGCCAATGCCCAGTGCATCGAGCCACACACTGCCCGTCCCAGCTCCCATCAAAAGCGCGGCGAGGAGTCCGACTGCAAGTCCCGCGAGCAGGCTCAGGAGCGTATCGCCTGTTGAACCTAGCGAGCCATAGATCGCCAGCGGTATCACGCCAATGGCAGCGACGAGGAAGCCGAAGCCAAGTTTCTCTCCCTGCCACTGCAGATTTTTCCTGCGAATGAAAAATATGATGACGGCCACGAAGACACACAGCATAAATTGAAGGATCGAGCCGAGCTGGTCATTGTTGGGACCGAGCGCGCGCAAAATCAACGCAGGGAATGCAATCAGTGAAGCAATGAACCAACCGAAATACACAGGCTTGAAGCGAGTATCTGTAGTAAATCGCCACAACAAACCCGCGAGGATGGACAGGATGAGTCCCTGCACAGCCAGGCCAATCGGTTCAGACCATGCCAGGACGCGCAGACTCAACGAGGCGATGGCGTTCTGTCCCAGGTACCACAAAACGAAATTGTAAACGAATGAGCAGATGGGAATGGTTAGCGCAAGGATCAGGAACCATACCAGCGCGCCGGAAGAGCGCAGTTTATCTTCAGGAACAGCGATTGGGGTTTCCATCTTGGTCATCTCAGCCTCCGTCTAACGTTCTACATTGTATTCCCATTTGCCCCCTGTAAGCTAAATGCTAAGTGGTCTGAGCAGTTAGCAGAGCTAGTCTTCCACTACCACCGCGGCCTCGACCGGCTTATGCGGCTCCACTTTGAACAATCTGAATCCCCACTGGACTGATGGCCCGACAAGCAAAGCATAGACCAACGTGCCGATTCCCGCCGGTCCGCCTAATAGCCAGCCAATGGTCACCACTGTCACTTCGATAATGCCGCGTGCCAGGCGGAGGCTGATGCCGGTGGTACGTTTGATCGCCAGCATCATACTGTCGCGCGGACCTGCGCCGGCGTCCACGCCGATGTAGATGGCGCTGGCCATGCCAAAGAGCAGGATCGCAGTCAGCAGCATGGCGGTCTGCAAATACACGTTATGGGTAATGGGTGGAATGATGCCCAGCCACATATCCTCCCAGGGTCCAATCGACAGGATATTTCCCAGCGTTCCCCAGCCGATCTTTTCACGCATGATGAGCGCACCCGAAAGGACGAGGAATCCCATGATCATGGTCATCCTGCCGGGAGTAAGGTGAAGGATTCTGGCGAGCGCCACTTCCAGCACTGACCAGGCACTCGTGCCGAGATTGCAGCGAATGATCAACGCAATAGCCAGGCCATATAACACGAAGCCCACCTGAATTCTCAAAAAGTCCAGCGGAAATTTCTTCCAGTTGACAGGTTTGAACATAGGGTTGGATGATACCATGATAGACTCTGGACATGCCCCTAACGATCGAAGTCCAACGCGACCGTTTTCTTATTTCCACTGATCCCGATCGCCTGAAACTGGATGCTGTCATTGACATGCTTTCCAGAGCCTACTGGGCACAGGGCCGTACACCCGAAATCATTGCGCGCACGATGCGGAATTCACTCGTATTCGGAATTTATGATGGGGAACGGCAGGTTGGACTGGCGCGCGTGGTCAGCGACTACGCCACATTTGCCTGGCTGTGCGATGTCTTTATCCACGAAGATTATCGCGGACAAGGGCTTGGCAAGTGGCTGATGGAAACCATCCAGGCTCACCCCGACCTGCAGGGATTGCGCCGCTGGCTGCTCATCACCCGCGATGCACATGGGCTTTATCGTCAATTTGGATTTACGTCTCTGGAGGCCCCCGACCGCTGGATGGAAAAACTCAATCCTTCTGCTTAAGAAACAGTCGCAGCCAGCGATCCTGAATCGCAATCGCATCTGCACACAATAATCTCCAGCGCAGACGTGACCACATACGGATCGCGCGATGAATTTCCGCACGGCTGGGGGATTCCGGGGAGAAGATACTGCGAGTGTAAAGCTCGGTCAATTGTGTGATCTCATCCCTTGCGACGAACAGCCACTCCTGCAATTGTGAACTCAGCCGAAATGACGATATACGAGTCTTGAGCAGGGAAGCATATTCGTGTGCAGTCTGGCCCCTCGAGAGAGTTCCACTCACAGGGCGCGCGATGCGGCGCAGTCGCCGGTAGAGGAGTTGAATCGATCGCGAGGGCTCGAGGCGAGAGAGACTCAGGGTATCCCATCCAAGCCAGACAAAAGGAGCTAGAAAGAGAACGATGGCCGGGATCCAGGCAAAGTCAAACACACGGTTGACGAGAAGCATAAACCGGCTGGCAATGGATGTCTGCGGTGCGAGAGGTTGTGCGGTCACCTGCGCGTCACTTATATCGGAAAACGCAGGGGCTGGTTGACTGGGCGTTGGCTCAAACTCGACCCAACCAATATTTGTAAGATAGATTTCCACCCACGCATGTGCATCCTTTTCAGTAACGACATAACGCGCCTGCTCACTATCGTATGATCCACTGGTATAGCCCATCACAATGCGTGAAGGCAGACCCGCGGCGCGCGCCAACACCACCATTGTCGTAGCGTAGTAATCGCAGTAACCTTTTTTCAGGTCAAAGAGAAAATAATCGGCGACATCGCGGCGGGGCGGCGGCCCGAGCACATCCAGCGAATAGGGGAATTGGCGCAGATAATTTTGAATGGCGAGCGCGCGGTCAAAGGGAGTTTTGCCAGATGCGGAAAGGTCGCGTGCCACCGACCAGACGCGTTCCGGCACCGAATCAGGCAGGATGAGGAATCGATGCCGTACCCAATCCGGATACACAGCAGGAGAACTCCGTAAATCCTCCGTGCTGAAATCAGGCAACAGGGAATCGGCGCGGTAGGTTTTCGCGGGTGCAACTGCGGCGAGCATATCTGACTCGAGCAGCGGATTCTCATTTGTTTTGCGGATCCATAAAGCCTGGAATGGAACCTCGGCGCTGATGAGCGTCCCTGTCCAATACATCTTTTCATCGGAATCATTTGCAAATGTGACTTCCTGATGGACGAGGCGGTAATTCTGATAGGGCGGCTCAACCAATATTTTCTCCGAGGGGATATTTTCCAGGATTGGAGGCGGATTCGTCCAGCCGGTGCCCGTGTAATGCTCATAGGTCATTGTGCGCCAGTAATAATTCGGTACAACGGGGCGGGCCATCGACGGCATCGGTGGCAGGTCGCCAGTTGAGACGGTCATCACCAGTTCCTCAGAAAGCACAGGCCCGGGTCCGATCAAATGCGAGCTCGGTATCCCGCTGCTCATACCCGTCGTTACATTTCCACCTCCAGCTGGATGAAGCCCGAGTGCTTCTGTCCGCGCCTCTGCGGAAGATGTACGCTTTTCGCGGAAGTCATCCAGGATATTCTTGATGGATACTTTGGACGCAAAGGCTGAGACCGTTACCAATGCGAATGTCAGCACACCGACCGTTACTAATGTTTCCAGTTGGGTGCTCTCAGAATAGTCAAGGCGTGAAAGTTCCCAGCGCTTCTGAAGTGTGACAAAACCATTTAATCCATAAAGAAAAACAAGCAAGCTCACGTGAACCCAAAATATCCAGGTTTCCCTGTTTGTGTAATCAACAACCAAGGCAATGAGGATTGTCGTTGGAATCATCCCCACCAGCAGGCGCTTGTTCCTGGAAATCTGCCACCCGGCCCAGACCGCGATTACCCATGCCGCCAAACTCCATGCAAAAGTACGGATGAGAGGATCTTCAACATAGGCTCCCTGCCACAAACCTGCAGTCCATGCAAAGATGCGGCTTCCAAGCGCGAGGAATTTTTCTGTGAGAGTATGACTTGCCGAGACAAAGCCTGAAGGATCTACGGCAGCTTGTTGAAAGAGCAAATTGATCAGCGCTACCATGAAGTGATAGGCTTGCCGGACCAGATCCACAATTGCTTTTCCCATTTGGCCCATACGGATGAATAGGACCAGTGGTCCGAGGAATAAAAGGATGATGCCGCTGGATAGTCCCCGCACCTTCCACTGCGCCAGTCCCCAGGCAAGCAGAGCGCCCAGGAGGGTGAGCGGCAACAACAGCCCTATACTTGCGTCATGCACCAGGCTGCTTAATGCAATAGGCAAACACACGAGTGCAACCAGCGAAAAGAACAGCAGGAACATGCGCGGGACGCGGAAGAGACGGCTGATAGCAGTATCCATCAGCCCAACCTTTTCCATGAGAGATCTCCCGGCAGGCGGACCGGGATGGCTTTGCCCGTTGGCGTAATGCGCCATTCCCACTGTCCGCGCCAGCCGGGGTGAGCTTCAGGTTGTTTGAGCAGGCTCCGGTCGAGGATGAAGCGAGGGATTCCCATGTCAGCGAGGATCCCGGCAAGGGAGTCTGCACGTTGAGGAGCGCCGAAGGAAGCCGGGTCCATCAAGAGCACGGTAGGACGGATGCCGCGCTGCTGCAAACGCGGAAGAGCGCTGATCCAATCACTGGATACGGAAGGCGTAATAATAATGAAACTGTTCCGCTGGCCGAGCGCCGGCGTGGCGCGTTCGATCAATTCCGCCAGAGGCATGTGACCTCGCTCAACCAGCGCCAGCGCGCGCAGGATTTCCAAACGATGCTGCTCTCCGTACCTCGGCGGAATCCACGCCGTCTGTGCCCCGCTTGCCAGCAGACCGACCGAGTAGTGGGCGCGCATCCCTCGGTCCATGAGAGAGGCGGCAAGGATCACGCCAAGCTCAATCGTGGACTCAGGGTCGTCCCCGGCCTGGACACTGGCATCCACATCCATGGCAATCCACCAGTTGCCTGCCGGCGAACCATCCATCAAACGTGTGTAAAACTTATGGTGTCGTGCGGTCGAGGGCCAATGGATCATCTTCAGGCTGTCGCCTTGCATGTATTCACGGATGCTCGAAGCATTGACCGTTTGCTCGACCACATTGGGACGCGGACGGCCCTCACCGGTTCCGCCGGCGGGCATGATCTCAACGGAAGACAGCGCGACGACGGGCGGCATCACAACCATCTTTGAGCTTTCAGGCTGGGAAATCTCAACTGTATAAATCCCAAATGGATCGCCGCTTCTCAAGGTTGTGCCGCCCAACTGGTAAATACCGCGCCGTGCGCAAACACCGGTAGTGCGCCATACATTCGTTTCCCTGCTATCCGCGCTGATCGCACGCGCGGCCGAGTACCCCGGCAGAGTGGAATGATCCACCAGCTCAATCCATGTGGCTGGCAATATTCCCTTGTTGATCAGTGTAAATTGCTCCTGGAGTCGATCTCCCACCTGTGTCCAAAGAAAACGCATTTCGCGCGTCAACCGCAAATGATTCTTCAGTGACCGTGCCCAGAACCATCCGATCAGCCACATGCCGCCAAACACGATCACCAACGCCCGCCAGATCATGGACGGATCGAGCACTTCCATGAGGACTGCCCCAACTGTCAGCACGGGCAATAAATACGAATTCAGCCGCATATGCACTGACATAAATTGATTATAAGCTTTTGCGGTAAGATAGTGTAATGTCGATTATCCTCAAACCTGGCCGTGAAAAATCATTGCTTCGTCGCCATCCCTGGGTGTTCTCCGGTGCGATCCATCGTGTGGATCAAGAACCCGCTTCCGGCTCGACCGTTGACCTGCTCTCGTCAAATGGACAGTTCCTCGCTCGGGCATCCTATTCCCCTCACTCGCAAATCCGCGCCCGAGTATGGACCTTCAACGACGAGCCCGTTGACAGGGAATTCTTCCGCAAGAGAATCCGCGCCGCACTTGCCACTCGTCAATCGTTGCTCTCTCTCCAGGATACGGATGCTTATCGGTTAATCTATGCCGAATCCGATGGTATCCCCGGGCTCATTGTGGATCGCTATGGCGGTGTGCTCGTCTTACAATCTTTGACCACCGGTTCCGAGTATTGGAAGGAGACCTTCGCTGATCTTCTGCTTGAAGAGACCAGTCTCAAAAACATATACGAGCGTTCCGATGCCGATGTCCGCGAACTTGAGGGTTTGCCATCTGTCACGGGTATCCTGCGCGGTTCGCCTGTTACTCAATTAGCAATCAACGAGCACGGATTAAAGTTTCTCGTCAATTTTGAATCGGGCCACAAGACCGGCTTCTACCTCGACCAGCGCGCGAATCGTCAGCGTGTGCATGAGCTGGCGAAGGATAAGGATGTTTTGGATTGTTTTTCCTATACCGGCGGTTTCAGCGTTAATGCCTTGAGGGGGGGAGCGAAGTCCGTTTTATCGGCGGACTCTTCAGCGGATGCTATTGAACTCTGCAAGCAGAATGTCGTGCTCAATCATCTGCCCAAGGAGCGCCACTCAACACTCGCAGGAGATGTATTTCAAGTCCTGAGAAAATTCCGCGATGAAGCCCGCTCCTTCGATATGATTATCCTCGATCCGCCTAAATTTGCTCCAACGTCAGCCCAAGTCGACCGCGCGGCCCGTGCCTACAAGGATATCAATTTGCTGGCGTTCAAGCTGCTGAGACCGAGCGGAATGCTGGTCACGTTTTCGTGTTCGGGGGGAGTGGATGCAGCGCTGTTCCAGAAAATCATAGCGGGAGCCGCTCTCGATGCAGGTGTCGAAGCGCAAATCGTCGAGCATCTATCTCAGGATGTGGATCATCCGGTCAGCTTGAGTTTCCCTGAGGCCCTATATCTCAAGGGTCTGGTATGTTTGCGGAGGTAGGCGGCGTCAAAAAACCATACTACATAGTCATTCTTGTTCCAGGAGTGAGCAATGAAACATTACAAGTATTTTATTGTAGGGGGCGGGATGACAGCGGACGCGGCGGTGCGTGGCATTCGTGAACTTGATCCCAACGGCTCGATCTGCATGTTTAGCATGGAGCCGGATCCCCCCTACACGCGGCCCAATCTTTCAAAGGGAATGTGGAAAGGGCGTCCGCTGGAAAAGGTCTGGCGTAATACGCCGCTAGAAGGCGTGGATCTGCAGCTAGGGCATAAAATTACTTCGCTGGATCCCGGAAACAACCGCGTCCTTGACGATCGCGGCGAAGAATATGCTTACGATAAACTATTGCTGGCGACCGGCGGTAAGCCGAGTCGTTTGTCGGTGGGAGAGGATAATGTCATCTATTTTCGCACCCTTCAGGATTATCTGCGTTTGCGCGCCCTGGCGGAGGCAAAAGAACGCTTCCTGGTGATCGGCGGCGGATTCATCGGCTCAGAAATTGCTGCTGCATTGACCATGTTTGGCCGCAAGGTCACGCTGGTTTTTCTGGATGATGCGATCGGGGGCAGGGTTTTTCCCGGCGATCTGGCCCATTTCTTGAATCAATATTATCTTGATAAGGGTGTCGAGGTCGTATCAGGCGATTCTGTCGTGAGCATGGACGCAAAGGACGGCCGCTTCAAGATCCGTACTGGAAACGGTCGCGAATTCGAGGTGGACGGAGTGGTGGCCGGGATCGGAATTAAACCCAATGTCGGGCTGGCAGAGGCGGCGGGTTTGCAGGTTGAGAACGGCATTGTCGTAGATGGAGAGTTACGGACGCCGGTTTCGAATATCTATGCGGCCGGCGATGTGGCGAACTTTGTCCATTCTGCACTGGGAAAGCGCACTCGCGTAGAACACGAAGACAACGCGCTAAAAATGGGGAAGCTCGCGGGGCGAAATATGGCGGGCGCAAATGAGGTCTATTCTCATACGCCAATGTTTTATTCTGATCTATTCGATCTGGGATATGAGGCTGTTGGGGAGCTGCGCAGTGACATGGATATTATCTTCGATTGGGAGGAGCCCTATAAGAAGGGTGTTATCTATTATCTTGACCAAAGCCGCGTGGCTGGTGTGATTCTATGGAACGTCTGGAAAAAGGTGGACGAGGCCCGTGCGCTTATGCTGGAACCGGGGCCGTTCAACGAGAGTAATTTGAAAGGACGGATTTCGTCCTGAGTGGAGTGCAATGCAGTCGAAGGGCGGTGGATGATTTACATTGCGTTTCGACTTCGCACGCCTGTTGGCTCGTTCCGCTCAACGCGAATCACTGCTTAATATTCTCTTTACCTCCGCCCTCAACTTCACCGGCTTGATCGAACTCACATCCACTCTCTTTGCGCCGGCCATGTCTGCAAATCGTTTCAGACCATTTCCAAGTGCAATTGCATAAGCTCCGTTCTTCGGAGCGTCATCCTCCGGCCAGAAGCCGAGGATATGAAGCGTGCCCGTCGTGCGGTCCAGCTTCGGGTCGATCCGTGCCACGAGATCATCGCCGTATAAAACCGGCAGGTTGTAATATCCCCAACGGCGCAAGTGGACCGGCTTATACACTTCCCATAAATATTCAAAATCAAAGACCCTCTTCGCCCGCCCTCTCGCGCTGACCATATCCAGCGGCGCAAGGAATGTGACTTCCTGTTCAGTGGACGGTCCGACCGGTTTCCATGCTTTAGGCACGCGCCCCGCTTCCAATTCGGCGAGATAAGCCCGGTCGCTGTTTAGGATAAGATAGTTATCCTTTGAGCCTTCCACACTGATGCGGGCGATAGAGCCCTGCTCTATCAACCTCTCGATACGTCCTTTGGCTTCCTCGCGTGAGACATCGCGATGGATAAAGTATGCAAGATTTGTCCGCCAGCCACTCTCCCGCGCGATCCCCAAATGCGAAATGGACTTCAGCCCAAAGAAATCTTCTGCCTCTGCTGCGGACCTGACGTAATTGAATTCATCGGGAATTACGCGCTCGGTCAAATCATAGATGCGGTCGAAGCCCTTCCGGTTCGAGATCATCACCTTGCCGATCAGCCACAAATAAAATAGCGCAATTGACGTTTCCTTGCGCCCGCGATAACTCCACGCTTTGACGCGGTTCCCCTCGAAGTCGCGGTTGCCGAGTGGACCATTGGCTTTCAACTCCCTGAGAATGAATTGTAGGAGTTCATCGGGCGGGTGAGTGTAGGCCTCCCAGCGCATTCCCTTTTCTTCGCGATGTTTCATGTGCAGGCGCCAGTATGGAAACTCGCTCATTGGGTACATGCACAGCCAGCCGCCGTAATCGAAGGCTCTGCGCCGTTCGTAGGCCATCTTGTAAAGATACTCCGGCCTGTAATCCAGCACACGGCCATACATGGCAATGTCCTGGCTGCGCGCTCCAATGTTCAGTGGATCAAGCTGAAGCATATCCATTTGATGTAACGCCGCTTCGACGCCGCGGGCGCCTTTAAAGCGGCGGCCCGGCCAAAGTCCCTGCCGACCCAGGAGGAATCTACGAAAAGTAAGTGTGGAAATTGTATCCATAACCGGTATTTCGGCGATTATAGTTCATTTGTTCTAGCTTGTGGGAAAATCAAGACTGACTCGTTCAGTTCCCCGATGCGCAGTGAATCAAAACATTGGAGGCCGCTAGGGCCTCCAGGCCATATTACTTGTCATCACCCAAACTTGCAATTGCCCTCAATAATCCAAAGATCATGACTCCGAGCTTCAGTCCTTCACCCGTGGTGATGGCGGTCCCGTTTTCGTTCTTATCTGCACGCCGGGTGAGCAGCATGGCTGCGACCAGGCCAGTGACTGCACCGATCAATGCGCCAGTGAGCAGTGTTGTAGTTTTGTTCTGCATTTTCTATTTCCTTCCGAAAAATGCCTTGACCGTTCCAATGATCCCGTTCAAGCCGATGATGGGCTGAGCCGCCATATCTGCGGCTTTGATGACGTAGCTGTGTGCCAGGTAAACATAATCCTGGGCTATTCCCGTATAGGTCGGGAGGATGCCCAATAATTTTGCGAGGACGTAGATCAGGCCAATGAGGACTGCCAGGCCAATCAGTCCAACGATGATTACAGGGATGACAAGCCAGATTGTCGAGATGGCTGCCCAGCGGCCAACGTCCCCGCCATCCCGGAAGGTGGCGATGCTGATGAGCACGATCATGGCAACCATCACTACCCCTGCCAGGATCACCGGCAAAATGACCTGTCTACCTATCTGCTTACGATGAATCTCGTATGAAAAATGTTCGGGTTTGGGAAGCTCAGCTTTCATGATTTTATTTTAGCATACATGTTTCTTTTTTGAAGAAGGGAAGATACAGAGGATGTAGATGAAATCCCCTAATGAAGCAATCATCCTCACAAGGCGATCATCCCGCTAAATGCGAGATTGCTTCGCTCTGCTCGCGATGACCAAAACAAAGGTCCCTGAAGACTTTTTGGGTCTTCAGGGACCTGATCGCCTGGCTTAGCGTCTATTTCTCAAAAACGTTGGAATGTCCAGGTCTTCGCTGTTGATGCTCGGCGTGGATTCCGCTGGCCTGGATTCGGTATGCTTCACATCCGCGCCCACGCTGACGGAGTCCGTCGGGCGGATAAACGGAGTCGAGCCTGCGCTGGAATACAGCGTCGAAGCAGGACCAGCTTTCTCGGTCCGCGGGAGGCGTTCGAGGGCGCGTCGGGGAACGCCGGAGCGTTCAAAGCCGGTCGCGATGACCGTCACGCGGATCTCGTCGCCCATGTCCGGATCGAGCACCGCACCGAAGATCATGTTGACATCGGGATGAGCGGTCTCACGGATTATGGCCGCGGCCTGGTTGACCTCGAAGAGGGTCAGGTTCGGGCCGCCGGTTACGTTGAAGAGCACGCCGCGCGCACCGTCGATCGTGATGTCGAGCAGTTGACTTGAGATGGCCTGCTCGGCGGCCTGCTTGGCGCGTTCGTCGCCGGAACCACGACCCACTGCCATAAGCGCCGCGCCACCTTCAGACATGATGGCTTTCACATCGGCGAAGTCCAGGTTGATGAGGCCAGGGATGGTGATGAGTTCGGAGATGCCCTGGATGCCCTGGTGCAGAACTTCGTCGGCCATGCGGAAGGCGTCCTGCAGGCTGGACTTTTTATCGGCGATTTGCAGCAGGCGGTCGTTGGGGATCGAGATGAGGGTGTGCGCGTGCTCCTTCATCTTGGCGATGCCGGCCTCGGCGGCCTGTGAACGCCGACCGCCTTCAAATGTGAATGGACGAGTTACAACGCCAATGGTGAGCGCGCCGCATTCTTTCGAAACCTGTGAAACGACCGGCGCTGCGCCCGTGCCGGTTCCGCCGCCCATGCCTGATGTTACGAAGACCATGTCCGCGCCTTTGAGCACGTTGTAGAGTTCGTCGGCGGATTCTTCCGCGGCTTTGCGGCCGACCTCAGGGTCGCCGCCTGCACCGAGGCCGCGCGTAAGTTTGTCACCGAGACGCACGCGCACGGGGGCTTTTGAGAGTGCAAGGGCCTGGGCGTCCGTATTACAAGCAATAAATTCAACGCCTTGAATGCCTTCTTCCATCATGCGGTTGACAGCATTCTGTCCACCGCCGCCAACACCGATGACTTTGATGCGGGCGAATGCTTCCGTCGGTTGCACATGTCTTTGTTTCGAGTCCATTTGTTCCTCCTGGCAAGGAATGTTGCCAATCTTAAACGAGAATGACGATTTTTAAAAGGTCTGGAGAGAGATTCTTTGGTACTAGTGGTTCGCTCTGAGCGGAGCGCAGGGGAGTCGAAGTGTACATGCTACTTCAACCTCATCCTTCGACAAGCTCAGGATGCACGGGAGCCTCCGCTCAGGGCGAAAGACTATGGCAATAATCGCTTTATCCAATTTTTGATTGCATCTAAATCCATATTGCTCTCTCCTTTCGAACGGCGACGATGGGGTTGTCCACCGCTGCCAAACGCAAGGTCATGTTCATTCATAGACACGGCCCAGCGCAATAGCCCAACGCTTGTTGAAAACGCGGGTGAGTTGAGTTTATCGATCAAACCAGTGAGATTATCGGGTTGCGCGGTTCTGACTGGCAACCCTAACACTTCAGATGCAATGCGTTTGATGCCGGGCAGGGCAGATGTGCCGCCTGTCAGCACCATGCCGGCCGGGAGGAGGCCGTCATAACCGGAGCGCTTGATCTCCTGCAGGATCAGGCGGAAGGTTTCTTCCGTTCTCGCTTCGATGATATGAGAGAGGTCCTGGCGATTGATCTGGACCGGGTGGTCTTCACCAAACGGCCGGATCGTGAAGTACTCCTCGCTTCCTACCTCGGACCGAACGGCATGGCCTTGCTGTTTTTTCACTTCCTCCGCCTGGGCAATGGGAAGTCTCAGTCCGTGAGCAATATCCTGGGTGATGTGATTGCCACCAACTGCAAGGACCATCGTGTGCCAGACGTCGCCATCCACATAAATGGCGAGGTCTGTCGTCCCGCCGCCAATATCACAGACGGCCACGCCCATCTCGCGTTCGTGTTCGCTCAGGACGACTTCAGCCGAGGCAAGCGGATTCAACACGAACTGCTGGATCTCCACACCCGCCGCACCGACACACTGACGCAGGTTATCCACCGTCGCGGCTGAGGCGGTGATGATGTGAGTCTCGACCTCGAGCTTGAAGCCATGCATTCCCACCGGGATGCGGATGCCATCCTGTCCATCCACGTTGAAACCACGCTGGACGATGTGCACTATTTCGCGGTCATGCGGGATGGCAACGGCCTGGGCTTGTTCGAGAGCACGTGCCACGTCAACTGCATCAATAATGCCATGCGGTATGCCTGCCACACCACGACTATTCACAGAGGCAACGTGAGCCCCCGCCAGGCTGACCAGCGCTGTGGTGACCTCCAGCCCGGAGGTCTGTTCAGCTTTTTCTACCGAACGTGCAATCGCCTGCGAAGCCGCGCCGAGATCCACGATGATGCCTTTGCGGATGCCCTCAGACGGTTCAATCCCCACGCCGAGAATGCGGATGGACTTTTCATCCTCCACACGCCCGACCAGGGTGCAGACTTTTGTCGTGCCAACATCTATGCCAACAACAATTTCATCCATAGTTATGTCCATGTCCTTCTGAGCGTCTCCTCAGAACGACATATTAAGGTGACTGACCGTCATTATTGTTACCAAGGCTCGGTTGTGCCATTCGATAGAACGGTGCATCCGGATATTCAACGTTGATGATGGCAGGAACGACGCCGCGCGCCATCAGCGAATCGACCAGGGATTGATACACACGTAATTTCAGGGCCGTATTCTTTGGATCCGTGCCAAAGTAGGCCTGCCAGCCGCGCGAGTCCTTCCAGCCAAGTCCATTCTGCGGGTCATACACCATAAAAGCATCTGCCGGCATACTCGGCGCCAGCAGGCGGATGGCATTGACCATCTCCCTGGACATATAGCGATGCGGCGTGAGCGAGCCGGCGGTTGACTCATCCGGTACCGGCGGTGTCCCGTTCCCAATCACGGGGACAAGGCCTGCCACAAAGCCGCGCGGACGAAATGCCACACCATCCGCGTCGATCCACGTATAGCCTTCGCCCTGCTGCCACAGAATGACCGGCTCGCGCTCCGTCACTGTCACATAGACATAGTTCGGCAAATAGACCTTCACCTGCACGGAAGCCAGTTCAGGATAATTGCTCAGCAGGCGAGCTTCCACTTTATCAGGTTGGATCGTGAAGATGGAATGGCCTGCCACACCCAATGCTGCGTTGATCTCATCTGCTGTGACACGGTTATTGCCAATGACTGTGGCCCACGTCGCGTGGAAGTAGGGGAGGGTCCACGCCAGATAGAGTGCTGCAACCATCAAAACAGTCAGGACGATCGATGCGGTTCTCGATCCGGGCTGCAACCTGGGGAGCTGCAGGGCTGGCCTGCGGACGTTTACGCCCGGTAAGACGCCAAGCGCAATGTTGAACAGGCGTTGATTCGAACTGCGCTGTGGCCTGGTTGCTGTATAGCTCCTGCTGCGTGAGGGGAGCGTCGGCGTGGGGTTATAGGCGCGCTTGGTCACCTGTTCCACACGCTTCGTGTTTTGCTTTTTCAGCCGGCCGCGGACAGCATCCGCCCGGGAAGGATCGCGTCTTGAACTCACACGCTCCTCCTGTGTTCGGTGCGGTCGCGGTCGGCTTTGCGCTCGAGGGCAAGCTCGATCAAACGGTCCACCAGTTTGTCGTAAGGGAGTCCGCTGGCTTCCCAGAGCTTAGGGTACATGCTGATGGAGGTAAAGCCCGGTATAGTATTCAACTCATTCAAGAAGACCCTATGGGTATCGCGCTCGACGAAGAAGTCTGCGCGTGCCATGCCTGCGCAATCAATGGCTTTGTAGGCCTGGACGGCATACTCACGAACCTTGTCACTCACTTCCGCGGGCAGGGGCGCAGGGATGAGCAGACCGGACGTGCCGTCAATGTATTTCGATTCATAGGAATAAAACTCCCGGCTCGGCAGAACCTCGCCACAAACGGATGCTTCGGGATTCTCATTCCCCAGCACACTGACTTCGATCTCGTGTGCATTGACTGCACCGCGCTCGATCAAAACGCGGCGGTCATAGCGAATGGCTTCCATCAGCCCTTCGCCGAGGTCGGAGCGCGAATTGCATTTGCTGATTCCGACAGATGAGCCAAGATTGACGGGTTTCGTGAACATCGGATACGCACCCATCTTTTCAGCTTTTTCGATCACCACATTGACATCCTTCTCGATCTCACTGCGCGAGACCAAAATCGAATCCATGATCGGGATGTTGTTGGCACGCATTACATCTTTGAAGACAGCTTTGTCCATGCCGACTGCGGAGCCGAGAACACCTGCGCCAATGTAGGCCACATCGGCCATTTCGAACATTCCCTGAATGGTCCCATCTTCACCAAATGGACCGTGGAGCATCGGGAAGTAAAGATCAATGTCGGCAAGAGTTTCCAGTTTCTCATCAGCCCGTGCTGAACGAAGAATATACAGCGATGAATGGGATGGCTCAGTCGGTGGGATCACGCGCATCAGATTGCGAGTGTCACCTTTTTCCATGCATTCCAGAACGTTCTCACCGCTCAACCACTCACCATCGAGCGTAATGCCAACCTGGGTCACTTCATATTTCTCGGGGTCTAGAACGTTCAGTACAGAACGCGCGGACATGAGCGAGACCTCGTGTTCGCCTGAACGACCACCGAATATGACTGCAATCCGAAGCTTCCTGTTCGACATCACTACTCTCTACTCTTTTGCCAATCACCAACCAGCTCGATCTCCAGCTCCAATTCAACACCAAACTTTTCCTTCACGGTCTTACGCGTTAAATCAATCAATGCGCGCACATCACTCGCTTGGGTCTTGCCATGATTGACGAAAAAATTTCCGTGCAGCGTGCTGATTTCAGCGTTACCGATGCGGGTGCCTTTGAGTCCCGCGGCTTCGATCAAACGACCTGCATAATCGCCGACAGGATTTTTGAACATTGAACCCATGCTGGCGCCAGGTGGTTGTGTGGATTTGCGGCGCGCGCTGAACTCTTCGATTTTAACAGTAACTTCCTCTTTTGTCGCGTTTTTTAAACTCAACTCAGCCGAAAGTACGATGGCTTTGATTTCATTTCTTTTCAATATGCTCGTGCGATAACCATATCCCATTTGTTGAGCGGAGAATCTCTCGCGGCCATTCCTTGTCAACAGTTCGGTGCAGATCAAATTGCCTGCAACATCACCGCCGAACGCGCCGGCATTTCCGTACACCGCGCCGCCGATCGTGCCAGGAACAGTCGCGCCCCATTCCAATCCTGCATAGCCTTTCGACGCGCAGCGATTGGCAAGGTTGCTGAAGACAACACCCGATTCGCACCAGACCCTGGGTTGGTCACCGCTTAAAAATTTGACTTCCTTCGCCCGATTCAATACCGTTATCCCGCGCACGCCCTGATCGCTCACCAGAACATTCGAACCGCCGCCAAGGATATAGTATTGCACGCCCTGTGACCATATCACCTGCATTACATTTGCCAGCTCATCCGCGGACTTGACGGTAACCAACACGTCCGCGTTTCCGCCAATCCGCGCGGAGGTATAAGGTGCAAGCGACACATTCTCTTGCACAGCATCTCCGAAAAGAGTGCGGAGGACTTCAACAGGGCGGGCGGGTGTGGTCATGGTTTCTCGTTGGGACAGGGCTTGCCCCTGTCCACGACAACCGCAAGGGGTTGTCCGTATGTTATTTTGCCTTCGTCAAATGCTCGATAATCTTCATTACGGCTTCTTCCTGCGTCAGCACCTTCTTGGATTTTGTGGCTGCATTGGCACGGTCATTTTCAGCGTGGACTAAAACCATTTTGAGCGGAGGCAGGCCTAAAGTCTCAGCGTGATACGTGCGCTTCGTCGTTGTCGCTTTTGCTTTGCGTAGCGGCTCGATTCGCTGGTTCAACAGTTTTTCGATATCGGCGAATTCCTTCGAAAGCGCCGGTCTCTTTCTCTTCATAGGTGGATGAACAGTCTTTTTCTTTCGCTCAGTCATTTTGCACCTCACAATCCTTTCAATACATTTGCGCTGATCTGGTCAGCGTCTCCAGCGGAGAGAACCAGCAAAACGTCGCCGGAGCGAAGATGCTTGAGAAGATATTTCGTTGTGTTTTCGAGCGTGCCGGTGAACTTTGCAGAAGGATGGGGCATGGCACTCACGACCTCAGCCGAGGAAAAGTCCTGGGCTTTTTCACGCGATGCATAGATCTCCGTGACCAGGACGTGATTGGCATCTGTGAAGGCCCGCGAGAATTCATAGAATAGGGTCTGTGTGCGCGAATACGTGTGCGGCTGCCACACGGCCCAAAGGCGGCGATCAGGATAGCGTGAACGCGCGGCCGCGAGCGTGGCCTTGATCTCAGTAGGGTGGTGGGCATAATCATCCACAACGATGACACCGCGTTTTTCGCCGCGCACGTCAAAGCGGCGGCTGGTGCCGGTAAACTGGTTGAGCGCCTCGGCTGCCATTTGAATCGACATGCCCAGCGTTGCAATGACGGAGAGAGTTGCCAGGGCATTGCGGATGTTGTGCTCGCCGGGTACCTGCAGGGAAACATTCACCGAGGCTTTTGAGAACTCGGTCATGTTCGTCATGGCGCTGAAGTTGAAGCCGCCGCGTGCATTGGGCTTGACGGCCCGCGCCTGCATCCACTGCGGGCTGTTGATCGTCATTTCGCCCTGCAGACTGTAGGAGACTACACTTCGGTTTTTCTTGCGCGCATAGCTGATCAATGTGGCCGCGCCTTCATCTTCGGAACTGGCGATCAGCGTGCCATCCGGAGGGAGCAGGTCAACAAAGTTCTCGAAGGCGGTGTACATATCCTCAAAGGTTGGGTAAATGTCGGGATGATCATGCTCCAGATTGGTGATGACTTCAATGCGTGGCCTGAGGCCAAGGAACATGCGGTCGTATTCATCTGCCTCGATGACAAACGGTTCGCCGTTGCCGGAGCGGGCGTTCGTGTTGAGGTTCTTCATCGTGCCGCCAATGATGAAGGATGGATCACGGCCCAGCATATACAGCACCCATGCAATCATGGCGGTAGTGGTCGTCTTGCCATGCGTGCCGGCGACAGCAATACCGGTCTTGTTCGCCATGAGTTGACCGAGGAAATCGGACCGCTTGTAGACCGGAATGCCTGCATGCTGCGCAGCCTGGACCTCGGGGTTGTCGTCCGTTACCGCAGAGGAACGCACCACCCAATCCGCGCCGGTGACGTTGCGTGGATGATGTCCGATGAAAACGGTGACACCATCGTTCTGCAGGTCCAGTGCGAACTGCGAGGGGAGGCGGTCCGAACCGGTCACCTGGTAGCCGCGCTCCTTGAGCAGACGGGCTATCGCTGAGAGGCCGGAACCGCCGATGCCGATGAAATGGACGCGAGTCATAAGTGTTAGCTCTTAGCTGCTAGTGATCAGCTTTTCGCATTAGATGTAGACCACGATAATAAAGATCAGCACGATAATGACGGCAAAGTAGATGCCGGGCTCACCCAGCAGGCGGGGCGGCATGTATTTCATCATGGTGTCGATGGTGGCAACGATGGCCGGGTCCGTCGGGATGCTGACAACCTTGGGGTAGGGATACCCTGCGATGAAGTAATAGAACAACAATGTCCCTACTACCAGATAACCATTGATGGCGCCCAGCACTGCTCCGAACAGGGCATCCTGTAAACGTTCACGGGCGGCCTTGGATGCCAGGCGTGGAATAACAAGGACCGTTTGATAACCAAAATAGACCAGGGCAAGCAGAATGATGGAGCGGATCCAGAAGAGGGAACTGCCGCCTTCAGGGAGGTCTCTTACGATCGGCAGATACGCCCGCAGCAAATGATTCACCGCCAGCGCCGTAATGACGCTGAATGAAACCAGCAATTCCTTGGCCCAGCCGCGCATCGCGCCAATCACTGCAAAGACGATGACATACATCCAGAAGATATAAACGATGCTCATCATAAGGGCTGTCCTCCTGCCAGCTCGAACAAATGCCTGGCAATGACGTCTGCCGCATCAGGATGGGACAATGATTGCATGGAGGCGCGCATGGCCTCCCGTGCGTTTGAATTCTCAAGCAGGTCTTTCACAAGGACCGGCAGCTTTTCGGCCAGTAGTTCATCCTGCAAGACCACGGCCGCGCCGCGCTGTGCGAGATAATCCGCGTTGACTTTCTGATAGCGCCATGCATAAGGATAGGGAACCAGAATGGCAGGCAATCCAAAGAATGGATATTCACCCAATGCCGACGCGCCGGCGCGTGAGACGACCACATCTGCGATGGAAAGCGCCGCGCCCATTTCGTGCAAATAAGGAAAATGATGATAGCGAGATTTGATTTGCGCTGGTAACTCAGCCGCGGCTTTTTCGACTGTGGGCCAATCCAGCGACCCGGTGATGTGGATCACGTGAGCGATTCCTAACAGGTCCTTGAGGTGCTTGAGCACGGCCATGTTGATGGAACGCGCTCCCTTGCTTCCGCCGGTGACCAGGAGCACACGCTCGTTTGAGGGGATGCCGAAGTGCTGAGTCGCTTTTTCGCGGGACCAGGCCGCGAGGTCAGCACGAAGCGGGTAGCCAGTGAGGACGAGTCTCTCTGGATAAGGGAAATATTTCTTCGAGTCCGGCGCGGTTATGGCGACGCGGTCCGCAAAACGCGCGAGGAATTTCAAGGCCAGCCCCGGCTCGATATCGGGGACATACAACAGGGTAGGGATATTCCGTCCAGCAAAGGCCATCGGTGCAGCGACGTAACCACCAGTGAAGAAGAGCACGTCCGGGTGAAAGTTTTTGAGGATGCGGCGCGAGGCAGCGACACCGCGCGTGAGTTTTGCGAGGTTGCCAGGCAGAGCGCACAGGCCAACGCCATGCACGCCAGCGGCTGGAATGGATTGATAAGGAATGCCCGCGCGTTTCACGAGTTCCTCCTCCATGCCGCCTTCACCACCGACCCACAACGTTTCAACGCTGTGGTCTTTCGTGAGTGCGCTGTGGACGGCGAGGGCGGGATACACTCCGCCGCCCGTTCCACCAGCGCAAATCAGCAGCCGCACCGTAAGACCTCCATTCTTCATCCGTCCGCGTGCCTTCACCTTTCTGACGGGAAATGTTGAACAAGATACCGATCGCACCCAAAGTGGCAACAAGGTTGGAACCGCCCGCGCTGATGAACGGCAGCGCGTTGCCGGCAAAGGGCAGCAGGCCAACCATCACCGCCATGTTGACAAGGGCTTCCATGCCGATCCAGATCACGAGGCCGGTAGCCAGCAAGGTACCGAGCATATCAGGTGCGCGGCGGGCGATCATGTATCCCCGCCACACCAGCGCAGCATATAAACATATCAGTGCCAGCGAGCCGAAGAGACCTAACTCCTCGGTCACCACAGCGAAAATGCTGTCAGTGGGCGGGACAGGGAGGCCGGTCAGTTTCGACTTGGATTGGCCAATCCCAACACCGAACCATCCGCCGTTGACGATCGCCTCAAAGGAACGGCGTACATGATACGAAGCCTGCAACGGGTCCTTGATGCCAGCGATGAAATCATCCACACGTGCCTTGCCTGTGGCGCTGATCTGTACAATGAGCCAGCCAGCGATGAATGCCACCACGAGCAGCACACCGATCTGTTTCAGGTCGCCGCCTGCGAGGAAGAACAGCACCCCACCGAGGATCATCACGGTCGCGGCCGCGCTCAAATCCGGCTGCTGGTAGATCAAACCGCCGACGATACCAAGGATTACACCGAGCGGGATCAAGCCAAGCGTGACATCGTGCAGGTGCTCGCGTTTGGAATACAGCCACACGCTCAAGTACAAAATCGAGACCAACTTGGCTATCTCGGAAGGCTGGCATGAACCTTCGGCACACAGGTTGCGTTTCGCGCCGAGATGCACATCACTGGTGATCAATACGATCATGAGCAGGACAATGGTTGCCGCCATGGCAGGCACAACGAATTTGCGCCAGTGGTGATAATCGAAGAAGGCCAGGATGAGCGCACCGATTGCGCCGAGTCCGAGCCAGATAAGCTGGCGGTTGAACATGTGCATCGGGTCGCCGTAGGCGCCGAAGGAGAAGTCCCACGAAGCAGAGAACAACATCACCAGGCCGAACACGATCAACGCGACGACGACCACCAGTAAAGGCATATCGAAGCCGCGCGGCTTGGCGGCAAAAGATCGATCGGTTACGAAAGCTCTTGTACCCATTTTCTAAAACTCTCTCCTCTTTCCGCGAAATCCTCGAACTCGTCAAAACTTGTGCCGCCCGGCGAAAGCAGGACAACATCGCCGGGTTCGGCAACTTCCGCGGCTTTGACGATTGCATCTTTCAGAGTTTTGACGCGGCAAATGTCAATGCCTCGTTCTGACCTTGAACCTGCTACCGTTTTTTCAATTTTTTCCGCTGCCTCACCGAAGAGCACTACGTGATCCACACGTTGGTGAACAAGATCAGCGATATCTTCCCACGGGAGATTCTTGTCACGACCACCGAGCAGGAGCACGATGGGCTCATCGAATGAACGGATGGCAGCCATGCTGCGTTCGGGGGCGGTGGCAATCGAGTCGTTATACCAGCGCACGCCACGCAGCTCACGGACCAGTTCCAGTCTGTGTTCCACGCCGCGGAATTCTTCTGCTGCTTCGAGCATGGCATCGAGCGTGAAACCAGCGGCATGTCCAATGGCAAACGCCGCAAGAACATTGCTCACATTGTGGTCTCCGCGCAATTGAATCTTTTCACGCAGCATAAGCGGAAGATAGGCATTCCCTTCACGCAGGTTGAACAAGCCATCGTGCAGGTATGTTCCATCCAAACCTTCGTCTAATTTGCTCAAACTGAACGTGAACAGTTTGCCTTTCACTCGATTTCGCAAACTCCATGCGCCTTGATCATCGCGGCCGAGGATGGCTGTATCCTTGTCACTTTGGAATTCGATGATGCGGGCCTTCGCAGCAGTGTACGCTTCCATTGTGCCATGACGGTCGAGATGATTGGGTGTGATGTTCAGGATGGCGGCAATGCTTGGCGAGATGGTCATCTGGTCGAGCTGGAAGGATGAAATCTCCAGAATGGCGAGATCGTTCGCTTGCATGTCATCCACATAGTTGATGAGCGGGTCGCCGATGTTGCCGCCAATAAATACTCGACCACGGACCACTGACGATTGACCATCGTCTGTCGTCCGTGTTCCACGGTCCAACTTCGCCATTTCGCCAACCAGCGTCGTTGTGGTGGTCTTGCCCGCAGAACCGGTAATGCCGATCGTCTTGCACGGAACGACTTCCATGAAGATCTGTGTATCGTTTGTGAGTGGCATCGCGCGCTTTATGGCCTCCTGCACGATCGGGAGGGCGAGCGGCACTCCACCGGAAGGACACACCACATCGCAATCATCCAGCAGCTCGAGCGGATGCCCGCCCGTGGCCCATTTCACATCTACGTCCGAGAGGGATGCGCGGGCGGATGATAGCGCGTCGAGGCTGCGCGAGTCGCTCAAGGTCACGCGTGAACCGTGACGCGCGAGCCAGCGGGCGAGGGCGATCCCCTGTCGCGCTGCGCCTAAAATAAGAGTGCGGGTGCCGTTCCAGTTTGTCATCGTTTTGTAAAAAGCAATTAGTAAATGGTAATTACCACTTACCAATTACGAACTACCTAAACCAGAGATAAACCGATACCGATCAAAGCAGCCATGAGCCCAATCAGCCAGAATCGCTGCACAACCTGTGTTTCGCTCCAGCCGAGCAGCTCAAAATGCAAATGGAGGGGAGCCATCTTGAAGAAACGTTTGCCCTTGGTTAGTTTGAAGTAACCGACCTGAATGACAACGCTCAAGATTTCACTGAGAGGAATAATCCCGATGACGAGCAGTAGCGGCCATTGACCGGTCATCAGCGCAACGACTGCAAAGGTGGAACCAAGGGCAAGGGAACCGGTGTCGCCCATGATCAATTCCGCAGGATGAACGTTGAACCACAGGAAACCGAAGATCGCGCCGACGAGGGTAAAGCAGAAACGTGCAATGTAAACCTGATCCTGGATGAGAGCGATGCCGCCATAGGCTGCGATGGCTGTGGCCGCGATCAAACCACCGAGACCGTCCAGCCCGTCTGTGAAGTTGACCGCGTTGGATTCAGCGACGATGATGAAAGCTGCGATCGGGACATATAACCAGCCGAGTTCAATTTCAAAATTCAAACCGGGGAAATAGACATCCGGTACATCGAGCACGTATTTCAAAACGTATCCGGTTCCGAGCGCAAACAGGACCTGGAATGCAAATTTCGTGCGGGCGCGCATGCCTTCGCCTTTGCGCTTGCCACGGATGCCTTCCCAATCGTCCACGGCGCCGAGCAGGGCGTGAGCCACCATCACGATCAACGGCACCAGGATGGAACGCCCGATCCCGCTCACTCTGACGCCGATCAAAGCGACGGCATTCAGCAGGCCTGTGAGCAGGAGCACCGGCAGGATGAACATCACGCCTCCCATTGTCGGTGTGCCCATCTTGATGCGGTGACGGTCCGGCTCTTCGACGCGGATGATCTTGCCGATCTTGTAATGCCGCAGGATACGGAGCAATGGTCCGCCCCAGATGACAGTCATCATGAAGGAGAGACCTGCAAGGCTGAGCGCGAGCGCAGTCTGGCTCATGAGCGGTCCTCCAGGGCCGCGGTGATGCGGTCCATGCGCAAGCCATGCGAGCCCTTGATCAGCGCCGCGTCGTTCACCGTCAGATTCTTCGTAAGCCAATCCACGATTGGATCAGACTCCTCAAATTCAAGAATATTTGCCATTCTCATCCCTGCTCGCCGCGCGGCATCTGCAATCATGTGTCCGCGGGGACCCAGTGTGAGCAGGATCTGTGCCACTTGCGCAGCCCGCAGGCCGACCAGTTCGTGTCCCTGTCTTTCGTAGGGACCCAGCTCCAGCATGTCGCCCAGGACGGCGATCTTGCGTCCGTCCATCTCGTCGAGCAGGTTGAGCGCGGCCAGCATGGACTCCGGCGAAGCGTTGTACGTGTCATCCAGGATCAACGCGCCGGACCTGGTCCTGACGGCGACAAGACGCAATTGCGTGTGTCCCTGCTGCAGACCTTCGAAAATCTCCTGCCAGGTCAAGCCATCCACGAGGCCAACTGCGGCCGCGCGCAATGCAGTGTGAACGGAGTGACGGCCGATCAGGGGGATGCGGGCATACAGGGTCTCGTGTCCGTAGTGCAGGCGGAAGCGAATGCCTTCGAGGCCCAGACCTTCGATATGGTCGGCCCACAGGTCCGCTTCGGAGGAAAGGCCGTAGAAGAAGACACGTGCTCGGGTCTTTTCTTCCATCTTGCGGACCCAGGGGTCGTCGAAGTTTAACACAGCTACGCCATCCTCGGGCAGCGCCTGGACCAGTTCGGCCTTGCCGCGGGCGATGGCTTCCTGCGATCCCGCGCGCTCCGCATGGACGGTGCCAACATTGGTCACCACGCCGACCCGTGGAAGTGCGATATCACAAAGGAACTGGATCTCGCCGGGCACGTAAAACCCCATCTCCAGCACAGCTCGTTGGTAGCCGGAGCCAAGTCTCAGGATGGTGAGAGGCAGGCCGATCTCGTTGTTGAGATTGCCGGGGCTTTTGAGCGTGCGATAGCGCGTCCGCAATACCTCGGCGATCATTTCTTTGGTGGTGGATTTGCCCACGCTGCCTGTGATTCCCACCACCTGCACTTCCAGTTTACGTCGCCAGAAGCGCGCAATCTGCTGCAGAGCGGAAATGGTGTTTTCCACGCGGATGCAGAGCGGGGGATTCAGATCGAGGGGAAAGGATGCCGATAGATCGCGACGCAGATCCAGGGTCCGGAATGAAGCGGGAACATCCTTCTGTATTAAAGCAAAAGAAGCCCCCCTGTTAAATGCATCCTCCACAAAGTCATGGCCGTCCACCTTTTCGCCGGGATAAGCTACAAAGAGGGAACCGGGAATCACCTGCCGAGAATCGATGGCCGCTTCGGTGATGACAGTGGTGGCGTTGGGGAGGCGAAGCGTCGTGAGGGCTTCAAGGGCGTCGGCAAGTGTGAGCATGTTAGTGTGAGGCGAGCTGTTGTCGGACAACGTCCGGAGGGATATCCAGCAAAATGACAGTCTTTTCTGCAACCTGTGAAAAAACGGGGGCAGCAGTTTCTGAACCCCAGATCGAGGAGGAGGGCTTTTCGAGCCAGACGTAGATCATGAACTGCGGATCATCCACCGGGCCCCAGCCGATGAAGGACGCGTTCGTGTGTTCGAAATCGTAGAAGCCGGTATCCAGAGGAATCTGTGCTGTGCCAGTCTTGCCAGCCACGCGATAACCCGGTACAAGAGCGTTGGAGGATTCCAGTTCAAGCGAATTGGCCAGCATTTCGGAAAGGGTATGCGCGGTCTGCTCTGCGATGGGGGAGCCGGCATATTGAGCCGGCGCGCTATACTGACGTCCATCACGCACCATCGCGGATAGTACATGCGGTGTGACCGTCCGTCCGCCGTTGGCAATCGAGGAGGCGGCCATCAGGATCTGGATTGGCGTCGTGGCGACGCCCTGACCGAAGGCATTGGTGCCAAGGTCCACCGGATACCAGTCCGAGTCGCCCGGGACCTTGAGCCTGCCCTGCGCTTCCCCGGCCAGGTCAATGCCTGTGAGATGGCCCAGCCCGAAGTTATCCATGTAGTTATAGAAGGCCTGTGGTCCCATTTGGGTGGAGACCCAGGCAAGGCAAACATTGAGAGAGTGCTGCAGACAGCCGGTCATATCCTGCTGTCCCCAGGCTTCATCGTTCCAGTTATAGATGGTTGCGCCGCCAACCAGGATCGAGCCGGTATCAAAGAATTGTGTCCCCGGTGCAATCGTGCCGTTATCAAGCGCGGCGGCCATGGTCAGGATTTTCAGGACCGAGCCGGGCTCGTAAGGTTTGGAGATGGCCGGGTTGAACTCGCTGGCATTGTTATAGATCACCCCGTAGTTCCAAAACTGATTCAAGTCCATGCGCGGGGTGGTCGCCATGGCAAGGACCTCGCCGTTACGCGGGTTCATGATGACAATGGTGCCGCTCTGCGCTCCGTAGGTTTGCAGAGATTGGTCGAGAATTGCCTCCGTCGCGGCCTGCAGGTCACGGTTGATGGTCAGGATGAGCGTGGTGCCGTTCGGGACATGTGGGATTTCGAAAGCCTTGTTAGGGTCTGTTGGCACCAGCACATGGACGGGATTCCCTGCCAGCAGGGTGTCATATTTCTCTTCAACGCCGAAGTAGCCGCGCCCCTCGCGGTTGACAAAGCCCAGGATATTGGAGGCCAGTGAGCCTTCCGGATAGCTTCTCTGTGGATGTGGATTGAATTCCAGCCCTGTGAGGCTCCCCAGTGTGCCCGGTTCAGCCTGTGCCTGCGCATCGGACTTCATCTTTTTCAGGGCTTCGGCCTTGTCTGCTTCGACGAAGTCCTGCAGAACCATATAACTGATACCCGCTGGCGGCTTCTGGATTTGTGCCAGGACCTGTCCGTAGTCCAGTCCAAGTTGTCCACTAACGGCCAGCGCGATCGCGTTCGGGTTTTTGATTGCGGTCAGGTTCACGCCCACTTCATAGACCGTCTTGTTGCCTGCCAGGAGGTGGCCGTTGCGGTCATAGATCTCCCCGCGATCCGGGTAAAAGGTTTTTAGCTCGCTTGCGTAGTTCAGCGCACGTTCACGGAAGATGGCTGCTTCCTGGCTGTTCTGAATGCGGATGATCTGCACCACGATGGCGAATGCAACAAAGGCCAGAATACCGGCCAGTAGACTGGATCGCCATGCGTACTGTTGTCTCATTTCATGCCTCGGGTCGGGGAAATGGATATGGCTTGATCCAGCCAGTCCAACAGGGACTGGGTATATTCAGGCGGAATGTTGGGCGCGCTCAACTGAGGCAGCGGCGCGGCCACATCGATGGCCGGAGCTGGTTTGACATAGCCCGGCACGATCAAATACTCAACATTCTCAGGCTCCATCGGCTTGAAGCCCAGAGCCTGTGCGCGCTGTTCCATGACGCTGGATGATGTCAGCGCGGCGAGCTGGGTTTCGAGGTCGGTACTGGCCTGTCGGCTGGCTTCGATGGCCGAGGTCATGTCCTGAATCTCGCGTCCGGCGATCGCAGCCTGTGCGGTCACATCCAGATAAAGGGCGGCGATCATGGCAAAGATCACCACAGCCAGCAGGACGCCGCCAATCCATTGTCGCTGGATGCGCCACGGGGCAACTTTGTAGGCATGGACGAAGTGATTTAGGTTGATATTTTGCAGATTCATTTTCTCTCATTCGTAGGTCACGCCTTTGGCGTGACAACTACAGCTTTTCGACAACTCTAAGTTTTGCACTGCGCGCCCTCGGGTTGATCCTGGTTTCCTCATCAGAGGGCGTGATTGGTTTTTTAGTAACTAGCCTGAGTATTGCATTGCGTTCAACTTCGTAAATCTTTTCGTACGGCGGATTGACGAGGTCCTTGCTTTGTTCTCTGAAATAATCCTTGACGATGCGGTCTTCCAGCGAGTGGAAGGAGATCACTGCGCATCTTCCTCCAGACCGTAAAGCTGTCACCGCCTGAGGAAGGACTTTCTCCACTGAGGCCAGTTCCTCATTCACCGCGATCCGCAGGGCCTGGAAGGTCCGTGTGGCCGGGTGGATTCGGTCGCCGCGGCGGGGAGAAACCTTCTCGATCACGGCCACCAGCTCACGGGTGGTGTGAAGCGGCCGGTTCGCCACAATGGCTCGCGCGATCTTGCGAGAGTCACGCTCTTCGCCGTAGTGGAAGAGGATGTCTGCCAGTTCGCGTTCATCCCAGGTATTGACCAGGTCCGCCGCGGTCTGCGTTGCGTGAGGCCCGAAGCGCATGTCCAGCGGTCCTTCCTGGAGGAAGGAAAAACCTCGGGAGGGGGAGTCGAATTGCATGGATGATGCTCCGAGGTCCAGAAGAATTCCGTCAGCTGCGTCCCAGCCCGCAGCGGCGAGTTGATCGCTGAGAGTGATGTAGGAGGCCTGTACAAGACGTATGCGCCTCTCGTAAGGAGCCAAGGTCTCACGAGCGAGCGCCAGGGCCTGCGGGTCGACATCGAGACCCAGCAGGAGCCCGTCCGGCGCACAGGCCTCCAGGATGCCGCGAGCGTGTCCGCCCGCGCCCAGTGTGCAATCTACATATTGGCCGCCGCGTTTCGGCTGCAACGCGTGTATAATTTCTTTGTAAAGTACAGGTTGGTGCGGCGAGAGCGACATGATGTCGCCCCTACGAATGATTATTTGAGAGATCGAGAGCCGAGAAACGCTGGTTGTTGGCTACGGTATCCTGCACCTGAGCCATTTGTTCGTTCCACTCGGCAGGCCGCCATACTTCAAAGTAGCGGCCCTGGCCCGCAACAATGGCCTCGCCATCCAGTTGAAGGAAGGCACGCAGGTTTTGTGGAACGAGGATGCGTCCAACCTTGTCCACTTCCACCGGATAGGCATTCGAAAGGATGAGCCTGCGCAAGAGCCGGGTAGTGGGATCGGCCAGGTTCATGGTTTCGAGATGTTCATAGACCTCGGTGAAGTAGCTGGTTGTCATCACCATCAGGCATTTATCGAAGCCTTGTGTGATGTAAGCACCGCCTTCCAACAAATCACGAAAGCGCGCCGGTATCATCAGGCGCCCCTTGTCATCGAGATTGTGTTGGAATTGACCTAAGAACATTTGTGCTATAATGCCTTTTAATGCGTTGAACGCCGGGAAACCCGGCGCTCTTACCACTTTCTACCACTTTTTCCCACATTATACAGATTTAGTGGGCAAAAAGCAATAGGGACTTTGGGTTGAGACTCTGTTGCAATAGAAATGATGTAGCGGGAATGCCGAATGACTCAGTTCACCCTGCTTGAATCCCCCAATTGGAGAGACTATTCTCTGCTTGATAGCGGCGATGGGCTGAAACTTGAACGTTTCGGTAAGTATATTTTTCAAAGGCCCGAGGCACAGGCCATGTGGAAACGTTCATTGCCAGAGTCGGAATGGAAAAATGTGCACGCGGTGTTTGTCCCATCAGGCGAAGAGAGTGGAGGTCACTGGGATTTCAAGAAAACAGTCGATGAGAAGTGGGTGATGAGTTATCCGCTTGCCCTGACCCCATCCCCTCTCCCAACTTTGGGCGAGGGGCGAGGAATGAGGGAGTTAAAGTTTTGGGCCATGACGACGCCGGGCCGGCACCTTGGGGTTTTTCCAGAAGTCGCCTCTCACTGGGACTTTATGGCTGACCTCGTTCAAAAAGCGACTCAGCCCCCTAACATCCTCAACCTATTCGGCTACACCGGCCTTGCATCGCTTGCCGCAGCGGCTGCCGGCGCAAAAGTGACTCACGTGGACGCATCAAAGAAGTCTGTCAACTGGGCGCGGCAAAACCAGGAGCTATCTGGCCTGCATGACAAACCCATTCGGTGGATCGTAGAGGATGCTTTAAAGTATGTTCAGCGCGAATCCAAGCGCGGCGTGAGATATGACGGCATCATCCTTGATCCGCCGAAATTTGGCCGGGGCCCGAAAGGGGAAGTGTGGGAAGTGTATAAGTCGCTGCCCCATTTGTTGGAACTGTGCCGCGAGTGCTTGAGCGATCGCCCCCTATTTGTAATAGTCACGGTTTACGCGGTGCGCGCATCAGCCATCCATGTAGCGCAGGCCTTGAACGAAATGATGAAACGCTTCGACGGGACGATCGACAGCGGCGAGTTGATAACACGGGAAC
The DNA here is from genome assembly GCA_029782225.1 of Chloroflexota bacterium. GTDB lineage: Bacteria > Chloroflexota > Anaerolineae > Anaerolineales > Villigracilaceae > JAKOVF01. Next base: position 35,435 of record JAKOVF010000138.1, on the reverse strand, counting down.
AAAGCGGGAATAGATTGTTGTCACAGGCTGTGTACGCCCGCTGGGAATGCAAGTCATGAAAACTCCGAGGCCCGCCGCCTCAGAGTTTTTATGTTAGCCGCCTGAGTCGTCAGAAGTGCTCTTGGCTGGCTCTGTGCGTCCAGCGATCCTTCTCAAGAAGTCATACCAGAAGGATGATCCCTGTGCGACCGCCATTACAGTGAGTCCAAGCCCCAGCAATTTCAAAATTACAAAAGCGACCCAATCAGCGGCCAGGCCGGTTTCCGGAAAGGTCTGCGTCTGCCACCAACCGATACGGACTGTCAGGCGGCTCAGGTCATCCAGCAAGCTGGTCAGATCAGACGACGTGCCGCCCTCCTGTACCACCGCGCCCGCTTGTGCGGCGGCAATCGCTCGCAATTCTGCGTTTGTCCACAGGTCCTTTGCCAGTTGGATGCTGTCCGTGCCAAAGAGCAGGGTAATCGCGATGGAAAGGATGAGCACAAAACTGCGGGCGTTCGCCTTGAAGGTCGCCGCAGCTTGATCCAGGATTCCACAGAAATAAGCGTCGGTACGTTTGCGGATGTCGTTGATATCCGTCACGCCCTGCTTGATCCAGGTCAGGATGGCCTGCTTACCTTCCGACTCAGGCAACTTTCCAATGAGTTCCAACAGTTCATCGGCAGATAAATCCTTCTTGTTGGTTAGCCCGGTCAGGTCAAAGAAAGCATCTACCAGTGTAGATGAGGGGATTCTTTCCACCATTTTGGGTTCAGTGCTGGAACTGAAGACGCTGAACCAGTTTTTGTAGCGGATGGGTCTAAGCGCCTCGATCTGCGGCATACGCTTCAGGTCGACGAATTTTTCGCCGGCGATTTTCTTAAGGTACTTTTCCAGCGCCACACCGCGAGTTTCAAGTGATTCAGTAATCACTTTTGTCATGGTCGAAACAAGGGAACCAAGCAAATAATAGACCAGTATGAGGCCAATCGCGACCTCAAGAATCTGTGGAAAAGACATGGTAACCTCCTTGCTGTGCCGAATTCAGGTGAATGATTGTTCGGAATTTTTGCGAAGTTCATTACTTTCCAATGCCGCGAGCCACTCCAGCGGTTTCGCCCAGCGCATCCGTTCTGCTGCCGGTAGATTCTTTTCAGGGCGATCCCATCTCGGCCCGGGCGGCCCCGATTCGTTTTCAAGCCAGCTTCTAACTCCCCACAGACCTTTGTACTGAATCCATTCCGGTTCCGGTTCCAAAAGGACGCTTCGCCATTCCTTGATGGGAGGCCGCGTTGTCTTACGATCGGACCGCACCCGTTTGAGAAAACTGCTCGATTTGATGACCCCCTCGCGCAGATTATCTCCCTGAAAACCGACGCGGAATCCATCACCGGAGGCAATCTCCATTGGAAGGCTTACAATATAATGATCCTCTTCATCGCGCAAATAAATAAAGGCATCTTCCGAGAGGAAATGTGTCCCCTGTGCAGTCAGCTCTTTCAGCGCAATCTGACGCGCTTTTTGGCTCGGGTTGATGAGAAGGAAAAGATATTGGATCAGGCCGTCGATCCAGTAAGCGACGCGTTGCACCAGTCCCTGTTTATAGAGCTCGGGCGAGCGGATAACTTCCGGCTTGCTGTAGTTCGCATGAGATCCAAGCGCCACATAGACGACTGGATGAGTTGTCTCATTGTCTTGTTTATCGAGGGCCTTACGCACATTTGCCCATTTCTCGATATTCCCGCTCCCGTGTTGTGAGAAAAGAACGGCATAGGGTTGATCGTTCTTGAGATAGACTGCGACCATTTCCCAATCCCCTTCATGGTGATTCATGCCATTTGCCGCGAGACGCCAATCATTGAACGCGTAGAAGAAATGATATTGCAGGATCTTCCAGTCATTGCCGTCATCCTTTTCGTCCACCACCCGCCCGTAGTAAACCGGCTGAGGGTTTGTTTCAAGGATCTTTTCATATTGAGCATAGGCTTCCCCCGCAATCTTTTCTGTGGCATGGGAGAGTATATCCATGAGCAAGCCAGGTCCCTCCGGGATGACGTAATCCAGGATGAACTTCATGGTGCGGATGGATAGATAGAAAAGAATGACCAGGTAAAGGGGGAAAAGGACAAGGTATTCAACTGTAATGCTGACGTATCGACTGGGGCGGAGAAAGAACCAGATCGGAGCTGCTTCGAGAGCGGCAAAAAACAATGCCGCCAGGGCTGCCGGCAGAATGCGCAGGCGGATTGGCGAGGCGAGCATGAACATGATCAACGCGGCAGTGAGAGCACCGATCACTGCGAGCTCGACACCTGTCCATCTCAGGAGGAACCAGCCTCCCGCCACACCGATTGCCGAGAGAACAGCCAGCCAGACCCATGCGTCGACATCTGCCAGCGGATCGTTGACAAACCGCAGGAAATATTGTTCGCCCTGGAGTTTCCCAATTTGCTCGGGGAGAGGTTCATTTAAATGAGAAAGCAAGCCGATCACGCCTTGCGGTCCGCTGGGGAAGATGTGACATTTTTCCAGGTAGGGCTCCACTGCCATCGGAAAGAAGCGTTCGCTCCTGGCAAAGCGCAGGACGGGTTCGAATTTTTCCAGAAGTTCCTGGTTGGTCACAGTTTGTTTCGTAGAGTATGGAAGCCGGTTGACTTGCATCTTCTCCTGAGTTGGGAGGTTATTTTAACGCCAAATCTGTCCTGCCCTCGAACGACTCCGGCCCATAAAAAAAAACAAGGGACATGGATATCCATGTCCCTTGAACTCTCGCAAATTGCTGCCTATGAATAGGCCATCTCTTCGACCTCGATGCGCTTGCGTGACGGGCGCTTGAGCAGTTTTTCGGCTGCCATTCGAGCCTGTCGCTTCTGTCCTGCGCGGATAATCAGCTTCATGAACTTGGTATGGTTGTAGGCCGGGTCATTCAGGAGCGAGAAGTCCGCAGAGCCTGGTTCGGTGGGCGGGTAGAAGATGCCACAATTCGGATTGATTTCCAGCATGTAAAGCTTGCCGCTGGTGTCCATGCGGTAATCGCAGCGGGCATATCCATTGCCGCCCAATTCCTTGAACACGCGCGTCGTCTGTTCGCGCAGCGTCTTTTCAATGCGCGGGTCGGTGACTGGTGCCACGGACATCTTTTCGTATTCGACCCACTTCATATTGTAATGCTTGAACGATTCACCCTTGGGGAAGATGAACTCGACCGGCTTGAAAGTGATCGGTTTTTCCGTGTCTTCTGGATTCTCCGCAATCAGGCAGGTGAATTCGCGCCCGACGATGAACTCCTCGACGAGCACGCGGCCAAACTCGGTGATTCCAGCCTCAAGCTGGACTTTTAGCTGGTCGGCGTTCTCGACGCGTGATTCACGGCGTATGCCCACACTTGCATATCCATGCGGCGGCTTGACCAGCATGGGAAAGGCCAACTTCTTCGTCACTTTATCGATGTCTTCCACACGGCTGATAAACATCCAGTTCGGTGTGGGGACAGAAACATGGCGTGCAGCATTCTTCATCTCATCGCGTGTGGGATCGAAGAATTTTGAATCCGCACCTGTAAATGCTGCACCGAGTTTTTCGAGTGCATACACAAGACCGATACCTGACAAGGGATCATCCGGTGTGCCATCACACAGATTGATGAAGACTTCAATGCCTTCGTCCATCAGATCAAGGATTTGTCTTTCAACATGATCTGGTTGAACGAGATGTTGTTTCCACTTGTAACCCTTCATGTATGGTGAGGGGTCGTATGGAATATCATCTGCGTCTGGTATGCTGGTCAACGCACATATATACATGATGTTTCCTTTGTAATGTGTTTCCTTTTTACATTATCGTTATGTTTGATGATTCATCTTTGATCAATCATCATAAGGAATGATTTTATGTTGTTATTGATTCAGTTAATGCGCATAAAACCATTATCAATGTATTTATTGTATATGAATATTGATTTATGTAAAGGTTTTTGAAGATATATTTAGCTTAAAATATTTGAAAGATATTCATATACGAATTGATAGATTGTCATTAAGGTCGTTAAGGTCTTTAACGTTCTTAAGAATCAAAAGATGGACAACACTGTCCATCTTTTGATTTGGTGATGATTTTCTTAGGACGTTTACTTCCAGAATTGAGGGAGATATGTTTTGTACGCGGCTAGATAATCATCCAGAATATTTTTTGCTGTCTGCATATCTCTGATCATTGGATCCAGCAGCAGACATTGCAATGCCTTCTCGTAATTTCCTTCAACGGCCGCGTCAACGCACAATTGTGCGGCCACCAGCTCGCGGTGATTCAATTCTGCAATCGCTTCCGGTAATGCTCCCATTTGGACAGGATGAATCCCCGCGCCATCGACGATCACCGGAGTCTCGACGATGGCACCGTAAGGTAGATTGGCAATTTGCCCTGCGTTGGGGAGATTCGCGGCGAGATGATAATGAGTCCCTGCGCAGGCGATGTTTTCGATCATTTCCACCGCGCCCTCGGAATCTGTGTCGAGCAGACTATCAATACTCATGCGGCAATTTGCCATTTCACTTAATCGATCCAGGCTGAAGTCACGCAGACCCGCCATCATTTCCCAATCATATAGACGGATATTGAACTTCTCCCACGGTTTCGTCTCGGGATCGCTCAACCAGGGGAGATATTCACAAAGGTGAGTATCTCCGGGCACTGGAAGCAGACCAAAGTCCTGAAAGACGCGGCGGGTGAGCGGCTCGAAGCCGGGATCAAGCTCAAAGAATCGCCTTCTCAGGAGTGGATACAGGTCCTCGCCTGTCCGCCTGTCATGAACCGAGAGAATCCACGAGAAGTGATTAATGCCCGCGGCACGAATATCTACCAGAGGAACGATTTGTTCCCTCACCCTATGTTGAAGCGGATGCTGCATCACATCGGCATGCAAGCCTTCCAAACCCTGCGGGACCTCGATGCCGAGATCTTTTGCCAGTGCCACGCCGACCATGGTATAGCCTGCATAGATCTGGTGGCACAGTCCAACCACTTTGATTCTGCTGTGGCGATTGACCGCATCGCAAATCCGGATCATGGGATTTGTGAAATTGATGAACCATGCGTCAGGGCAGAGCTGTTCCATGTCATGAACGATTTCCATCACAGGCCCGATGTTGCGTGCGGCGTGTGCAAACCCTCCGGGTCCGCCATTTTCACCGTATGGTTGGTGCACGCCATGTTTAAGCGTCAATTCGTAATCGGACTTCCACAATTCCTCACGTGGACCTACCTCGATCGCGGAGACAACGAACTCTGCGCCCTCAAGAGCTTCCCTGTGATGGGTGTGCGCAGTGATCTGGAAACCTGCGTCCCATTCCTGGTTGAGTCGGTCGGCAAGCCGTTGGATGATATCCAAAGTCTGAGCGTTGCGATCCACCAGTCGAAGTACCGAACCTCTCAATTTTTCTGCATGCAGCAAGGCGGATAGTGTATTCTCGCCAAATGAAGCGCTTCCGGCGCCAATGACAGTGATTGTGGTCATGAGTTCTCCTTGGTTTAAGTATACGGTAAATAAAAGACAGGTAAGCAATTAACCCTGCTTACCTGTCTGCATATACATATTGTGTCTTTACTACTACTCGCTGATTTGCACCTCAGCGGTCATGCCCCACAGGAGGCCAGCAGGTTGTTCATCCAGTTCAAGTGTGACCTTGTAAACAACATCCCCGCCTACTGTTTCTGCCATAGGCGAAATTCCAATGACTTTGCCTTTGAAATCCTGATTTAAGGCTTTGACCGAGATCAAAGCAGGTTGACCGATTGCCACCTTTGTAATATCGCGTTCGCTCAGATCAGTAGTTTCGATCTGCATCTGGTCCAGCGTGCCGATCGTAATGGCAGCTTGAGTGGGCCGGACAAGCTCGCCCGGCACTACGTCGATCTTTACCACGGTCCCATCATAGGGGGCGATCAGTGTGCCCTGAGCGAGTGTAGCCTGAGCAATTTCCAAAGCGGCCTGTGCCTGCTGGACTTTATCATCGGCGATCTGACGCAGTTCGCGCGGGCCGCTGAGATAAATGAATTTATTTCCATTCCAGACCTTATGCGCAAACTTTTGCAGCTCAGCATCTGCCTGTGCGGATTTCAGAGCCGCTTCCGCGGCCGCGACCGAGTAATTTAGTTCGGGTGTGCCCAGCACGATCAGGGTTTGACCAGCTTCTACTGAATCGCCTTCCTTGACGTCTACCTCTTTGACCGGCCCTGAGAGGAGGAAGCCCATCTCGGATGATTGCGCGGGAACGACAACAGCTGATGCGGTCACAATCCCTGCTGTCTGGGCGTCTGCCGGATTGGGCCGTATGGTTAGTGCGAGGATCAATGCCAGGCTAATCGCCAGCATCGACCGAAGGAATTGTTTCATCTCTTCACTCCTGAGTCCGCGCTATTGCCCGGTTGGGATTTCCACGTCGCTGCTCATGCCCCAGAGCAAGCCCTGCGGCTGCGTGTCCAATTCAATGGTTACTTTGTAAACCACGTCTCCGCCGACTGTAGATGAAACCCGAGCGATATCGGTCACTTTACCGGTAAACTGCTGATTCAGGGCATCAATGGAGACTTTAGCAGCCTGCCCAATTTGAACATTCGGCACATCGCGCTCACTCAAATCCGTGGTTTCGATTTGAAAATGAGTCAAATCGCCCAGGGTGATAACGATTTGTCCGGGCACAACCGTCTCGGCCGTAGAGATACTCACTGCTGCAATGGTCCCGTCAAAAGGAGCCGTCAGTGTAGCTTGTGCCAGGGTCGCGTTGACAGCATCCAGGGCGGCCTGTGAGCGGTCAATGTCCGCCTGTGCGGAGGCGAGATGTTCTGCATCTGTGCCGACACGTTTCAGATACTGGAGCTGTGTCTGAGTCGCGGCCAGGTTGGCCTCGGCCTGTTTGACCTGTGCTTCAAGGATGGTTGTATCCAGTGTGACCAAAGTCTGCCCGGCTTTCACTTCGTCCCCGGCCTTGACCTCGACAGTCTTCACGATGCCTGTCAAAGGAAAGCTCAATTGCGCCTTCTGAACGGGGACAACTTGTGCAGATGCAGCAACAGTGCCTGGCGCCGAACTTCCGCTTGAAGATGTCGCATCCGGTTGGACTGTTGGGGTGGCTTCCGTTTTAGGGGTTCGACCACACGCTGTGAGGATTACTGCCAAAAGCAAAACAAGGACGGGTAAAGATTTTTTCATGTTGATTTTCTCCAGGTTACATGGCATTGTGAGGAGGGTGTCTGCCTGCCCCGATGTTTTTCGGGATCCCGCTGCAGCAATGACATTAGCTCCTGCTGTCCTTTGTGATCAAGCCATCTTGGAGGGTCACCACACGATCTGCATAACTGATGACGCGCGGATCATGCGTGGCAAAGACAAATGTGACGCCAGTCTCTTTATTGAGTTTCTTCATGATGTCCATGACCTGTTTGCCGTTCGTCGTATCAAGATTGGCAGTGGGCTCGTCAGCTAAGATCAGCGTCGGTTTGGGGGCCAGCGCTCGGGCGACGGCGACGCGTTGCTGCTGTCCACCACTGAGTTGATCGGGACGGTTGTTGGCGCGTTCCACCAGATCCACGGCCTGGAGCAATTCCATCACGCGATCTCTGCGTTCTTTGGGAGAATGCCCATTGAGCAAAAGCGGCATCTCCACGTTTTCATACGCAGTCAGCGTGGGGATCAATGCAAAGAATTGGAAGATGAAGCCAATGGTCCCGCGACGCATATCCGCGCGTTGATTGCGGTTGAGCCGCGTGACATCCTTCCCGTTGATGCACACATTTCCTGACGTTGGCTGATCGAGACATCCAATCATCTGTAAAAGTGTGGTCTTGCCCGAACCTGAGGGTCCGACCAACGCCGTGAATTCACCACTTTCAATGGAAAGGTTGACACCGCGCAATGCCTGTGTCTCTACTTTCCCAACTTGATATGAACGAGCCACATTTTCAATTTTTACAACTTCCATTTTGTTCTCCTCGCGGACCTTACTCCGCGTTTATTTTTCTGCACGCAGGGCTGCGACGGGTTCCATCCGCGAAGCCATCCAGGCCGGGTAGAGCCCGGAGAGTATTGTGGCAACAAAGGTCATGATCGTGACGCTGATTGTCTTATCGACAGTCAACCGGGCTCGGATCGTATCGGAGACCAACATACCGTTCAACCCCATATTGCCGATGTAAAAGCCTTTGATATTGAACAGGTAGACGGATAACACACCCAGGACCAATCCCATGAGTACACCGCCAATCGCCAGCAGGAGGGATTCCGACAGGAACAATCCCATGATGCGGCCGCCCCTCATACCGATGGCTGCCAGGATGCCGATCTCGCGTGTGCGTTCATAGACAGACATGATCAGGGTGTTGATAATCACCGAGGCGGTGATGGCCAGAATGATCAGGTAAAAGAACCCGATGTAACTATTTGCCAGCGACTCGAACTCCGTGAGCAACGCATTCAGATCTTTCCACGTCTTGACTTCCAGACCGGGTACGTTGATCGCCTTGACCGCCTCATCTGTAAGTGACGTATTCTTGAGGATTACAAAGATCGTGCTGGCATGGTTCTCTGTCTGTGTGATCGCCTGCGCCTTTGCCAACGGCAAAAGAACGGTACTGCTATCGAAGCCATAAGTGTTTGTCGAGTAAATGCCGCGTATCGTGAAGGTCTGTTCCAGAACATCGCCATTGGATGTGTTGACCGAAAGGCTCACTTTGTCACCTGCCTGCAGATGAAGTTTCAAGGCTGCCGGTTGTCCGATCAGCAATCCTTCGCGGTCATCAGCGGTCAGGAAATCTCCGCTGACGATCCCTGCGCGATATGGATCGTTTGCTGCGGATCCCGGGTCGATGCCGTAGATCCGTACGCCGGATGATTCATCGCCTGTAGAGAGAAAGCCGCTGGCGAAGAGACGCGGTGTTGCCGCTTTTACATCGCTATTCTTGGCGATGTCACTGGCGATCTGGTCCGGATTTTCGACCAGATCTTCCCACTTGAGGCTGGATTTGTTCTCATCATACGTTTTGGCACGTATTTGGATATGTCCGGTTTGTAGTTGAATGGCTGACTCCAGAGCGCTGCCCATCTCTCCCTGAATGACGGAGGACAGCAGCATCAACAAAGCAAGCCCGACCGCCACTGCCAGCGCAGAGAAGAAACTCCGGCGACGGTTGCGACCAAGATCACGAAATGCCATTTTGAAAATTTGCAGCATGGTACACCTATACAAAATGCAGGGCTTCGGCAGGCTCGCGGCGTCCCGCTTCCACAGCAGGGATCAGCGCTGCCAGCGCGGAGATGATCGCGACCATGGATGCCCGCATTGCTAATCTTTCGACACCCCAGGTGGGATACACTTTATCCTTGACCAGGGCCATATAACTGGCAGCCTGCGTGAGGTTGCCAAAGTCAAGACCGTTTTTCATCAAGGCTCCATTGAGTGCTAGCCCCAGCACGATCCCTACGGCAACGCCAACCAGACCGATCATTGTTCCTTCGAGGATGAACAACAGCGAGATCTGTCCTGGTTTGAGCCCCATGGCGCCGAGGACGCCAATCTCGCGTGTCCGTTCGTAGACCGCCATCAACAGCAGGTTGAGAATGCCCACGCCCGCAATGGCAATGATGATCACGCTAAAAATGTTCATCACGCCGGTTTTGGAATTGATGGCATTGGCGAGATCCGGATAGTTCGCCTGGAACGATTCGATCTCATAACCCGATACACCAGATTTCAGGCTGCTGATGACTTCATCTTCCTGCCCCAGGTGTTGAAGGAAGATCGAGATCTCAGTGGGGGCCTTCATCTCATAGAGCGATTGCGCTTCACCCAGCGAGATATACACGGTCTGCTTTTCGATATCTGCCATGCCGAGATCATAGATGCCGACGATAGTCATCGTGCGCTGACGCATCTCTTTGTGCTGGGAACGACCCACCATCGTGATGCGGTCGCCGACTTTGACGTTCATCGCATCAGCGAGTCCTTTGCCGATCAGAATGCTGTCGGTATCATTACTGGTGAGGTTGCGTCCCTCGGTCACATATTGACCGATGATGTTAACTTGTAGTTCTTTTTCGGGCTCGATGCCGGTAATACCCACGGCAAAGGCGCCCTCGCGGCTGGTGACCAATCCGCCGGTGTTAATGCGTTGTGCAGCCGCCACTACCATCGGGTTGGACTCTGCGGCACTGACCACAGCTTGTGCATCCGCCAACGGCAAAAGGGGAGTGGAATTTGCCTGGGCACGGTAGCCTTCGGCATGGACCTGGATGTTGCCACCCAGGACTTTCACGGCATTCCCGTAGATCGCGTCGGTAAAGCCATTCATGAGACCGTCATAGAACATCATCAATGCCAGTGTCAATGACATGGCAAGGACAATGATGACAGTCCGGCGTTTGTGCCGCCAGATGTTGCGCCATGCAAGGCGCAGGTAAAGTTTCATGAGTTAATCCTTTCTAAGTGCTAGTTTTAAATTCAGATTCTGTTTTACGCAAACCGTATTCCATTACATATAACAGTTTATCGATCGTTTCCTGTGTCTTTGGAGAGCGCATCCACTTGAGGATGTTCTTCTGTTTGATGCCTTCCGTCAGGACATACGTGGTGATGGCGTTGCTCCATGTTTCCATGATCATGACGGCGAGTTCCACATCCACACTTGGGTCCACTTCGCCGCGTTCCATAGCCTGCTTGATCATTATCGTCAGTGCCTGCGTGGTTTTCTGGCGATACTTGGCAAGATTCTTTCCATAATACAGACCTTCGCCAAGCAATACGCGCCAGGCAGCCTGGATCTCTCGTGGGTGAGCGAGGCCAAATTCCATGCCTGTTTTCACCATCCAGCGGTAGTATTCGAAGGTGTCCATGTTATTGTTCGGTGGATGCACATTCTTGAAGAATTCCAGTTCCTTCTGCTCGACTACATCGAGCAGATGCATGAAGACATCCTGCTTGTCTTCGAAGTACTGGTAAAAGCTACCTTTGGCAATGCCGCTGTTTTTTACGATTCGATTTGTCGAAGCATTCTCCAGACCATATTCCGCAAATTCTTCCACGGCGGCGGTCATGATCGTTTCGCGTTTTTCTTCGGGGAGGTTGAAAAATGTCTGTTTGGGCATAGATGTGACTTCCTGGTCATATGACCACAGGGTCACATTATAGGACTATTTTGGTCCACGTCAATATGATGAATGTCACAATTGGGCGGTGGCTGCCTCTTGTGGAAACCACTCTTTTAGCGTTTCCGTATCCATCAGGTGGATAGAACCCTTAGGAGCGCCCAGGAGTCGCTCCAATGCATCGTTGTAAGCAGCGATGAGGCTTTCGGCTTCCTGCAGGGTATTGCTGCTCTTCGCTTCTTCTGAAAGAAGCATCCTGGCAAAGGTGTCACCCAGTGCCTGGATCAGGCTGAGGTTGATCTGGCTGGCAAATTCAGGGTAAGGTGTTGAGAACGTGCCTTCCCGGACTCCCTGGCTGATGATCTCGACGAACAGCGGTGTGACATGCGTGACCATCTTCGCAAAGATCTTTTGGCGCGCAAGAGCGTTCTCATCGGAATACCAGACTCTTGTCAGCTCCATGATCAAGGCCTTGTTGGAAGTTTTCCACTGGACAGCCGTATCGAAATAACGCCTGAGCTTTTCGATGGCAGTCAGTTGCGGATTTTGTACAATAGGGAGGAAGTGGGACTCCACCTGCTCTGCCACCATACGCTCGACGAGCGCCTCCAGCACATCGGCTTTTGAATCGAAGTAGTGATAAAAGGCGCCTTTGGACATCTCGAGCTGGTCCAGGATATCCTGGATGGTCATTTTGTCGTACCCCTTGGAGTAGACAAGCTGGAGCGCCACATCAAGGATTTCATTGCGTTTGGCTGTATGTTCTTCTTTTTTTACAATTCGAGCCATAACTCCTGCTTAATAATAAACCGACCGTCGGTCTATTATTGGAGCTATTATAAGCTTTACTTTGTTCTCGTCAAGGCTGAAATTAATGAAGGGCGTAAGACAATTACGAGGAAACAGGCGGGACGAGCTACGCTTCTTCTATCGCCTCAGCCTGCCGAGGCTTCGAGAAGCCAAATCTCCCCCAAATTGTTTTCAGTATTAATCCCGCCCGCCAAAACGCGACCGCGGCCATGCCATGCGCAAGGACGGCAAACAGTGGCGGGGTTTGATAGGTGTAATAGGTCCAGCATTCCCGCGTGGTGCCCCACAACTCGAGGAAGTATCCCAGTCCCGTGCCCGCGAGGAAAGTGAGGAACGCATAGCGATAATCCGTTGGCGTGAGGATGAGGAAAATGCATAACGCCAGTGAGAGCCATGTATAGGACTTGTCAGATGTCGGGGCAACGAAGACCAGCATCAGGGTCAGGAAAGAGGCGAAAGTGATCCAGTAGAAAGCAGAGAATAGAGATTGGAGAACAGTAGTCTTGCTGTGACCCGCTTTATGGGTGAGCCAGTTCAGAAATCTTGTGATCCTGTCAATCGAAAGACTCGCGATCGGCCAGGCGGGGATGATCCACAGGGGCGGGCGTTCAGCCGTGTAGTAATGCCAGAGATTCGTCTGTGTGCCCCACGATTCGATTGCCAGTCCACCACAGACTCCAACAAAGATGATCAGCAAATCCGCCTTGAGATTGGCGCGGGCAATAATGGTGATGGACATAAATCCAAAAATGCCGAGCAGGAGCCAGTCCATGTAAAGCCACCACGGTCCGTGCCAGTCTATGTAAGCAAGGACTTCCTCTGCCAGAGGCCACCAGATGTACACGATCAGGAATATCGTGAGGAAGAATCCCCCAAGCAGGATACTGCTATCGCGGGTCCAAAAACGCGGCCGAGTCTCCGATGACATGCGGCGGATTATAGCAGGAGGCCATAAATTCAAAATAGGATAGATTTGCTACGTTATTTTCTTGCGTTTTTGAAAGGTCTCACATACAATGAGCGGAACCGGGGGAGGTTATGCAAGCCGTGCTGGGTAATCTGTAAGCGTTCAGGAGGTGCATCGCCTTCGCAAATTGAACTTCAGTTGATCCAGGCCGAAGCAAGTACCGGCTCATTTTCACTAAAATCAATTCAGAACAGGAGAATGGCATGAAGAAAAGTTCGTTCAAGATGTTTTCCCTGATTGCTATACTGGCTTTGGTGTTGGCAGCGCTGCCAATGCAGAGGGCACAGGCGGCAGGTTCCATTAGCCTCACAACTCTTGGCAGCGCATATACCCAGGATTTCGATACGCTTTCGAATGTTGCAGGTTCAACAACGAATAACCTCACTCTCACCGGCTGGTTTATGACCGAATCAGGAGGAGGCGCTAGGGATAATGAGCAATACGCGGTTGATACTGGTGGGAGTAACACTGGCGACACGTACAGTTATGGCGCGGCAGGTAGCACCGAGCGTGCCCTGGGTGGACTACAAAGCGGTACACTTATTCCTGTTTTCGGCGCCAGTTTTAATAATAATACAGGCTCGACCATCAATTTGTTGGATATTGCCTATAACGGCGAAGAATGGCGATTAGGCACAGGTGCACGTACCGATCAGATCAATTTCGAGTACAGCACCAATGCGACTGATCTGACCTCTGGCACATGGACAGGAGTTGCATCACTTAACTTTGTCACTCCCGATACGGTTACAACTGGTGCTAAGAATGGCAACGCGGCGGGTGATCGTACAGCCATTTCAGCGTCAATTGCTGACCTAAGCATTGCAGATGGGGCGACTTTTTGGATCCGTTGGATGGATACAAATGCCAGTGGTGCGGATGATGGTCTTGCGGTCGACGATTTTTCGCTGACGCCTAAAGTCAGTGCGTTACCAACCGACCCCTCCGGTACCGGCGCGGCGACCCCAAGTACGGTCTTGGCTGGTGATCCAACGTTGTTGACCGTGGCAGTGACTCCGGGAGCCAATCCGGCGAGCACAGGACTGGCAGTTTCCTGCGATCTGAGTGCGATTGGCGGATCAGCCAGTCAGGCTTTCTTCGATGACGGCTCAAATGGTGATGTGACCTCCGGGGACAATACCTTCTCGTATTCTACTGCGGTTGCCAATGGCACAACAGGCGGAGCCAAGAGCCTGGCATGCACGATCACCGACGCCCAGGCACGCACAGGCAGCACGACGATTGGGCTGACGGTCAGCGTGATCCTCCCGATCGGTACGGTCAACGGTCCGGTCCTGGATACGGATAACGGAACGACACACCGGTCGCCGTACGCGCCGCCAAGCGGCAACGGCACCGGCCAGACCGTGATCGTACAGGGTGTGATTTACGAAAAGACCCTGCAGGCGACGGCCGGTACGAACACCAACAAAGGTTTCTTCCTTCAGAACACCGCTGCCACCGCGGATGGCGATCCGAACACATCCGATGGACTCTTTGTCTTCATGGGTAACTTCACGACCCTGATCGGAGGCTACGCACCCACCGTTGGAGATGAAGTGGTTGTCTCCGGTAAGGTAAGCGAATTCTTCAACATGACCGAGTTGAACTCCGTATCCCTCGTCAAGCTTGTGCGCAGCGGCGTGGATATCGATGCCGAAGTTGCTCCTGTGGCGGCAAACCCGCCTGTCAGCCTGGCGGACGCGAACCGCTACTGGGAACGACTGCAGAGCATGCGCATCCAGGTCCCACAAGACAGCATTGTCCTCGGAGGACGCAATGTCTTCAACCCGGCGGATGCCGAGATCTGGCTGGCGCGACCTGATAGCACGATCGCACAGCGCACCGATCCCTACACCCGTCGCGCCTTCCGCGACGCGCATCCGCTGGATGACAACTACGATCCCAACAACTGGGATGGCAATGGATACCGCATCCTGATCGGCAGCCTGGGGATCAAGCAAGCCGCAGGGGATGCCCAAACACTGATCGATCCGGCGCGCACCTTCGATACTCTCACCAATGCGCCTTCCGGCGGTCTCAACTTCACCTTCAGCAAATACCGCATCGAGATCAGCGAACAGCCTACTTTTGCTGAGGGCGTTGATCCTTCCCAGAATAATCCGCCTCAGGAAATCGACCGCAATGAGGCATACAGCATCGTCGACTACAACCTCGAGAACCTCTACGATTTTCGTAACAATCCCTTCTCGGGGTGCGACTTTGCCAGTGATGCAGCTGGATGTCCGCAGACACCGCCTTTCCTGGCTCCGATCCGGCCGCCCTACGATTATGTCCCGGCGAATGACACCGTTTATCAGGCTCGCCTGACAGACATCGCGACCCAGATCATCAACGATCTGCACAGCCCCGACATCCTGATGATGCAGGAGGTCGAGAATGAGGATTTCTGCAGCGTATCGGGCGGCGCGCTAAGCTGTGGCACCACCGACAACGCCGATGGCCAGCCGGATACCCTGCAGGATCTGGCGCTTAAGATTGCCTCCCTCGGCGGACCCGACTATGTGGCTGCCTTTGACCGCGATAGCTCGGATCTGCGCGGCATCCTGCCGGCATTCCTGTATCGCACCGATCGCGTCCAGCTTGTTTCTCCGGCTGGCGATCCGGTTCTGGGAACGAATCCGGTCATTGGAAGCTATACACCGGTTCCGTACGATAGCGACGTCTCCAACCCGAAGACCCTGAACGCGGTCTACACCGGTGCAGGCGCCTGTGAGACCAGCTGGGTGTTCCCGCGCGCTCCGGCTGTCGGACTCTTCCGCATCTTCACCACAGCCGTGGGCCAGGGCTTCTATCATGATGTATATGTAATTGACAACCACTTCAAGAGCGGGCCGGATACTTGTGTTGCCCATCGCACAGAGCAGGCGAATTACAATGCGGCGCTCGTGGCTTACATTGAGGCAGCGAATCCGGAAGCGCGGATTGTCGTGGGCGGCGACCTGAATGTTTACCCACGTCCCGACGACCCGTTTGCACCGATTGGCCAGCCCGGTTCGAGCGATCAGCTCGGAGCGCTCTACGATCCGTCCCTGGGCTTGAAGAACCTGTGGGAAGTGGAGCTGGCTCAGACGCCTGAAGCCGCCTATAGTTATGTTTTTGTGGGCATGGCACAGGATCTTGACCAGATGTTCATCAACCAGCCGATGCTTGCTGACCTCCAGCAATATCATATTGTGCACATCAATAGCGATTTCCCGGCGGATTATCCGGGCGATGTGGCGCGTGGGACCAGCGACCATGACCCCAGCTTTGCTGGCGTGAATCTCAAGGCGACCTGCAACGGTCTCCCCGCGACGATCATTGGCACCGCCGGCGACGATACGATCAATGGCACGAATGGCAATGATGTCATTGTGGCTCTCGGCGGCAACGATATTGTCAATGGCGGGAATGGGAATGATGTCATCTGTGGCGGTGCTGGAAACGATACGATCAACGGCGGCAATGGCAATGACACGCTCATCGGCAATATTGGGGATGATATTCTGGACGGTGCCAACGGCAACGACTCGCTGGATGGCGGTGCAGGCATCGATAAGCTCCAGGGCAGTAATGGCGATGACGCGTTGACCGGCGGTAGTGGAAACGATTCGCTGATCGGTAACAGTGGGAATGACAGGTTGACCGGCGGTACAGGTGCCGACTCCTTCAGCGGCGGTAACGGCAGCGATACGAATACTGACTTTAACGCTGGGGAAGGTGATACGAGCGATGGAACGTAACCTGATCGCTGCGTGGGATGATGGTTCTCCCATGTGACGACAGAGTGCAGCATGAAACACGGGCCGCCGCGTATCTCGCGGCGGCCTTCCTTATTCCCATGAAGCAACCTGGACCGCAGGAATCTTCTCAGAAATGTCGATTGACTTTACCGAAAACTTCATCTAAACTTTCACCATGCTTGCCAGGGTGTATTCATGTGCAGTCATTGGCCTCGAAGGTGTCATCGTTGAAGTGGAAGTGGATTTCAGCAATGGCCTGCCCGCCGTCATCATTGTGGGTCTGCCCGACGCCGCAGTGCAGGAAAGCCGTGAACGTGTCCAGACTGCGGTCAAGAACGCCGGTCTGCATTTTCCCCGTCACCGCATCGTTGTCAATCTGGCGCCCGCCGCGGTCCGCAAAGAAGGCCCGGCCTATGACCTTCCCATTGCGCTGGGCGTGATCATTCTTTCTGGCTCGCTTCCCCAGGAGGCTGTGGAGAATACCCTAGTGGTTGGTGAACTCTCCCTCGATGGGGTCGTGCGTCACACACGCGGCGTTTTGCCAATGGCCGCGACTGCGCGTGCTAAAGGCTTCAGGCGGATGTTCGTTCCTGAAGTGGACGCCCCCGAAGCGGCCTTGATTCCCGGCCTCGAGGTGTATCCCGTCAAAACGCTTGCGGATCTTTACGACCATTTATCTGGCTGCCGTTTAATTGAGCCTTTCCAGCCCTCGAGTGACCCGATCGAGCCGTTCTTTGTCCCGACCGATTTCAGCGAGATCAAAGGACAGGAACACGTAAAACGAGCGTTAGAAGTTGCAGCCGCAGGCGGACATAACGTGCTGATGGTGGGAAGCCCTGGAGCAGGTAAAACATTACTGGCACGCGCCTTGCCCGGCATCCTGCCCGAAATGAGCATCGAAGAATCTCTGGATGTTACGCGCATCTATTCTGTTGCAGATCAACTTCCCCCCGGGACGCCATTGATTCGGCATCGTCCCTTCCGCGCGCCGCATCACACGATTTCACATGCTGGTCTCGTGGGTGGTGGAAACATTCCCAAGCCCGGCGAAATCTCGCTGGCTCACAGAGGTGTTTTGTTTTTGGATGAGTTTCCCGAGTTTGGAACACGAGTCCTTGAAGTGATGCGTCAGCCAATGGAAGATAAGGTCGTCACCATCAGCCGGGCCAAGGGATCGTTGACATTCTCCGCGAACTTCCAGCTGGTCGCGGCGATGAACCCCTGCCCCTGCGGATTTTATGGGGATTCACAAAAGCCATGTACTTGCGCACACGCCCTCGTCACCAAATATCAAAAACGAATTTCAGGACCTCTGCTCGATAGAATCGATATCCACATCGAAGTACCTCGCGTAGATTACGAAAAACTCAGTGGGGATCGGCTAGGGGAATCATCAGAAGCGATTCGGGCACGTGTCCAGGCGGCGCGGGATATTCAAAACAAACGCTTTTCAAATGGGGAGGCAAAAGATGTAGTTTGCAATGCAGATATGCGAGTGGGAGAGGTAAGGCAATTTTGCAAGCTACAAGATGAAGGTCAGAGCCTGATGCGGGCGGCGATGACACAGCTCAGTTTGTCGGCGCGGGCGTATCATCGTGTCCTAAAGCTGGCGCGCACGATTGCAGACCTGGCAGGGTGTGAGGAAATCCAGTCTGTCCATCTGGCAGAGGCGCTGCAATATCGTCCGAAGTTGATGATTGGATGATAAAACTTGCTTGATAATCTAAATATTCATGCCAATGAGGAAATATGTGCTGGGGAGTGATTGTATACAGCCATAAATTTAGGCTGATGGCAGAATAAGTTAGTTTGAATTGCGAAAAAAACGTGGTCGATAAGGCAAGAAGCCAGCACAACCACTCAAAGCTGATGTGGACATGAAAATATTTCCCGGTCCAAGGATTTCCTCAGGAGAGGAAGTGTGTATAACTTAGGCATTTCTCCTTTGCAGATCCTGATATAGGTTGATGGTCTCAGACATCGGTTTTGCGTTCAATTCAACCAGCAACAGGCTCTGCAATTTGGAATAAATACGTGTGATGCTCGCGCGGTCCCCACACTCTGCGTAAGCACGCATCGCAAGGCAATACAGATCTTCATTGAGTACGTCGAGCGGGATGGCTTTCTCGATACAAGCCACAGCCTGCTTCGGTGATCGATTAGAAAGATGATAGGTGGTCAATTCCTGGAGGGCAGCAAGATAGGACTGGGCTAATCGTCGCCGTTCTGCAAACACCCATTCGTAATACATATTCTGCAAATATTCACCACGATATAAAGCGACTGCGCGTTCGTACCACTCCGCCCGGACTGCTGAATTCGAACTGGCTCGGGCTTTGGCAAGCGCGAAATCGAATTCATCGACATCGATATTGAAGCGTGCCGAATCCAACCAATACTCCCCCACCTCCACCAAGATCAACCGCGTATTTTCTTCTTTATACTTCAAGGCATTTCGTAAACGCGATAGAGCGGTATGAAATGCGGTGCGGCTCGTACGTTCCTTGGCGCCCCAAATGGCATCAAAGATTTTTTCAGCCGGGACCTTCTCACCGCGGGCCGTCACAAAATATGCCAGTAAATCACGCGCCTTGGTAGAGACCCAACGTTCCTGCGAAACTTCTTCGCCGTTCACATACACATGCAAAGGACCGAAGCATTGTACGCGAATCGACACATGATCTTGCAGCGCAATCGGAATCTGCTTCTCTGGCAGATTCTCCAACACCCGATCCAAAAATGGACTCTTTTCTCCTGCACGAATCAGCGCTTCAGCCACCACTTGAGAACGCGCGCCCTGATCAAGAAATAATTGAAAGGTCTTGGAAGCCTCGATTAATCGCAATGCTTTACGGGCATGCATCAGTCCACTTTCAGTGCGCCTGGTTTCAAAATGGATATAAGCCAATCCAAAATACACCATTGCTAATGGGATGCGAAATTGACGACGCTCCCCCACTTCTACCAATTCGGTATATAAAGGCTCGGCTTGCTCCAGTTGTTGATTTTCCAATGCGACGTCTGCCAGCACACTGCGACATACATATGCTTCATATGTATCCGGGTTTCCGGTATAAGACCATAACGCGCCCTCTGCCAGTTGCCGGGCTTCATCCACACGTCCCTGCCCGCATAAGTTGTACGCAAGGAAGCCCGTCGCCATTAGCTGCTCATATGAAGCCAGCCCCAGTTGCTGACCGATTTCCATGCCCGTCCGCAGGCACGCTTCAGCGCGCGCAGTCTCGCCCATACGCGTGAGGACATTGCCAAGCGCTGTATAGGCACTCGGTAACAATTCTTTTAAATGGAGTGTCTGCGCGATCTGCAAGCCGCGCTCGGCAAATTGCAGGGCCTTCTCCAACTCACGCCAATATAAATAAGGCGTCACCATGCTGATATACGCCTGCGCGCTGATCGGCGAAAATTCTTCCGGGGCAATTTGCAACGCTTCCTGGCAGTAGCGCACGGTGGCTTGCGGATCGCCATGCCACCAGCAGATCTGCCCGAGCGATTGTAAAAAATTCGCGCGTGATAATGCGCTGACTTTATCGCCCGCCAACCGCGCTTCTTCCACAGCCTCTTCTGCGAGTTCACGTCCCTTATTCATGCCGGTCAAGAAGCCGACGCTTTTTGCTAACGCCATCAATGCTTCGGCACGCGCGGCATGATCCACATTCGCAAAGGATAAGGCTTCAGTAGATAAAGTTTCAGCCTGACGATAATTCCCTTGCGCACGGTTCACCTCTGCCAAACGCGTGAGTGCGCGGCACACGCCGCTGGAATTGTTTTGCGCCGCGAACGATGCCCGCGCATCTTCATATACCGCGATCGCCGAGCCGGTTTGCCCCAACCGCCAATGCGCATTGCCATGTTGCAAGAGCAGCTCAGGGTTACTCTTCATTTCACTCGATGGCAAGGCGCTCAGATAACGATGCAGCACTTCGACACGTCCGCGCTCGATGTAATCTCTCGCAAAGATGGATACGACGCGCGCCGCGGATTCGTAATCATGCGCATTCAAATAATGTGACAGGGCGACCTCCAATTCGCCTTGTGCCTCGTAATGCGCGCCGGCGCTTCGCTCTAAGCCGATGACCGATTCTGTTTCGACGCGTTGAAGACGGCTGAGGAGGAATTCTCGAAAGAGCAAATGATAGCGATACCAATGACGCTGCGAATCCAAACTGGAGAGGAACAGATTCTGCTTCTCCAACTCTTCTAAAATGGATTGGGCATTCTTCACATTCGCCACCGCATTGCAAGCGGAAGCATCCATTTGCGAGAGGATCGAGGTACGCAATAAAAATTCCTGCACATTCTCCGGCAGACGTTTGAAAACTTCGTCGGCTAAATAATCGAATACAAATTGCTGTGAACCATTCAGACCCGAAAGCATCAGGTTCATATCCTGCGCATCGCGGCTCGTGAGCGATGAACGCACGATCTGCAACGCCGCCACCCAGCCCTCGGTCTTTTCGCTGAGCAGATAAATATTTTCGTTGGTGAGTTCAGGCGAATTGGAGTGCATCCAGCGGGTGACTTCATCATCTCGAAACCGCAGGGACGATGACCGCAACTCGGCCAATTGACCCCGCGCCCGCAGTCGCGACAAAGACAGCGGCGGGTCTGCACGGGTGGAGATCACCACATGTAAACCGTCTGGTGCGTTGTCGAGCAAAAAGTCTACAAGTTGATGAACGACCGGGCTGGCAACATAGTGATAGTCTTCCAATATGATCAACCAGGGAATCTCGATCTGTTCGGTAAGTTCATTGATGAGAACGGTCAATACCCGCTGCGGAGAAACACCGACTTCGGCGCTGTCTAATAACGATTGCGCGGTCTGACCGATGGCACGCGTCAGCGTTTCGGGGGCGCGCTTCATGCCCCGCAGGGATTCGATGAGGTAGGTGAGAAAAACTGTCGGGTCGGAATCCTGCGCGTCGAGCTGGTACCAGGCAAAGGGTCGGTTGGAGGCGTTGATGAAGTCAGCCAGCAGGGTCGTTTTGCCGTATCCGGCCGGAGCAGAGAGGAGCATCAGTCGTTTATCCGTATTTGATTCGAGCCAATCCACCAACCGCGGGCGGGGTAGAAGATCGGGGCGAGGTCGGGGAACCAAAAACTTCGTGCGCAACAGGATGGATGGCTTCATGCAAGGCAATTATAGCTTTAGTATGGATTCAGGGAGCTTGCTCCCGTATTACGCCAGCAAGCTGGCTGATTCCAGAGTTTTTGCAAACGATTTGCAAACGCGGCATGATAAGATGCTAATGTTAGCCTTGCGTCCAATTGAGAGGAGATAGTATGAAACGTTTACCCCTGTTAGTTTCTTTGATCGTTGTGCTTTCGGTGATCTTGAGCGCCTGCGGCGGCGCCGCACCCACCAAAGCACCAGAGCCTGCTGTAACGGAGGCTCCCGCTACAAAAGCGCCTGCCCCCACTGCGACAGAGGCGCCAGCCACTCCGTTAGTGTTGAAATATGCCAGCTCGGCAAACATTACCACCTGGGATCCAATTGCATCGTTCTCCACTGAAGCAGCCTACATGGCGAACATGTATGAGCAATTGCTGCGCGTGAATGCGCCGGGAAGCGCGGAGCAATACACGCCCTTGCTTGCTACAAGCTGGGAGAAGAGTGATGATGGTCTCGTATGGACCTTCCACTTGCGTGAGAATGTGAAGTTCCATGACGGGGAACCGATGAATGCTGCTGCAGTCGTGAAATCGATCGAACTCGCCAAGGAAAAAGCCGGCGCATCCTTCATCTGGTTGCCGCTTGCTTCCGTGGAAGCCGTGGATGATATGACTGTCAAGTTCACCCTGTCCTACGCCCAACCGTTGGAATTGATCCTCGGTTCAGAATACGCGGCGTACATCGTCAGCCCCAAAGCCTTGGATGCTGCCGCTGCGGATGAGAATTACTGGAGCAAGGGTGTGGATGCAGGTACGGGTCCGTATATGCTCGAATCCTATACTCCCGATCAGGAAATCGTTTTAGCCAAGAACCCTGATTATTGGGGTGGCTGGCAGGATGGGCAATACGACAAGGTGTTGGTTCAGATCGTGCCCGAAGCTACCACTCGTCAGCAAATGATGGAAGGCGGCGAAGTAGACATCGTCACCTCCATTCCCGGCGATTCATATGCCTCTTTCGCAAACAACGCTGATTACACGGTCACTACCGAGCCGGCATTGTTCAATTACACTGCTTTCTTCAACACCCTGAAAGCCCCCCTTGATGATGTCAAAGTTCGCCAGGCATTGTCTTATGCCATCCCCTACGAAGATATTATCAACATCGGTGCCAGTGGACGCGGTACCCAGAGTCACGGCACAGCCCCCAATGGGGTGTTCCCGTACTCGACCGATGTCAAGCAGTACACCTATGACCTCGAAAAAGCCAAAGCCTTGTTGAAGGAAGCCGGTCACGAGAACGGCGGTTTCAGCCTCAGGCTGACCTATGCTTCTGAGAACTCCACCGAAGAAGCCTTTGCGCCATTGATCAAGGATTCCTTTGCCCAGATCGGCGTGGATGTGACCATTGAGCCGATGCAATTCAGCGAACAATGGGCACTTGCCAAGACCGACCCCGCCAACGCGCAGGATATGTTCCTGTTGCTCTATTGGCCCACCTACTCTGACGCTGGCGGCGACAACATGTATAGCATGTTCTATGGCAGCAAAGATGCGCCGCACCTCAATGTGACCAAGTTCAACCTGTCCTACTGGTACAACGAAGATTACAATGCGCTCTGGGATTCAGCCAACGCACTCAGCGGTACAGATCTGGCAGCCTCGCTTGCCAAATACACCGAAGCCCAAAACCTGATGGTAGATCAAGCTCCGGCAGCTTTCCTCTTCGATACCAAAGTTGCGATCATCGTTCCGAACGACATTACTGGTTTCAAGTACAACCTGAATTACCCGGATGTCCGCTTCTGGTTCTACGACCTGCGTCCCGCCAAATAAGTTCTAACGTTATCAAAGAATTCACCCCGGAAACTCTAGCCTCGTCTCCGGGGTGAATTTCCATCATCATGCAAAAGCTCGAATTCTTTCTTCGTCGAATAGTCACCTCGTTCCTCGTATTGATCGGTGTATCGGTCATCACATTCTTCCTCGCGCGCGTGGTTCCGGCGAACCCTGCGGCGTTATACATCGGTCCCAAAGCGCGGCAGGAGGATATTGACCGGGTCACCAAACAACTCGGTTTGGACAAACCGTTGCCTGTTCAATACATGGTGTATATGACGGAGTTGTTGCATGGCGATCTGGGCACATCCATCTCAACGAAAAAACCGATCACCGAAGAACTTGCGGGGCGCATCCCCGCCACGCTGGAGCTTCTTTTTTCTGGAATGTTCATTGCTGTGTTGATCGGTGTTCCGCTGGGTGTTCTAAGTGCACGCTCACAAGGCAAACCCTTTGATGTCGGCGTGCGCATTCTTTCGATCGCGGGCGTATCCATGCCCGCCTTTTTTCTTGGACTTGTTCTTCAGATCATCTTTTTCCGAAACCTGCATTTACTGCCGCTCGCGGGTCGTGTGGATAGCGACTTGCGTTTCACGAATCCCTTGACCCCGATTACCAACTTCATCCTGTTCGATTCATTCGTGACTTCGAACTGGGTCACCTTCAAGGATGCTTTTCTTCACCTCATCCTTCCCGCCCTAACGCTGGCTGCCTACCCGGTGGGCTTGATCGCCCGCATGACCCGCGCTGCCATGCTTGAAACCCTGGAGCAGGATTACATCCGCACGGCGCGGGCGTATGGCATCAAGCAAACCATCATCATCTATTTGTATGCCCTCAAGAACGCTATCAGTCCCACACTGACTGTCATCGGTTTGACCTTTGCTTTCGCGTTGACCGGCACTTTCTTTGTCGAGATCATTTTCAACTGGCCCGGGCTGGGACTTTTCACCGTCCGCTCGTTGTTGAATCTGGATTATCCCGCCATCATGGGTATGACACTCTTTGGCTCCATGGGTTACGTTCTGATCAACCTGGTTGTCGACTTGTTGCAAGCCTGGGTTGATCCTCGGATCAGTTTGCATTAATCATGACAGTCATTCCTGCTATCACACCCACCGGCTCTGAGAGCGCCCGCACCTTGCGGCATGTGTTCGCTGTAATTCTGCGCGAGCCGTTATCACTGTTAAGTACGGGTGTGATCGTGCTGTTTATTTTGCTGGCAGTCTTTGCATTTCAGATCGCGCCGTATCCAGAAGAAGGCGCAGGCAAGACGCATGCCAGTAACACATTACTGGCGCCTTCAGCAGAGCATTGGTTCGGCACAGACAAACTGGGTCGTGATATTCTCAGCCGCGTGATTGTCGGTGCGCGCCCGGCTTTGATCATTCCCATCGGAGTTGTTTTATTCGCCGTGCTGATCGGCGCTCCGCTGGGGGCCTTAGCTGGATATAAAGGTGGCTGGCTCGATGAAGTCATCATGCGTATCACGGACTTGTTCCTTGCCTTCCCTTCATTGTTGTTAGCCATGGCAATCGCATCCGCGTTAGGTCGTGGACTCGATAAGGCCGCGATCGCGCTGATCGTTTCGTGGTGGCCCTGGTACACACGCATTGCGCGAGGTGTTGCAGTCGGTTTACGGGAGAGATACTTTGTCGAAGCCGCGCAGGCGTCGGGTGTGAGCGATGCGGTCATTATTTTCCGTCACATTTTGCCGAATACGTTGTCGCCCATCCTGGTACAGGCCACCGTGGACATGGGTACGGTCATCCTTGCAATGGGCGGACTCGCATTTCTCGGCCTCGGCACGCAACCACCTGCGCCAGACTGGGGCTTGATGGTCAGTGAGGGTCGCGGCTTTATTCTTGATCAATGGTGGATTGCAACTTTCCCCGGCATCGCGATATTTATTGTCGTGATGGCGTTCAATTTAGTTGGTGATACGTTGCGTGATATCTTTGACCCGAGGCAATACAAATGAGTACGTTGCTTGAAGTCAAAGACCTACAGCTTGAGTTCAAAACCGCGCGCGGCATACTCAAAGCTTTGAATGGGATCACCTTCAATGTGCAACACGGCGAAGTGTTCGGCATTGTTGGAGAAACAGGTTGTGGTAAAACCGTGACCGGTCTCTCTGTGTTGGGACTTCTGCCGCGTTCTGCGAAGGTCACAAACGGAACCATCAATTTCAATGGAACAAATCTGCTCGACCTGTCGACCCCCGCGATGGAACAGATACGCGGTGGCAAGATCGCGATGATATTTCAAGATCCATCCTCTTCGCTCAACCCGGTCTTTACGATCGGCGAGCAGGTCCAACGGGTCATCCACCAACACCTCAAACTCGATAGAAGCGCGATCCGCCAACGTGCTGAGGAAAGTCTTACATCCGTGGGTTTGCCGGATGTCAAACGCATTATGAGTTCGTATCCGCATCAACTCTCAGGCGGACAACAACAACGCGTGATGATCGCCATGGCGTTGACCTGTCTGCCCGATCTTTTGATCGCAGATGAGCCGACTACAGCACTCGATGTGACCATTCAGGCACAGATCTTGAAACTGCTGCGAGATTTGCAGAAGCAATTGGAATTATCCGTTATTTTCATCACCCACAATCTCGGCGTGGTCGCGCAGACTTGTGATCGTCTCGCCGTTTTATATGCGGGTCGCGTGGCTGAGATCGGTTCGACAGAAGATATCTTCAACAACCCGAAACATCCCTACACGCGCGGACTGATGAACGCCATCCCTCGCCCTGGTTCGCGCGGCAAAAAGATGGCGACGATACCAGGCATGGTTCCATCCAATCTGGGCGCGGTAGTAGGCTGTCCGTTTGCACCGCGCTGCGAGCATGTGTTTGAGCGCTGCAAAATTGAAATGCCAACTCCATTTGCCGTGAGTGCCGGGCATCAAGCCGCGTGTTTTTTGGTGAAGCATGACTGAGCTGGTTTCCATTCAGTCCATCAAGAAGCATTTCCGGCTGCCAGGCGGATGGCTTTCGGGCGCGACGCGTTACATCTACGCCGTAGATGGCGTCGACTTGACCATCGCCTCTGGCGAGACTTTGGGGCTGGTCGGCGAATCTGGATGCGGGAAAACTACGCTGGGGCGGATGGTGATGCGCCTCATCGAACCCACGTCTGGCAAGGTGATGTTTGATGGGCAGGATATAACCGCTTTACACAAAAAACAAATGCAGGCCGTGCGCCGACAGATGCAAATCGTCTTTCAAAATCCGCTTTCGTCGTTGAGTCCACGCTTGAAGGTGGAACAGATCATCGCTGAACCATTGAATGCACATCGGGCATTACCAACGAATGAAGTTCGTCCGCGCGTGATCGAGCTGTTGGAGCAAGTGGGTCTTGGTAAACAACACCTCGACCGCTTCCCTCATGAAATGTCCGGCGGACAATGTCAGCGTGTGGCGGTGGCGCGGGCGTTGGCGTTGAACCCAAAGTTGATCGTGCTTGATGAACCAACATCTGCATTGGATGTTTCGGTGCAAGCGCAAATCATCAACTTATTGGAAGACCTGAAGAAGTCATTGGGGCTGACGTATCTATTTATCTCGCATGATCTGAATATAGTACAACACATCAGCGATCGTATTGGCGTCATGTATTTAGGCAAGCTCGTCGAAGTAGGCTCGGCACAGGCTGTGTTCGATGAGCCACTACATCCATACACACAGGCATTGTTCGCATCCATTCCACTCCCAGTTGTGGATAAGAAGCGTGAGTTGAAAATTTTGGAAGGCAATGTCCCCAGCCCGGTTAATCCGCCGAGTGGATGCCGCTTCCACACGCGTTGCCCGATCGCGCAGAAGATGTGTCAGGAAACAGAACCAGCTTTACGTTTAGTAAGAAGCGGGCGACAGGTCGCTTGTCATTTCGTTGATTGAGGAGTTATCCATGAGTCGTTTATTCGGTATCGCCGGAGTACAAATGTCAGTTGCGCGTTGGGACGCGGATGCGACCTTCGGGAAAATGTCTGATCTCACGTTGAATATCCAGAAACAGTTTCCGTGGGTGAACATGATCGTGTTCCACGAACTGGTCGTGCCGGGGCTCGTTCAATTTGTGACACCGGAAAATAAAGACTGGTGGAAGAAAAATAGCGGACCCGTTCCCGGGCCACAAACGGATCGATTATGTGAAGTGGCACGCAAAGCCCGGCGCTGGTTGATCCCCGGCTCGATGTGGGAAACTGAAGATGATAAGTTATACAACACCTCAGTCGTGATCTCACCAGATGGCGATATCGTGGCAAAGTATCGCAAGATGTTCCCGTGGCTGCCCTATGAAGCTGGGACAACAGCAGGCGATTCGTTTTGCGTGTTCGATATTCCGAACATGGGGCGTTTTGGTTTGTGTATTTGCTATGACATGTGGTACCCCGAAGTCTCTCGCCAACTGGCATGGATGGGCGCAGAAGTGATCATTCAACCGACACTCACCCCTACATCTGATCGTCCACTCGAATTGGTGATGGCGCGCGCGAACGCCTTGTTCAATCAGTGTTATTTTTTCAGCATCAACGGCATCGGCGAATGGGGTGGCGGGCGTTCCACGATCATCGACCCGGATGGACGTATCTTGCAGGAAGTCGGCACGAGTCAAACCTTTATGACCGAGATGATCGATCTCGATCACACCACCCGCACGCGTGAATTTGGAACATTGGGGTTGGGGCAAACGCTCAAACAGCTGCGCGACTCGGGACATACGTTTCCAGTGTATGGAAACGGCAAATTACCGGAAGGCAGCTTTCAGCAATTGGGTGATCTCAAGTTCCATCGCGAACTGAATCAGAAATAAAAATTATCACGGAGTCAAACGGGTGGCGCAATGTCGTCACTCGTTCTATTTTTTTCATTCCACATTTGCCAAAGCAGCAGCTCATGAAAAACTCCGTATTCGCTTTCGCCAGTATGGCGCTGATGCGGTTGGGATAAAGATACAGGACAGGAGTTTACAACCTGCTCATCAAGGATTACGTCTCAGAAACCACCAGCGCACCGGCACTCCGAGTGTCGGTGTGGGCGATGCGGGCTTGAGGCCCGCTCGCTCGAGCGGAGGCGCTGCAACACCGTCCGAAGTTGATGGGGCACACGATCAGATCGTTTAAGAGTCCCTCTTGACAAATGTGAAAAAAAGTGCAAAAATATGGTAACGTTACCCTGATAACGTTGTCACATTCCTTGGTCAATCAATGATTTGATGAGCTAAATCGAAATGCCAACGGTACTTGACGTAGCAAAGCGAGCAGGTGTTGCACCGATCACGGTCTCCCGGGTGATTAATAATTCGGGTTATATCAGCCAGGCTACCCGAGAACGTGTCGAAGCGGTGGTGAAAGAACTGGGGTACGTTCCAAATACATTAGCCCGCGGCCTCCGCTCAAAGCGCACGAAAACGTTGGCACTCGTGGTCACCGATATCACGAATCCATATTTTACATTGATGGCTAGGGGGGTTGAGGATGCAGCAGGCGCTTCCAATTACACAGTGATTTATTGCAATTCTGATGAATCTGAAGCGAAGGAAGAAAATTATGCCAACCTTTTGGCACAAAGACAGGTGGATGGCGTACTCTTAGTTCCTTCATGTGGGAATGTTAAAACAATCAAGTTCTTATTATCAAATAATATTAATGTCGTGGCGCTCGATCGCCGCGTTTCAGGCGTAAAAATCGACTCGGTGCGATCTGACTCAGAAGATGGCGCCTACCGCCTGGTAAAGCTATTGATTGGTTTGGGACATAAACGGATTGTCATGATTACTGGGCCCAAGGATGTTTCTACTTCAGTCGACCGTGTAGCTGGATATCGGCGAGCATTGATCGAATCTGGCCTGGGGGACAATGAGCAGGTTTATTATGGGGCATTTGTCCAACAGAGTGGTTATGAATTCACCCAGCAGGCGATGACGCAATCGTCAAAGCCGACGGCCATATTTGGTGCCAATAACTTTATTGCGATTGGGATCATTAAAGCTTTGCGTGATCTCCGGATTAATGTGCCCGGTGATGTCTCCGTTGTTGCATTTGATGATTTTCCTGAATCGATGCTGGTGGCGCCTTTTCTAACTTTTGTCGAACAGCCAGCCTATGAGATGGGGCGAATAGCGACCGAGCTCCTGCTGAAACGTATTTCAGGGGAGTTCAATGGAGGATACCAAAAACTTGTTTTGCCTGCCGAAATCATAGAACGCGGATCTGCCGGTCCGAATAACGGCGATTGAACGAACCCCAATTTTTTTTGCTCAGGCATGGTAACGTTACCATACACATCAATTCTATGTCAAATCAATCTCATAAAAAGGATGAAGTAAAAGATCAGGAGTTATTCAGCAATGGCTATGAAACCTATGACAGAAGTCACTCCAGTCGTGGAAATGCGGAACATCAAGAAGAGCTTTGCTGCTGTCCGGGCGCTGCGCGGGGTAGACCTGGAATTGCAGCACAACGAAGTATTGGGGTTGGTGGGCGACAACGCCGCCGGCAAATCTACGCTGATGAAGGTTCTCAGCGGGGCCTACATCCCTGATGAAGGAGAGATCTTCATCGAAGGCAAGAAGGTACATATTAGCGATCCTTTGAGTGCGCGCCACCTAGGTATCGAGATGGTGTATCAGGATTTGGCCCTTGTCAACCACCTTGATGTGGCCGCCAATGTTTTCCTGGGACGGGAAGTGATTTCTGCACAACTAGGCATGTTTGATGTGATGGACCAGCGTCACATGGAACAAGAGACGCGACGCCTGCTAGATCGTCTCAAGATTGACATCTCCTCCGTGCGCTTGGATGTGGAGAGCCTGTCCGGTGGCCAGCGCCAGTCGGTGGCCATTGCCCGGGCGACGGCTTTCGACGCAAAGGTCATCATCATGGACGAGCCTACAGCCGCTCTAAGTGTGGCAGCCATTGACAAGGTACTCGATCTGGTGCGGGAGCTCAAGGCGCAGGGCTGTTCCATCATCGTCATCAGTCACCGCTTGGAAGATATCTACCAGGTGAGCGACCGAATGATAGTGTTGCGTCACGGACGCAAGGTCTGTGACTATCCCGTCGCCGGTGATATTCACGAGTTCCGCGAGCGGGTGGTGGCCTATATAGTTGGCGCCCGTAATGACTTTCCCGATGTAGCGGTTGATTGATGCGCGCGAGGGCAGGGGTATCACCCTGGTCTCCTCCGATCTGCCCGAGATAATCAGCTTGGCAGATCGCCTCCTAGGGCTCCACCAGGGGAGCCTCGCGGCAACGCTCAGCAGCGCTGAAACGACGCCAAATAAAGTGCTCAACTACGCTGCCGGACTCGGTACTTCAACTCAAAAGGACACACCAGTGTCAGGGCAAAGACTAAATATAAGGAAAGAGCAACCATGAGAGAGACGACAACGAAACACATCGGCAAGGATAAGGCTGACGTCCCTGACATCAGGGAAACATCTGCAAGACGCGGTCTGGCTGTTGACAAGTTTATTCGCTACATCGCGGTTGTTGTGTTGTTTACTGTTTTCTCAATAACGGCCAATAATTTTTTCACCATGCGGAGTGTTCTCTCTCTGGCGCTGCAGACCAGCGCGATCACCCTCATGGGTATCGGTGTGACCTTCACGATTATCACGGGCGGTATCGATCTCTCCATCGGATCAGTCGTTGCCCTGTCCGGCACCATCGCCGTAATGGTTGCCCTTGCCGGGGTCCCCATTTGGCTCAGCATGATCATTGGATTGCTTGTCGGAGTTGCAAGCGGTTTCCTTAACGGACTGATGATTACCAAATTGAAGCTGCCGCCGTTCATCGCAACGCTCGGCATGATGATGGTCGCCCGAGGGGTCGCACTCACCATTACGAATGCCAACGCGTGGCCGGCACCGGAAGGTTTTGGGACGCTGGGTAACGACGCCATCTTCAGGACTGGGCCAAAATTCCCCGGCATATCCTACCCGGTGCTCATCATGATCGCAGTGGCAATCATCTTTTCCTTCATCCTCAGTAAAACGCGGCTTGGCAGGTACACCTATGCTGTGGGATCGAATGAAGAGGCAGCGCGGCTGGCCGGGATCAGGATCCACCAGGTCAAGATCATCAACTACATTTTCTGTGGCTTGCTTGCGGCCCTGGTCGGCATCATCCTCGCCTCGCGGATGACCACATCCCAACCTAACAGCGCAATTGGCTACGAGATGAACGCAATTGCCGCCGCCGTCATTGGCGGCACCAGTCTTATGGGCGGCGTGGGCTCGGTAGGCGGAACAGTGATCGGATCTTTTATCATCGGAATATTAACGGTGGGACTCACCATGCAAGGTGCGAATTACTTCATGCAGCAGATCGTTATCGGCCTCGTGGTCATCGGTGCTGTGACGATTGACCAGCTAAAAGGCCGAAAGTGAGAAATGAAAGATCGAGAAATCGCAATTCCCATTTTGATTCGGTTCGGAGAGGAGGTGTTTGTTTCACACAATAAACCATCATCTACGCTACTATGATCTGTTCAATCAACTAAGTGATTCTAAGGAGAAGAAATAAAATGAATAAGAAACTGTTCGCTCTGGCAAGCCTCTTCATGGCTGTTTCTCTAGTCTTGGCAGGATGCGGCGGCGCTACGGCAACACCGCAAGTCATCGAAAAGACAGTTGTGCAAACACAGATCGTCGAAGTTACCGCCCAGCCGCAGCCTGCAGAGGGGGGGGAGATTGCGGTCATCGTCAAGACTGGCAACTCTAGTTTCTGGCAGAATGTGCAGACGGGTGCCATGGCTGCTCAGAAAGAGCTTCAGGGGCAGACTCCAAAGCTCTCTGTCACCTTCCTGGGTGCCCAGTCCGAGAGCAACATCAACGAAGAGATCAACATCGTCGAGAGCGCGATTGATCGCGGCGTCAAGGCGATTGTGCTTGCCCCTTCGGATGTAACCGCCCTCCAGCCGGCAGTAAAAGATGCCAAGGACGCTGGTATCCCCGTCGTCATTATCGACTCGAAGCTCGATGGTGACCCCTCCCAGTATGTATCGTTCCTTGCAACCGACAACAAGGCAGCGGGTGAGGCTTGCGCCAAGGCGATGATTGATGCTCTCAAAGCGAAGGGTATAACTGAAGGCAAAATTCAGGTTATGTCCTATGTGGCTGGTGTAGGATCTGAAATTGGGCGCGTAGGCGGGTTTAATGACTACATTAAGGCGAATTCGAAGTTTACGCTTCTAGAGACCCAATACTCTAATGCGGACATGCCCACCGCCCTCAACCAGACCACGAACGTGCTCCAGGCCAACCCGGACCTGGTCGGTATTTTCGGCGCCAATGAGCCAACCGCCATTGGCATGGGCAAGGCGATCCAGCAAGCCGGACTCTCAGGAAAGATCGTTGCGATTGGTTTCGATGGCAATAGTGTTTTGGCTGGCATGGTTAAGGATGGCACCCTCAACGCGATTGCTGTTCAAAGCTCCTACAACATGGGTTACTTGGGAGTCAAGACTGCTTATGATGCCGCCTTCGGTGGGAAGACGGTTGAAGCCTATGTGGACACTGGCTTCCTCATGGTGACCAAGGACAACATTGATTCTCAGGACGCCAAGAACGTGCTCTACTAGTCTTTCCAGGAAGAAGTTCAAAGTGGACGGTCTGTGCTTTTTCATGCGTGGGCCGTCCACGCCTTGTTAGTGGCAATGATGCGAGGAATATTGTCTTTTTGTATCAAGTGCATTGAAGAGTTCCAAGGCTGTGGCCCGACCGAAGCGGATTCATTACGCGGTGCAGTCGGCCTGGCTCAGGAAAGGAGTAACAAGTTATGCTGATTGGAATATCCCCATTGATTTCTCCCGAATTACTGGCAGTCTTGCACCGCATGGGGCATGGAGATGAAATTGTACTGGCCGATGCGCACTTTCCAGGGGAAACCCACGGACAACGTGTGTTGCGCGCAGATGGCTTGAAGATCCCGGATTTGCTGGACGCCATCCTGCCTCTTTTTGCCTTGGATACCTATGTCGATAGCCCACTGATCATGATGTGTGCAGTCGCAGGCGACCAGCTGGATCCGGCGGTGGAAGCTTCGTACCGGCAGGCCATTGACAAGCACTGGCCGAACACTCCTCCGATCCAACGCATCGATCGCTTTGACATTTATGACATGGCAAACATGTTTTCTGCTATCCCTGCTGTTAATATCCTACCTATCGCCTCTGTGGTATCGCCAGTTATATTCCAAATCCTATCGCTTAAATACAAACCACCCAGTCTGCGATTCCACATCGCTTTAATTACTTCTTCTTGCACTGAACCAAACACATTTTGTATTTTTCCAGCTACTTCAGGGAACACCTTTAGGAGTAAATCCGCACTAACTTTCTCGTTATACTCAACCCCAATGCCTACTGCATTCTCAATACCTTTACTGATAACACCCCTTTGCTTCCCATCCAATGCTTTGGCGAAATCCTTCAGCCCTTCTCGGACATACTTCATCTGTGCTCCAACATCAAGTGGCATTTTTTCTATAGACATGCTCAAGTCTTCGACTAACCCTTCCAATTCTTTTGCTAATGCCTTTTCTGTGGCTAACTCGGTAGTAAGAAACTTTCGCCTGTTTTCAAGTGCCCACCTATAATACGGCCCATTGAAACGCTTCAAATCATCACGCCAGCTCATTACGTGCCTCTTCTATCGCCTTATTGATCTCCTCTAATTGTGCATTCATCCCAGCGTTTTCTTCAAGCCGCTGTCGTAATATCCAACTCCTTATTATCCTTTCACGCTCGCCCGGAAGCTCTTCATTGTCTGAAACATAGCCTTGCATGGTGTCTACATACTCGCTCAACAAATCGACAGCCGCATCCATACTCATGAAGCCACCCATCACTGCAGTATTAATTGCCTGCGTGAGCAAATTAAGTACCCTTGCATATTGCTCTTCGTCTCGCTCGATTACTTCATCCCATGCTAACGCTACTGAATAGTCCTTGAACCTCTTCCCTGTTACCTGCGAATGCATTGCCAATACCATACGTGCAAATTGCTGCCAACTTTCTGTTACCATCTCACGTTTACGAGCAACACGCCTAATTAACAACGGATATTGCTCTGTTACACTCGCATGCGAACTTGGAGTGTGCACACCAAATGCAAACTCGGGCACTTCGGACACATCAACAATACAGTAAAATAACAACTCTAACAATGACCCCGCATCACCTATCGCTGAACTAACCTCAATAAACGATGCATCCTCTTCATTGGTAAAGATTAAAAGCTCATGACCTGTTAAATCAATTCTCGCTGGTCGACCTTGCTGAATACTTTCCCACGCTTCAGGGAAATTATTTTTAAGGAAGCCGCTAACATCCTTTAACTGTAACTTCATCCTTGGAGTTGAATGCATCTTTGAACCTTGCAAAGCATGTAACATCACGTCGTGGTACGCCTTGAAATACGGCTCTACTGCTTCCAACTCCGAGTTACCGAATAATTGTGTCTCTTCCGCCTCATTCTTAAAATGTATTATCGGTATGAAACCCCACAAATTTGGTTGCTCGCCTACCTTCAAATCTAGTGGTACGTCTCCTTCAGCTTGTGTTACAATACTATCTGCTGTTACGATTTGGGTATAGTTATATTGCCTTCTTCCTTGATCCCACATTACCCTTGCTGAAATCGTATATGCTACTGGCTCATGAGTAATGGGATCCAACTCAATGTCTGCAACTTGCTCTGTCGGTATGATTGTGAAATCCACTGAACCACCAACACGCTCTGGGTAAAGAACACTTCTCTTGTTATTCACATACAAATATAGAAAACAGTCGCCATCTCTCAATGTCAATTGGTGA
>JAKOVF010000101.1 GCA_029782225.1 Chloroflexota bacterium | reverse complement strand
GCCAGTAGGATTGTCGGGGTTCGTGATGACGAGACATGCAAGCTTGCGTCCCTTTGATTCGGCAAACTTCACGCTTTCTTGAATTGCCTCTTCCGAGTAAGCCCATCCATGTGCAGGGTCACCGGGCGCCCAAAGGACATTTGCACCCACGCCGTAGGGTCCCCAGTTGTATGAAATCCACGGGACGCGCGAGACCATGATGAGGTCGCCCTGTCGGCCATGACCCAATGCCAACATAGCCTGATATGCCTTGACCAGCGCGTCACGTCCGCCTGCGGTGCCAAGGACGTTGGCTGGCCCCCAGCCTGAAGAAGAGTCCAATTTCCAGTATTGCTCGATTACGGCCTTGCGATAGGCGTCGGTGCCGAACGGCATATCGTAGGCGGTACCATGTTCCAGTTGGAGTTGAAGCGCACGTTCCAGAATCGGCTTTGGAGTTCCAGGCAGCGACGCGCCACCATCGCCCTGTGAGGCGTCAAATATCTTCGCACCTGGATTCTTCTCGACATATACCTTCAGCGATTTGTTGATGAGGAACATACGCGAGGGCGGGATGTCCATCATTTGCTTGAGATGATCGCTGACAGGAACAAGATTCTGCTCGTCAACGGCGAAAACGGGCGTAGTGTTGGAGATCATAATGGCTCCTTACCGACCTCCTCCCAGCCTCCCCTAAAATCAGTCGGATTTTGGGGAGGTGCCCGCAAGGGCGGTGGGGGTCGGGATAAAAATAACGCCCCGAACTTTCGGGGCGTTTGGTGTACCTAGTCAGGTTGAACCTTTTCCTGTTCATCTTCCAACCACCAACGCCCCATCACCGGATCGGTGAGGGTAGTGCTGGTCTTGGTGTCGACGATGAACTGGCGAAACATTGGGCGCAAGGATACCACCGGCACAAAAGTGCGTCAAGCAACTGACGAACAAAAAACAGGAACGCGTGAGGCGTCCCTGTTCGAAGATAGCGGTCTCACCAATTATTGTGGATTCATGGTGGTATATAAACCCAGGACATTGCCGGTCGGATCCTGGAAGAGCGCGAACCAGCCGGTCTGAGGAATTTCTGACTTCGGGTAAATGACTTTGCCGCCGAGCGTTTCCACCTTCTTCAAGTCCGCTTCAATATCATCGCTGGCAATATAAACCAGCACCTGGCCCGCCGGATTTGTATCCGAGACCGGTGGGAGACCGCCATAAGAATCTCCGTTACCTGCTTCCCACATGGTGTAGTTCATACCCTCATCATGGGTAAGTTTCCATCCGAAAAGCTCCTGATAAAACGTGCCCGCATCCTTGACGTTCGCGGCGGGAATCTCAACATGGACCACGTTCCGTTTTGACATGACAGTCTCCTTTTCTCTGAGCGGATAAATTTGCTTTTATTATAGAACATTTATTCTATGAATTCAATCCCCTCTCAAGAACTGATTCTTGAAATGGCCGCTTCACTGAACCGTATGCCTGCATAGCCCCCCAGGCATTTTCAACGCCGCAAAACCTACTGCAGGCCGTCGGTTGAGAGGCCCATTGCGACGATCGCTCAGGGTTATTCGACTAACGGTTCCTTTATTCGTACTTCAATGCCTGCACTGGAATCATCGTGGCTGCGCGCAACGCGGGATAAAGACCCGATACCATTCCAATCAAAATGGAAAATGCCAGTACAAAAACCGGAAGCCACAGCGGCGTATAGACCGCCACGCTCGGAGGAAGTCCCCCCTGCTGCGCGGCCTGTTGCGCCAGATAAACAACCGCGATCACGTTGAGTCCCTGCCCGGCCAGCCAGCCGATGAGCACCCCACCTGCGCCACCGATGAAGCCGATGCCCGCGGCCTCGCCGAGGAAGATCGCCAGCACATCGCGGTTCGTCGCACCGACGGCTTTCATGAGACCGATCTCACGCGTCCTCTCCAAAATGGACATTGCCATGGTATTCGCAATCCCGATCGCCGCGACCAGCAGAGCAATCGCGCCCACACCTCCCAGGACGATCTGCAGGATTTGATAGAAGTTATTGATGCCCTGGACAAAATCCAGCATGGTATTCGCCTGAAATCCCAGCGCGATGATCTGGTCACGGACTTCAAGCGTCTTATCCACATCATCAACTTTGACGATGACCTCGTTATATCCGGTCTTGTTGTAATTAATGCGCACGCCATTGGTCCACTCATTCATCGCCTTGACCTGCTCAAGCGGCATGTAAATAGACCAATCCGATTCGGAGCCTGATTCCTTCAAAATGCCGGCCACTCTCACGCTGAAATTTTTGTGGATTTCAGTCCCCTCATTGTCCCATTTGATGACCACAATTTGAATCTGCTGGTCGTACAGCTCCGGCGGCGGAGGCGGTTCCTGGCCCGGGCGCAGATGGTTGTCATAAAGGTTTTGGGCAACCATGGGTCCGATCACGACCGTGGAACGAGAGAGCTGCGTTCCGCCCTGGTCAGCCTCCAATCCAAGGTCAGCCAGATCGTTCGTACCGACGCCGTAGAGGTTGCTACCGCCTTCCATCTTCTGATATTTCAGCATCATGCCGGACATCAAGTATTCGCGTGGAATGACGGACTGTACATTGGGCAACGCCCGCAATTCAGTCAGCGCATCGTTGGTCAATAGCTTCATGTCCTGACTAACGCTGCCGCCACCTCCACCTACCTTTACAGCCATGCCCGGCCCGCCTCCCCCGCCCATCATGTCACCACCATAGCTTGGCATCACGTGGATCTGACTCAGATCGCCGATCCCGTATAGCTGCTCATTGGCATTCTTCTGCAAACCAATCGCGAGCGAGACGAGAATGACCACCGCGGCTGTGCCAATGACCACGCCAATGGCCGTCAAGCCGACCCGCGCTTTACGTCGGCTCAAATTACTAATTACCAATCGCAGCAGATCGAGAAACTTCATTATCCTCCCTTGCCGCCCCCGCTGGGAGCAGGGATCGGGATTTGCTGCTCAGGAGACTGTATCGCCGGCGCGACTGCCGGAGGAGCGCTATCAAGGCCCAAAAGTCCAAGGATGAAGCGCCAGATTTTTTGCAGAGCCGTTTCGCCTGTAGCACTCCCAACTTCCATGCCGCCTCCGCCGCCATTTCCCTTCCCACCCTGCATGGACGGATCCGGGGTCGGCTCCATG
The DNA here is from genome assembly GCA_029782225.1 of Chloroflexota bacterium. Classification (GTDB taxonomy): domain Bacteria; phylum Chloroflexota; class Anaerolineae; order Anaerolineales; family Villigracilaceae; genus JAKOVF01. Next base: position 20,732 of record JAKOVF010000101.1, on the reverse strand, counting down.
AATCCTTCTTCGACCGTCACCTCAAGAGTCTTTTCAATCTTGCGCGCTTTATTGAAATCATCTGTGTAATCAATGGCAACATTCAAAGTGACCTTGCCGGATGAATCCGGGGTGAGCATGGAGTCAAGCGTGAAGTAACCACCTGCATCCAGCGCGCCGACCAGAGTCGTGCTGTTCTCCAATGTACCGTTCTGGGTTGTGATCGTCATGTTACCGAGCACCGCGGTGCGCTTTCCAAGATTGACGAGCTGAATGGGTAACTGGCCGGGCTGGCCGACAAAGAATGGATCGGGCACGCGATAAAAATTGACCTCCACAAACGGCAGGCTGTAAACCAGAAGCGTGATGACCTGCTCGTCGTTGATCGTTTGTCCCTTGTCATTGACATAAGAGAAACTGATCTTCATGGGATAAGCACCCGGGTTGGTGGACACATTGACGATCAGATTCTGCGAAACCTGTGCCAGCCCGCCCGCGACCAGGTCGCCAAGCGTCTGCACGTTAGATGTGCCGACCGGGGCAAAATTCGTGAACTCGCCGCTGCCACCCGAGACTCCGCCTGGCTGCGGCGTGCCGCCGCTATTATCCGAGCCGCCCCCCCCGACGATCATGGTCACATGGTTGGCCGTCGCATTGCCAACGTTTTGAACCGTCATGGTCAGTGTGAACTGCGAGCCGGGTTGGAGAGGATCGACGGTAGTTCCGTAAGATGGGATGATCAACTGTCCGCTCTTCACTCCTGTCGGGGTGGCCGTCGCGGCAATCCCGGCACTGGCATCCGAAACCGGGACGGAGAGGGTAAATTTATCAGAATAAGAGGTTCCCTTTTCGTCATAGTAGGTCACCGTCATATCAATGACCGCGACCGTTTTTCCGTACAGAGACAGATAGGCAATAAAGGTCTGCTCGATCGTGCCCGTGACATCCACCGGAACGTTTCCCACCGCGATCACACCGCCTGTATCGGTCGAAACCACATCCTCTGAACCGAAAACCGCCTGGGCATTGTAGGCCGCGGCTGAGCCGGCATTCTTCAACTTCACCGTAAGTGCGAACTGTCGGCCAATGGAGATGCGGCTGACATTCACGTCGGTTGAGGTCACGATCATTTGCGGCCGGGTAAATGGCACATCGCCGGTTGGAGCAGAGACGTTTAATACAGCAGAGCCGGTGACTGGACTGCCACCCACTGACACAGTGATGATGTGAGTTCCGACGGCAACATCAGCAGGTATCGTGACTTTCAGTTCTGTCGGGCTTGAAAAGACGGGCCCCGGCAATTCGACTCCATCCAAAAATACTCTGGCCGTACTGTCAAGGCCGCTTCCCGAGACCGTAATCACCGTAGCCACACCGCTGACGATGGTACTCGGTGAAATCGAGGTCATATCTGCATAGACTGGAATGACCCAGGCTGTTAGAAGCATCAGCGCCAGTAGGATAGAAATAACATATTTGCGTTTGAACTTCATGCATTCTCCCATTGTGAAAGTGGCCTAACCCGGAGAAGCCTGCGCCGCTTCGGAGACGGCAGCCTGATACTGACCCTCAGTGACAATTCTTCCATCCAGCAGGAAAATCTTGTGCGTGGCAAAACGCGTCATGCGTGGATCGTGGGTAACGACCAGGACCGTCCGCCCGGATTTGTGGAGATCCGACAATAATTGCATGATGGCGATACCGCTGGCCGAATCAAGGTTGCCCGTTGGCTCATCGGCGAAGATCAGCCCGGGGTCGTTGACCAAGGCACGCGCGACCGCAACCCGCTGCTGTTGTCCCCCGGAAAGCTCAGAAGGTTTGTGATGTCCGCGGTCAGCCAACCCCACCTGTCCCAGCAGGCTGCGCGATTTTTCGGCGCGGGCCGCTGCCGAAATCCCCGCGAACTGCATTGGAAAGCTCACGTTTTCAAAAGCGGACATGCTCGAAACCAGATTGAACGATTGAAAGATAAACCCGACTGTCTTGCGGCGGAAGAGGGCCAGCGCGTTCTCGTCCATTTGATCCAGCCTCTCGCCGTTGATCGTGATCTCGCCCGCGGTGGGCCGATCCAGGCCGCCGAGCAGATAAAGCAGACTGCTTTTGCCCGAGCCGGAAGGTCCCATCACGACCGTAAACGTGTGCGCGGGAATATCCAAATCCACGCCATCCAGGGCGCGCACAGTTGTACCGCCCATCTGGTAATGCCTTTTCAAGCCGGTAACGTGGATAAGTGAGGAACTCATAGAATAATATGTTCAAGAGAATGTCATTCTCCCGAAGGACATCGGGACGATGTGAGCGACCGCAGGGAGCGAAGAATCTGGTATGCAAGCCTGGTTAATCTTGAAAATGGGATTCTTCGTCGCTACGCTCCTCAGCATGACATTGTTTTAACAAAAGCTAAAAGAAAGGACGCTGGACCGCCATGCCGCCCAGGTTTGCGATCAGCGTGCCAATCCCCGCCTGCGCGAGCAAAAGCAGGAGAGTCACAATCAACACGTCGGCGATGGCCTTGTTTTTGGGGAGGCTGTCTGCCACGGCGAAACCGAGAACCAGCAGGATGCACGTCCAGATGAAAAAGAGGTCTATGCGGGAAAGGAGCTGCGAAAGAAAGGCCCCGCTTCCGGCAAAGCCGGAAAGCCCGGGACTGGTAATGGAGTGGCCCGCAATGAGCATATAAATCACGCGTAATACATCGCGGATGACGAAGGGAAGGCTGGCCCAGGCCGCAATGTTCAGCGCACTCTGCATCGAACCGCGTCCGCCCAAAAGCGTCGAACCCAAATGCAGCAGCCCGCTCAGAATGAGCCAGCCCAGCCACAGCGCGACGAGCGCGGACACCAGTGGAATGACATAAGTGAACACAGAACCCTGCATGGATTGCTGCGCCTGCATGTAATTGTTCTGCATGTCCGGCGTCCAATACTGCCAGTCACGCGGCAATTGCACTTCTCCCATCGAAGCAGCGCGCGCGGTCAAGTATCCGCTGACGACCATGCTCAAAAATGAAGACAAACTCAACGCCAGCATCGGGGTGAACCAACTTGGTCGGTTCTCTTCCACGACCAGGCCAAAGGTGCGGACTGGCTGAAGCAATACTTCCATGATCCGTGCAAAGTTCAAACGGCGCGGGGGGTTTAAGGCGATGGTTTCAGTCATAATTTTCCCTGGAGGGGGCGATCAGGATGCTCTGCAAAAAATTCTAACACCTTTCCCAAAGTCTTGCCTACGCTAAAGCAGCGGCTTGCCGCGGAGACATTGAGACACGGGAATTCTATTAAAAATCTCGGCATGTTCCCTGTGACTCTGTGGCAGAGCTGTCACTCCCTAAACGAAAAAGCGGCTGGGAGGGTTCCCGGCCGCACAAAACGGAACAAATCTGCCTAAATACTGTCGAACAGGTCGGACTTTCTGCCGAGGTTTCCGTTTACCGGTGGATAGGCCTGCATGTAGTCCTCATGCTCTCCAAACACTCGGGTGACAAATCCCATCAGGCCGCGGCGCATCCCGACTCCGCCTTGAGAGGCGTGTTGCGCGCCAGCTTCGCGCTTGATATCGTCCACCGAACGGATATCCAAACGAACGTGGACCGGGAAATCCACATCGGCCAGCTCCTTCAGGTTAATATCTCCATTCCGGCCCCATTTCGTAGGGTCCTTGCCAACAATTGGCATCAGACGAGTCATGGTCTTGAGGAACCAGCGCGGGAAGACCTGAAAGTAAAGTGCGCGCGGCTTAAATGGCGACCCGGCCTCGGGGTGGAAGGAAGCGTCGTCCGCCTTGTTGAAGGCCAGCACCGTGGCGTTATGGATGTGAATGTGGTCCGGATGTTTATATCCGCCGATCGGGTCAAACGTCAGCACCACGTCCGGCTTGAGCTCGCGAATGTACTTGACGATGCGTCCGGCCACTTCATCCACAGAATGGTTGATCTGTGCATTGGGATGTTTGTTGTCGTCCGAGCCGGGCATGCCCGAATCGCGGTAGCCCAAAAAGATGACATCTTTAAGCCCCAGGATCTTCGCTGCGCGCTGCAGCTCATCGGTGCGCAATTCAGCCGTGTCCTTGAAGCCGTCCAAATGCTCTGCATCCACCGTACCCGCCTCCCCGCGCGTTGCGCAGATGTAATAGGTGTCATATCCCTTGCGCGCGTACAGCGCCAGCGTACCACCCAGGCCAAACGATTCGTCATCCGGATGTGCAAGAACTGCTAATATTGTTTTGGTCATAATCTCCTCTGGTCTCATAGACGCCGGATCGCGTCACAAGTTTACCTCAGCATGTTATAATTTCCTCTGTCCGGGATTAGTAGGAGCGCTACGAATGACAGACATCCTGTAACCAACCAAGATTTTAGGGCACCACCGCTGTGATGATTCACGTCAGCCTGTGCTGGCGTTAACGGCCGAGGGATTGCCCTCGGTTTTCGTTTTTAACTACAGGAAGTCTTATGCTTAGTATTCACAACCTCAACAAAAGTTACGGCATCCAGCCTGTTTTACAGAATATCACGTTCAATATCAGTCAGCGCGAGCGCATCGGTCTGATCGGCCCGAATGGTTCGGGCAAGACCACTTTGATGAAAATCCTGGCAGGGATTGAACAGCCTGATTCTGGGAACGTCGCTTCGACGCGCCCGAATCTCCGGGTTGGATATCTTGCCCAGGGCATGGACTTCGCGCTGGGTCAGACGCTTCAATCCGCCCTCGGGCTTGATCCCGTTTCGCGTGTCGACCCCGCCGCTGAAGTGGCCACCCTCGCTGTGGCATTGACTCAGCACCCCGACAATGCAACTCTTCAAGCGCGTTATGATGATGCCCTCGCCCGGCTCTCGACCTTCAATCTGCAACCTGAGACCGTCCTGACACCCCTCGGCCTTGCACGTCTTCCTCTCGACACCTCTGTCGAACACCTCAGCGGCGGACAAAAGACTCGGCTAATGCTCGCACGCGTTCTCCTGCATGAGCCACACCTGCTGTTGCTTGATGAACCAACCAACCATCTCGATATCGAAATGCTCGAATGGCTGGAAGACTGGCTCTCGCATTTTCAGGGCGCGGCGCTGATCGTTTCGCACGACCGCCGGTTCCTGGATAACACGGTCACATCCATTCTCGAATTGGATTCAACAACCCATTCCATTCGCGCGTATCCGGGCAATTACAGGGACTATCTCGAATACAAGAGGAAAGAATATGAGAAACAATTGACTGCCTATCGCGATCAGGAATACGAAATTCGGCGCATGAAGCAGGATATTAACAACACAAAACAACAGGCACTGCATGTGGAAATGACTACCACACCTCGCCAGCCGGGTGTGCGTAGGATTGCCAAGAAAGTTGCCGTCAAGGCCAAATCAAGGGAAAAAAAACTGGATCGGTATTTGAAATCAGATGAGCGAGTAGAAAAACCGCAGTCGTCTTGGAGGATGAAATTGGCTTTCGGAAAACCTGATCATCAATCGAAAGATGTATTGGTTGCAGAGTCACTCTCAATTGGCTACGCGCAGGAGAATCCGTTACTGGAGAACCTAAACCTGCACATTCGCGCCGGTAAACGTATCGTATTGACCGGGCCAAACGGTGCAGGGAAGACCTCCTTTATCCGAACGATCATCGGCAAAATGCCTCCCCTCGCCGGGACATTCCGTCTCGGCGGCGCGGTCAAGCTCGGTTATATGGCGCAGGAACAGGAGTTACTTGATCCCGGTTTGAATGCGGTGCAGATCATTCAGAAGGTCACGCCCATGAACGAAACCGAGACGCGCAACTTCCTGCACTATTTCCTTTTCAAAGGCGATGATGCGCTGCGGCCATCGCGCGAATTGTCCTATGGCGAACGCGCACGATTGCAACTGGCAACTCTGGTCGCGCAGGGCTGTACATTCCTGATCCTGGATGAGCCGATCAACCATCTGGATATTTCTTCCCGCGAGAGATTTGAAGAAGCGCTGGAAAACTTCGAAGGCACCGTCCTTGCTGTTGTGCACGATAGAAACTTCATTGAGCGCTTCGCATCCGATGTCTGGGTTGCGAAAGATGGAAAGATTTATAAATAGGGGAAGGATGTCAGCAAAACAATACACACCCTATGAGGATGTCAATGCCATCCTGGCTGTACTTCATCGTTCAGTAAAAGATGTTTTGGCCGAACAATTCATAGGCATGTATTTATATGGCTCGCTTTCCAGCGGAGATTTCAACCCGGAGACCAGTGACATTGACTTTGTCGTCCTCACTGAGGATATCCTGTCAGATGCAACCGTGTCGAAACTGGAGTGTATGCACAAGGACATCGGATCAAGCGGCTTGAAATGGGCATCCAAACTCGAAGGCTCATACATCCCAAAGGATCTGATCCGCCGCCACGATCCAAATGGACATCCCTGCCCCACAGTCAACGAAGGAGATTTCTACCTGGATCGCCCTGGCAGCGACTGGATCATTCAACGGCATGTCATCCGTGAGTGTGGTGCTATGCTAGAAGGGCCCGATCCAAAAACTTTGATCGACCCTGTCTTACCAGGCGAGATACGAAGGGCCGTAAAGGGTGTTTTGAGTGAATGGTGGTTTCCCATGCTCAAGAATCCGAAGTGGCTAACGGAGCGCGGCCCAGAGTATCACGCTTTTGCGGTGCTTACTATGTGTCGGGCTTTGCACGCGCTGGAGCATGGCACGATTGTTTCCAAGCCTCTTGCAGCAAAATGGGCACAGACGGAGTTCCGTGAGTGGCAACCTTTGATCGGAAAAGCACTTGCCGCTCAACGGGACAAAAGCGCTGGTTTCCTGAATGAGACGCTGGACTTTATGAGCTTCGTGAAAAGCAAAACCAGCACCCAGGAATTCTCATGATCACATACCGCAGCTATCAAGACCAGGACTGGAAAGCAATTTGCCAGGTCCATGACCGCGCCCGGCCGGATGAATTGATCTGTTCCTGCGACCCGCGCGGATTTATCCCTATCGAGCAGGACAAAGAAGTAGAAGATTTGAAATGGAGCCGGAAATTTGTGGCAATTGAGGATGAAAAAGTGGTTGGCTTTGTCGGCGTGGACGGAGATTACCTGGCCTGGCTGTACATTGACCCTGACTATTACGGTCAGGGAATCGGCCGCGAGCTGCTCAGAATTGGCGTACGAGAAATTGGCGAAGGTGCATGGACCATCGTGCTCGCTGGAAACAAAAAGGCCATTGCGCTTTACGAGAGCGAAGGCTTTCGGGAAATCAGCCGCTTTGACGGAGACAATAACGGCTATCCATGCACATGCTTGAAAATGAAGCGGAGCGAGTAAGGAGTTTATAATGGCACAATTATTTATGCAATGATGCCAAAGGAGATTTCATGAAATTCGAGACCTTAGCGATTCACGCAGGCCAGGAACCTGACCCCAACAACGGCGCGGTGATGACGCCGGTCTATCTTACATCCACGTACATGCAGGATGGAATTGGCAGGCCGCGCCAGGGTTATGAGTATTCGCGCACTTTGAATCCCACGAGGAAGGCGTTGCAGGATTGCCTGGCAGAACTGGAGACCGGGGACTGGGGATTGGCTTTCGCATCTGGCATGGCCGCGACGGATACCGTTCTGCGATTGCTTTCGAGCGGTGACCATGCAGTTGCAGGAAATGATGTCTACGGGGGAACATTTCGCCTGTTTGACAAGATCCTTCGCCGCTTCGGCCTGGACTTTACATTTGCCGACACGACCGATCCAGAGAATCTTGCCGAAGCATTGACCGCCTCCACGCGGATTGTGTGGCTGGAGACTCCGACAAATCCCTTGCTGGCTGTTTCAGATATCCGCGCGGTGGCAGAGGTAGTCAAGCATCATCCAAACAAGCCTTTACTGGTGGTAGACAATACGTTTGCGACACCCTATTTGCAGCGCCCGCTTGAATTGGGCGCCGATCTGGTAGTCCACTCGATGACTAAATACCTTGGTGGACATTCGGATGTGGTTGGCGGCGCGATTATCGGGAAAGATCAAGAACTGAAGGAAAAACTGGCTTATCTGCAGAACGCGATCGGCGGCGTGCTTGGCCCGATGGATTCCTTCCTTGTTCTACGGGGAATCAAGACCCTTCCCATCCGTATGGATCGGCACGCGGCGAATGCCGAAAGGATCGTAGAATTTCTCTGCAAGCAGGAGAAAGTTAAAGGGGTGATGTACCCATTTCACGAGAGCCATCCCCAGGTCCATGTGGCGAAGCGACAAATGAAAAACGGTGGAGGCATGATCTCGTTCGTGATGAAGGGCGGACGCGACGCAGCTGTCCGCGTGGCAGAATCCACAAAAATATTTACGCTGGCGGAATCGTTGGGAGGAGTAGAATCGCTGATCGAAGTCCCCGCAGCGATGACGCATCTCTCCACGCAGGGCTCGAAGCTGGAAGTGGACCCCGGATTGGTGAGGCTCTCAGTGGGAATCGAGAACGTGGAGGATTTGATCTCGGATTTGGAACAGGCGCTGCATTAGGCCCTCACCCCTCTCCCGCGGGGAGAGGAGAATTCATCACTCGACGCGGACGGCAACGAGCGTTACATCATCATCCTGCTTGGCGCCATCCTGATAGCGCTTGAGAGTATCAAGCAGTTCGTCGCAGGCCTGCTGCGCTGTGAGATGAGTGTAATAACATAGCGTTTGCTTAATGCGCTCGATGCCAAACGCCTCTCCATCCGGATCGCGGCAATCGGTCATGCCGTCTGTAAAAAGAAGGAGCGTGGAGCCGGGCGCCAGCTCAATCATGCGCTCGTCGAGCGTGATACTTTCCCACAGGCCAATGGCCATGCCCGGGCTGTGGGGCACACGCTCCACCCTTCCATCCGGCATCAGAATGAGCGGTGGCTCGTGGCCCGCACGCGCGTAGCTGAATTCCCCAGTATTCAGGTCCAGAATTCCATACAATACAGTGACAAACTGAGTTGACTTTTGCAGGCGCGTGATGTGACGGTTGACCAGCCCCATCACTTCGCCCGGCGTTAGTCCGATATCTGCCTCTGCCATGATGAGGGCATGGGCGCGCGCCATAAACAACGCAGATGGGACGCCTTTGTCGGCCACGTCACCGATCAGGACGCCCATACGATTTCTGTCCAGTTGGAAGACATCATAGAAATCGCCTCCCACCTGACGGGCCGGCAGGATGCGGGCACCGAAGTTGAAGCCTTTCACTTTGGGCAGTTCATCGGGGAGGATGCTGAGCTGGATCTCCGCCGCGACCTGCAGCTCGCGCTCCAGGCGTTCCTTCTCGATCAATTGCGCCTGCGCGGCTTTCAGCTCATCGTATGCGGTCTGAAGCTGACGGTTCTTCTCCGTCAGCTCGCGAAATGTGGATGTGTTTGTAGCATCCAGCCTCTGGCTGAGAACAGTCACCATGGATGAAGCGAGGAGCGGATAGCGCTTCGTGAGGTCCATGAATTGAGTTCGGCTCATCGAAAGCAGAACAGCCGTTTCGCGCGCCCGCACACTGGCAGTGCGTTTACCACCCGGAATAATCAGGCTCATCTCGCCCAAATATTCGCCCTGGCGCAGAACATTCAGGACCAGTTCATCGGGCCGGCCCTCCCCCATGATGATCTCCAGTACGCCGTTCATGACAATGTAGAGATGCTCCCCAGGCTCCCCTTCATGGAAGAGAATTTCCCCGGGTTCGAGTACCCGCGTATCCAGGGCCTCCATCAATCTTTCCAGCTCTTCGATCGGGAGGTCGACAAATAAAGGGATTTTTGCAAGCAGGTTTACCGGCATCGCGGCATCTCCTCCTCATCGCCCATACCATTCAATTGAAACATCACACAACTAAAATTCATTCAAACTCCTGAAACCAATATTAACTCTTCGTCAGATCAACCACTTCCCTGCCTGCAAGTTTATCCTGAATCCGCTGCACCACCGTTTCGAGGTGTCCCGTCTGATGAACAAAATCCAGGTCATCCGTGCGAATCGTCAGCACAGGGCACATATCAAAGGCGTTCAGCCACTCATCATAGAAAGAGTCGAGCAGACCCAGATATTCAGTCGTGATGCCGGTTTCCATGTTGCGGGCCCGTCGTCGGATGCGATCCATCAATACATGCACAGGGGCCTTCAGGTAGATGAGCAGGTCAGGACGCGGCAGGCCGTTGACCACGAGATTGAACAGGTTGCGATAGGCCAGGTAATCGCGTTCGGCCAGGTTACCCATATGATGCAGGGCCCGCGCAAAGATGTGGGCGTCTTCGTAAATGCTTCGGTCCAGGATAGCGGAGCGGGCATCCCGCGCAGCTTCGAGATACTGGTCGGCACGGTGCCCGAGGAAAAAGATCTGCAGATGGAAGGACCAGGCGCGCATGTCGCTGTAAAAATCCGGCAGATACGGGTTGTCTGCGACAGATTCATACCCTGTCCACCAGCCCAGGCGCGAACCGATGCGTTCTGTCAGAGATGTCTTCCCCGCGCCGATATTTCCTGCCACAAGCACCAGATGTTTTGCCATGATGACCTCTGCGAAGTTTTGCCCTGCAATCAGCAAGACCCGGAGCACGCGCTGCAAGTATAGCAGAAAAGGCCATACCAAACAATTTTGAAAGAAGTTATCCTGCCTTAAACGTGTATAATTTTTTAAAGGAGAACAACACCGCCATGAAGATTCGCGACACCTCCGGCTGGACGATGTTTATCTTTGGAATCCTTGCGATTCTGTTCGGGACTGTGGGGCTGATCCGCCCTGAATTGCTTTTATCCATCCTTGGCTTTGAAGTGATTGATCGTGCGCAGCGCGCGGCAGGGGACTACACTGTTGTTTACGCCACGGCTGCATCCATGGCTTCTTTTAATATGGGAATCTATTATGTGCTGGCGGCGTGGAATGACCTGAAAAAGTTCTACACATGGACAGTTCCATTCCGTACACTTACATTCGCGATCTTCACAACCATTGTCCTTGCTGGCATTGCACCCACTCGTTTCATCGCCGTGGGCATCTGGGAGCTGGTTGGCGGCCTCGCCACAGGAGCGGCGCTCTATACAGAAAGTCACCCGCGGTAGCGTAATTCATAAGGAGGAAGACATGCGCTCAAAGTGGATCGAATATCAGGGGAAAAGAATTCTATACCAGGATTTTTCGAGACTGTTCTTTAACACGGCCGCTGTCAGACGGGAACTCTCTGAGGTGGAGTCGATTGTCATAAATGAGCCAGTGGATTCGGTGCTGGTGATGTCCAATTTCGAGGATACAGAGATCAACAGCGACCTGATGCCGGTGCTGAACGCCGCTTCCAAAGTGACAAAGGACCGCATCCATAAGACAGCAGTTCTGGGAGTGACCGGCATCAAGCGCACGCTCGGCGACCTGCTCACAAGGTTTACCGGCCAGCCGCTCATGTACTTTGATAAGGAAGAGGCAGCCAAGGAATGGCTGATCAGCGAGTAATCTGCGCATGAATAACTGAAAAGAACGCCTTTCGGGGCGTTTTTTGGTCCTGTAGGAGACATGTAGGGGGATTGCTCATATGTGAAGCAGCAAAGATTGGGTAAAATAGCCGTCTGCTTTGCAAAAGATAAGGAGATTTAGATAATGCAAACTATACGCAAGAAAACGTTGTTCGCACTTTTTGGAGGGCTTGCTCTTCTTCTCGCAGCATGTGGTCCCTCCGCAGCCGAACTGACGCCAACCGTGAACCCTGACACGATCCGCACCGAGGCGGTTGGAACCTTTTCATCCTCCCTGACCCAGACCGCGATCGCGCTCCCGACAGCCACTCTCACTGTGACGCCGATGCCAACCATCACGCTTCCCGTGCTTACCACCCCTTTCTCGACTCTGGCGGCGGGAACCGGTACAGCCGTTGGCGGCGTACCACTCTGCACGCGCCTCGTCTATGTCACCGATGTGACCATCCCGGACAACACGCAGATGACACCCGGACAAAGCTTCACCAAGACCTGGCGCGTCCAAAATACGGGGACATGCGCCTGGACCACAGCCTTCAAGTTCAGCCTGATCGGCGGGGATGCCATGGGCGCACAGGCACTTGCGCTCCCTCAAACCGTTGCGCCGGGAGCAAGCTATGACATCTCGGTACCTATGACCGCACCGACGGGAAAAACCGGTACGATTACCGGCACATGGCGCATGGCCGATGACAAGGGAACGTTCTTTGGCGATTCGCTCACCGTTGTGATTGTCATTGGCGGAACCGGCGCTACGACTACAAGCACCCCGGGCGCAACCAGCACGCAGGGCGCAGCCGCCACCAGTACAAGCAGCGGTCCGCCGACCTCCACAGTCACAGTAACTCCGACTCCGTAATGGGCATGTCATTCTGCCCGCACCGCCGTTCGCTGCGCGAAGACGCAGTGCGCAGGCACATGTGAGCCGCCCCGCGGCAAAGAATCTCAGGTAACGAATAGAGGGATGGTTACTGGAGATTCTTCGCCCCATACGGTCGCTCAGGACGACATCTTGTTCGTGCAAGTGCTATAATGAAATAAAGCAAGGAGTTGATTATGGTTGAAAATTCTGAACAGACCGGTAAGTTCAAACGCGAGATCCCCGAAGAGGCGCGTGCGCATTTCAGAAAGGCACGTGATGAGATGCGTTCGGCCATCGAAGGACTTTTGCCCGAGGGCTTCTTGGAGCACCGCAACACAGCCCGCCGCGAGATGTTAATGGCCTGGCGCAGCCTGCTGGACGCCGCCATCAAACGGATGGACGAAAAAGAATAGAAGAATAGCGAGATCGCTTTGTCGGCCTGATGGCCTCTCGCAACCCCGCCGAAAGCCCCGCACCATTCATTACCAATCGATGAAGGTGCAGGGGAGCAGGCGGGGCAACGACAATTCAGCGGCACCGGGATGCGGATTCTACAATCCGCGCCGGTGTCGCTGTGCATTTAAGCAGAGAGCCGCAAATCGTCCGGAAAACGCACCCGTTCGCTTGCGCCGTGCGCAAGCACAGGCGGGCCAACAGCTACGGGGGCCGACACCGGCCTCGAACCGTGGGGCCAGACCATGATTACCAGAGGAACCTCCCCGCCTCGATGCGGCAGGGCACAGCACAAAAGTTGGCAAGAGTTATGAAGACAAACAATGACCAACGCCGCCCGGAGTTTTTTCATCTATGATGTGGTTCGAAGGTTAATGGATAGAAAGAAAGGACAACATGAAAACACTCATCGCTATTACCCTGACCCTTCTCGCTCTAGCAGTTGTTGTTTTGCCCGCGCGCGCCGACGAACCTGTCGATCCCCCGCCGGGCGCTGTTCCTCCGGTTGCATGCGTCCAGAATGGAACTTGCCCGAATGAAGCGGGAGAGCAGTGTCAGAACCCGGCAGAGTGCCCGGTGATTAGCTACCCGGCCGATAGCTGTATGGCACTCGGCACATGCACGACAGTCGTCCCAGTACAATGCACCAATCCGCGCGACCCGTCCTGCCCGGCAAACATCACAGCAGCGGAGGAACAGAGCTCGCGTGTAAAGACGACCGCTGTCTCTACGCAGGCCGTCGAGGCCAACGTCAAACTCCCGGCTTTGATCTCCTTGCATCCGATCGTGAGGGTGATTTGACAATCGGTTTCAGATATGCCTGAAATGAAGCTGCCCCGCTGTTTGAGATAGCGCGTGATCTCAACAGCGGGGCATGTTGATCATGAACGTTCGTACACCAAAGACGGGGCGACGCCTGCCCCGAACCGCACATCGTCCCGACACCGTACCCCGTTCGGGCCGTGAGCCCGATGGGGCGAAACGGCCTGCGTTCGGTGCAGGTGTGTCCCCGTTCGGGCCGAGAGCCCAGCGGGGCGAACCGGCCTTCGGGAGGTGCGGGGAGCGGCCTTCGGGGGCGCGAAAGGCTCTAATTCCTCCGCACAAACAACATCCAAAGCAGGAGCACGCCGGAGGCCCCCAGTAGGGCTTCTCCAAACATCACGTTGCCGGCGTTGTAGAGAAACACGCCGCCAAGCAGTACGGCAGTGAACACCACTCCTGTGGTCAGCCGGTCTATGGACTTGATGACGCCGCGTACATCGCGGCTGATCTGCGGGACCTGCACCACCAGCCCCCCTGCTTCCGCCTGGGCCAGGACGCGGCTGGCCTGTGAAGGCAGGGCAAGCAGCGTCTGCACCAATTCCCCGATCTGCTCCAGCCAGTAATCGAGCCCTTTTGTGGCTTCCTGTTCCACCAGCTTGCGCGCATAGGGGGCGATCTGGTTCCAGAGGTTGAAGTTGGGATCAAGGCCCGTGCACATGCCTGAGAGGATTGCCACGGTACGTCCCAGCATGATCAGGTTTTGCGGCACCTGGAACGGCATGGTGTATATCACATCACGATATTCATGCGCAAACTGGCGCAGTTCAGCGGGGTTCGTTTTGCGCAGCTCGCTCATGGACATACCCCAGAAGCGCTCAAACACTCGCCCTTCGGCTTTCTTCAGCAGGTCCAGATTGGCACCGGGCAGGATCATGCCCAGCTTCTCATACGCATTCACCACACGGGAGGCGTCCTTCGTCCCCACGCCGATCAACATCTCCCGCAGGCCTTCGCGCACACCCTCATGCACCTGGGCGGTCATGCCAAAGTCCACAAAGGTCAACTGCCAGCGGCGAGGGGAATCGCTCTCAGGGCCAAGAGGCGTCACGAAAAGGTTGCCAGGATGCGGGTCCGCGTGAACGAAGCCGTCTTCAAAGATCTGCTTGAGATAGGTGTCGAACAGCCGCGTCGCCACGTCCGCCCGGTCGATGCCAGCCGCGGTGATGGCGGCGTAATCCGTGATCTTGATGGCGTACACATCCTCCAGCGTCAGCACGCGCAATGTTGAGAGCTCTTTCACGATGCGCGGCACATGCACGTGGGGGTCGTCCCTGAACATCTCATAAAAGCGGGCGGCATTCTCGGCTTCGTGAAGGTAATCGATCTCTTCCCGCACGGAGGACGAGAACTCGCGCAGGAGCGCCGGCACATCCGCATGTTCGCGGACGGGACGATAGTGCATGAGGACCTTGCCCACGCGGTCTAGGGCGGAGAGATCCACTTCCACGATCTGCTCAATGGAGGGACGCTGGACTTTGACCACCACCTCCCTGAAAGGCTGCGCCTCATTCGTGACCCGTAAGCGGGCGCGGTGGACCTGGCCCAGTGAGGCCGCTGCAAGAGGGGTCTCGTCGAACCATTCGAATTTCTCTGAAAGACTCCCGCCGAGTTCACTTTCCGCCAGCTCTTTGATCGCTCCATACGCTTCGGCCGGGACCTCGTCCTGCAGGCCCGAAAGCTCATCTGTGACTTCGCGCGGCAGAACATCCAGGCGTGACGATAGGAACTGTCCCACCTTGATCATGACACCGCCCATGTGGATCGCAAGGTTGCGAAAGCGGACCGCTTCCCTTCGGAAACGTTCGGGGCGTGTGCTTCTTACCCATGGACGCAGGCCAATGCGCGCCAGGAAAAGCTCCCACCAGATGAAGCGGGCAATCACGCCCCAGAAGAAGAAGACGATTTTACGATAACGTCCGCGTAAACGAGCTTTATTCATCATTTGCTCCCGGAGAATGGATGGTTCATTTTATCATTATGGTCATGGAGCGTTTTACACTGGCCCATCAGATATACATCTACCCCTGCACAGGGACGGTCTGAGCTAGGGTGCGTTACGCATGGGCCCGGCAGCCAGGACGCAATATGCCAGAACATCCTCCCTTTTCCACCCGATCTTCTCCGAATACTGATGGGATGCCCGATGGAACCCTGATGGGAGCCGATGGGAGCTTGATGGGACCTCGATGGGAGCTCGATGGGAGCTCGATGGGAGCTACATCGATGTCATTGCGAGGAGGGCGCTTGTCCCGACGTGGCAATCCCCGAACTACGGGGACAATCCCCGCGTGCGGGGACATTCCCCGACGAATGAGGGGAATGTCCCCGCCGAGGGCAGGCGGGGCAATGACACTGGAAATGGATGTATGCTAGAATCTGTCCAGGGATATCATAAATCGCCATGGGGTGGGCAATGATTTGACTTACAACAATGCAACCTGCTTTGAACCATCATCCTTACGTGGGCTCCGGGCAAAGAACCTAAAGATGACCCGCGCGTGCAGGCGATCAGTCAGGCCGCAAAGGAACTGGTGGAGCAGCGAGATCGGTGGTTAAATCCACAGGTGACAGTCACTTTTGCAGAGCACCCCCGAAGCGAAACGGAGGGGGCGGAAGTGACTGTCACCTCGAGTAAGCGGACTCTGACGAACCTGTACAACGCCCGTCCCACCTGGCTGGAACTGGCGCACAGGAAGGTCGATATAACAGCACCAATTGGAGTCTGAGGTAGAAACTGTCCGCTAAGCGATAGTTGGGTCGTTCGTTTGACCGCACGCATTGTGACATGCAATTGTGAGCGGATAAGACAAAGAGAGGAGTCTGCCCATACATTCAAAGCTTTGATTGATTCACTAACGTTGATCCTTAACTGTTCGTCCGAGTTTGCTCAGAGAGCGCACACTATTCAACAAAGGAGAATAACTGATGATCTACTCGATTCATCGCCAGACCGTCACCGACTATGAAAAGTGGCGGCTGGTTTTTGACGAAGGCGAAGCTTACCGTAAGGCCTCCGGCGCAACTGGCGTCAGCCAAGTTTACCGCGATGTGGATGACCCCAACACCATCACAGTCGTTACAGAATGGAACGATGCGGAAAGTGTCCGCAAGTACATGGATGATCCGGTGTTACGCGCGAATTTGCAGAAGGCAGGCGTGATCGGCATGCCAACTGTGCGTGCCATTTCGTCGCGCGCTTAGGCGTAGCGCAAGACGTTCGAAGACCATCTGCTCTGTTGCTCGGCCGCTGGACTGAGAATTGCGTGTTTCCATATAGATGATGTCCGGTCTTCGAACAAGATATGATGAATCCTCACACACAAAATGTGAGCTAGTTCACCTTACTTTTATCCAAGCCGAGTCTCGTCCCGCCCAGTCGCCGCGAACGCAAACCGTTAGCCCGCGCATTACAATTATCCTGTAAGAAGATTCGCAACCACCAAGTCATATTCAGGGCGCATCCTGCGTCATACCCATGAGGTAGAATTCGCAATCGGTAAAGAAAGGAGGTACATGCCCAAAACAAAGGGTTCAACCTGGCATCTCGAATTTTGTCCAACCAACATACCTGAAATTACCCATTGAGCAAGCTAACATCTATCTTAAAGGAGCAATGACAATGTTATTCCATGTCACTATGACCCACACGCCAGATAACTGTCCAGGCTATAACCGCGAGACCCTGCCGAATTTCGTTGCTGGGACGGACAAGCTCGAAGGTATAGCGGCGGAGCTGAACGTCAAAGTCCACTTCCTGCTGTGGGCTGCGCCAGAACATGTGGCCTTCGCCCTGCTGGAGGCCGACAGCCTCGGGGCCATCGGACAGTTTGTCAACGCCATTCCTATCCGCCAGGAGTACCGAGTCACACCAGTTGAGCATCTTCAACAGGTGACTGAGACGGCCAAGGCGATACTGGCGCGGGCGAAGAAGTAGCAGGTTCGTGTCGCAAGCGTTATAGTCTGATTTCCTGCAAGCCCGCGCTCTGCTCTCGCACTTCAAGTTGCGGGGTGCGGGCTAACACAGCCCCCTTCGGGGATGCACTGCGACGTGCAGCGGACGGCGGGGAGTCTGCGGCATTTTCAAGCATTGTCCACGCCCGCCCACACGCAGGTAACGCAAACCGTTCGGCGGCCCCCAATATGGTGTTCGCTTGTGTACGTTGAGCACCCGCCAGAGCCGCCGGCTCGCTGATTCCGGGATAGGCTGCCTTTGCGTCGCGGACTCGAACGGTCTACTTCTTGATGTACACAACCATAGTCGACGGGATCATCCCGGCTCGCTTCGCCGCAGCCGCCAGTTCCTCAGAGAAGGAGCCCTGGGCTGCCTGGAAGGCTTCCATGTCGGGAACGTCCCAAGTGCTGGCGACTTTGTTGCTACCATCCATGGCGACGTAGCTGGCCCCGTCCGACGCGACCGACGACATTGTGGGGACCATCTGGGCCTTGAACTTCAACCACTCCTCGACATCGTTGACTGCTGCGGTGACAATGATCTGGGGCATAACGAGACCTCCTTGGGACGCTGACAAGATTAGGCCGCGAGTATACTTCACGTCGTGGTAGTCTGTCAAATCTTATCCATTTAGTCTCTATAATTGGGGATGTGATGGTCATTACTGGCTGAATGACAATTCGGATTTCGGAGTAAATATTGACCCCTATACGGGGAAGATATATAAACCATGAAAGAGAAAGCCATCGTCGAAATGCCGCCCAACACAGCCCCCTTCGGGAATGCACTGCGACGTGCACCGGACGGCTGGGACTCGCCGCGTTTTTTGAGGTTTTTTCTGAGCTTTGGCGATTTGCCGTTTCCAAGCTTTTCTCTCCCCAGCCGCCGGTAACGCAAGCGGTTAGGCTGCCCCTTACGGGCTTGAGTATCAGATTGCAGAAAAATCGTCGATATAATTTGGTCATAAGTAAGCGTTTCGAATTTCAGATTTATTAGTACAAAGGAGGATCATCTTATGTCCGCTGAATCGCACTTGTTCTACCAGGAATTCGGGAAAGGTTCGCCCTTAGTCTTACTTCATGGCTTTTTCGATACTGGTGATATTTTTAAACCATGGATTCCGAAATTTGCTGATACCTATCGGGTGATTGTGCCAGATTTAAGGGGTCATGGTCGTTCTGTTAATCCTTCTGGACATTACACCCATCGAGAATCTGCAATTGATATTCTTAACCTTCTTGATTACATTGGAATTGACCACTTTCAGGCAATTGGCTACGCTACTGGAGCCATGTCACTCCTCCATGTCGCTACACTACAACCTGAACGAGTAGCAGCAATGGTTCTTCTTTCTGGAACACCGTATTTCCCTGAAAATGCACGCGCTATCTTGCGGTCAATCTATGAATTTGGACCTGAAATGACCCAACTCTTGAAACAGTGGCATCCCAGAGGAGAGGAACAAATACAAAGTTTGTTCAAGCAATTTCGTTCTTTTGGGGAAGACTATGAAGAAATGAATTTCACACCCCCAATGCTTGGTCAGATAAAAGCAGACACACTCGTTATCCATGGAGATCGAAATGTTTTCTTTCCAGTGGAGTTAGCACTTGAAATGTATCGAGCCATTCCAAATTCATACCTGTGGATTGTGCCCAACGGTGATCACACCCTGCTTTTCAATGAATCGGGCTCATTTCCTGGCAAGGAAGTATTTGCTAATCTAGCCCTTGATTTTCTTACAGGAAAATGGTCTGTGAATAAGAAATAGTGTGGCTGGAGAGGTATGCAGCCCAACAAAGCGTGGTATTGTAGTAATTGAAATTGTTTCAATGGGCCTCGGTCCGGAAAGGATCACCATGCCATGGGCAAGCTCATCATTCAAACACTGATCACTTTTCTGATTGGCGTTATCGCATTGGGGGCATTACTCTTCCTACCGGCGGGGACGCTAAATTACTGGCAGGCCTGGGTCTTTATCATTGTCTTTATGGTCTCTGTGAGTGCAATAGGACTATACCTTGCCATCAAAAACCCGGCGCTACTGGAGCGACGCAAGAAGTTTGGTCCAACCAAAGAGCAATCACCCGTGCAAAAGATTGCTATTTCGATCGGTGTGTTGGCGCTACTGGGCGTACTCATATTTTCAGCTCTTTCCCATCGCTTCCTGTGGTCGCCTGTGCCAACCTGTATTTCAATAGCAGGTGATGTGCTGGTTGCCCTGGGACTGTATATTAATATTCTCGTTTTCAAAGAAAACAGCTATGGAGGGGCTTCCATCGAGACGGTAGAGGGGCAGAGAGTCATATCAACTGGCCTATACGCGTTCGTAAGGCATCCTATGTATGTGGGCGTCCTTATCATGATTATCGGCATTCCCCTTGCACTCGACGCGTGGTGGGGCTTAGTCATCATCGCAGTATCATTCCCTGCATTTATTTGGAGAATTCTTGACGAAGAAAAGTTCTTAAAGAAGGATTTGCCAGGGTACAGTGAATACACACAAAAGGTTCGATATCGCCTCATACCTTACATTTGGTGATCCGAATCTAAGAGACTGTGCCGCCCAACACAGCTTGCAATGGACGGCTGGCTGGAGCTGGCGCACAGCAAGCTCGCTGAAGCCGTCTTTGCGCCGTATGGCTGGAAGTCCGATTTGAGCGATGAGGAGATACTGGAGAAGCTGCTCCCCCTGAATTTGGAGAGAAGCGTCAGATCTGGAAACTAAACACCCGATCAAAACCGAGAAAAGGAGATCCTATGAAAGACCAATCACCGGCGGCTATTAGAGATGGGGCATCATGTAAAGTAATCAGTGGTGTTCATGCGGGAAAATCTGGCACTGTAAGGGATATTAAAACCGGAAAAACCAGGCATGTTTCCATTACAGTCGTGCTGCCCGACGGAGATAGAATTAAAACCCTTGCCAAAAATGTGATTGTCATCAAGCCTTGATCACAGGAGGAGATTTTGGAGAAGCTGCTGGCGTTGAATCGGTGAGAAGTTAGCAAACCTGACAGGTCTTCGGAGACCTGACACCTAAATTTCGCCCAAAATAAGCGACAAGTCGTTATGGGCGAAGAGGGTAAGCCAGGTCTTGTGAAATGTTTCGGCGAGCGAATGCGATCTATTCAGCACAACCTGAATGAGACGTCCACTTGCATCGAAATGTAGTTGGCCTGGAATCGAAAAAGCGTCTCGGATCATTCGCAACATTCCGTAGTGTTG